>URVL01000252.1 GCA_900551265.1 uncultured Eubacteriales bacterium | reverse complement strand
TTCGTGCCAAAACAGAAAACCGTGTGCCATTTCAGCACACGGCAAGGAGATGATACGATGGTCACCATACGCAATATTGATGAAACATTTCGTTTTTACGGTTCCTTTGGGGCAGATCGACAGAAAACGGGGAACGGAACACGCTTTACTTTCCCCGGCAAGAGTTCATATATCCGGTTCTGGGGCGATCTCCATGACTTTTGCGTAGCCGCAGTGGATTTTACACCACCCGAAGATGTGATTTTCCGCTCCCAGATTCATCAGCGGTATCTCGGTATTGGCTTTCATGAGGAGGGACGCTATCTCAGCTACATGCGAAAATCCGATGTGCGGGAATCAACCGCCGGAATCAACTGCTTTGTGCTCAATTCTCCCGCGCCGCACTTTTTGAAGCTGGCCAAAGGACAGCGTCTGCGGTTCCATGGTATGTACTTTCAGGAACAGTTCTTTCAGGAAAACGGCGTACGCCTCTATGACAGCTTTTGGGAGGATGCGAAATGCTCCATAGGCTCCGGAGAAATCCACTCCCCGGAACTGATAGAAATTTATCAGCGTATCGAGCGATGCCCCTTGATAGGCGAGCCCTTCCAAATCTGGATGCGGGGACAGGGGCTGGCGGCAGCTGGCTTCCTGTTGGAACTGGTTCATAGATATTCCGCCACGCAGCCTGTCTATCTGAGCGAAGCGGAGCTTGCCGCCGTTGCGGAATCCAAACGGCTCATCCGAAGCAATCTGCAAAATATACCTTCCATATTGGACCTTTGCAAACAGGTTGCCATGAACAAAAACAAGCTTCAAAAGGCGTTTCAATTGACGGAGGGAAAAAGCATTGGCGAGTATGTGCGTACCTTGCGGATGGAACAGGCGCTTGAACTTTTAGATCAGAGCGATATGCCGGTGCAGGAGATTGCGGCTGCCGTTGGGTACCACGGCGTATCCAACTTCTATCACGCTTTTCAGCAGAAGTTTGGAAGCACACCCCAAGCTGTTCGGGATATGCTGAAAAAATAGGAGCCATATTTTCACGGGGTCATATACTGATTCCTTCAACGCACGTAAAGAGGATGCCGACTGGAAACTGGCACAAATATGCACGCTTATATATGAAAATGCCCATCCACACATTGATGTGAATGGGCATTTTATGCGCTAAGTCGATGATATCATCAGATTTGTGGTTCCCGTTTTCTATTTGCGCCTCCCTGCTTCTCATCGTCTAACAGCTGCACACGAATAACATCCTGAATATGGCCGGGATATGTCTCCTGGACAGCACCCGTAAAACTTATGGCTATTGTGTCACCTATACTAAACTCGTCCAACCGCATTTTATTGCCACGCCATACCAGTTCTGTTTCCGTGACTATTGAAAAGGTGAAATCACCGCGGAAATTGATGTCATTGATCTCAAGTCCATCTACCGTAAATAGCTCTCCGCTGATATCTGTAATTTCCGCATAAAAAGTCTGAGGAAAGACTGCCTGCACAGAACTGCCTTCTTCTATCCTGTCATATGCGGTTTTGTAGCCGATCAAATAGAATCCAACCGCAACAGCGGCTATGATGGCCCCTGCAATAAGAACACGCACAGTTTTTTCTAATAGACACCTCCGCTTCATCATGCCTTGTGGCCTCCAATCTGCCCGTTGCGTCCCCGTCCTGTGGCATCAACTGCGACGTGTTGCCGTTTGGTCTTCCACCGCCTTGTATGACTAATTTTCTTTTTGGTCCATCCAATAATATTCTCCTACTGTGGTTCTGTTTCTATTATATCATATTTTCTGCATTACCGACTCTACGGAAGGATTTTGAAGTGGTTCTTTTGGAAGTCAATAATCTGCTCCTGCTTCATCCGGCCCAGTTCCTTCGACAACGCCGTCCTTTCAAGATTCAGATAATCTGCCATCTGCTGCCGGTCAGAAGGAATGTCAAAAGTCCTGCTGTGATTTTTCCTCTTGAATTGTCAAGTCAAGTGCAACAGCGTATTGAAGAAAACCTCAAAAGGGGACTTCCAGCCGAGGCATTTGCGC
>URVL01000251.1 GCA_900551265.1 uncultured Eubacteriales bacterium | reverse complement strand
TTATAGCGCATGCCATGGCAGACATCGCACGGTACATAGATATCGGGCAAAAAGTGCATTTCAATTTTTATCAGGCCGTCACCGGAACAGGACTCGCACCGTCCTCCGCGCACATTGAACGAAAAACGGCCCGGACCATAGCCGCGCATTTTCGCATCCTGCGTGCGGGCAAAGAGTTCGCGAATATCACCAAACACACCTGTATAAGTTGCAGGGTTGGATCGCGGCGTACGTCCAATCGGCGACTGATCAATATTGATAATCTTGTCCAGATGCTCAATCCCGTCGATCCGGTCATGCTTTCCCGCGTGCTGGCGAGCGCCGTTTAATTCATAGGCAAGGCTTTTATAAAGAATTTCATTGATGAGCGACGATTTGCCGGATCCGGAAACACCCGTTACGCAGGTCAGCGTCCCCAGCTTGATCTCCGCGTCGATCCCCTTTAAATTGTTTTCCCTTGCTCCACGAATCACAACGCTGTGGCCATTACCCTCACGGCGTTTTTCCGGCAGTTCAATGCGGCGTTTCCCACTGAGATAAAGACCGGTCAGGGAATTTGGACACGCTTTGATGTCTTCTACATTTCCGGTACACACCACTTCACCGCCATGAATACCTGCACCCGGACCAATATCTACAATATAGTCGGCGGCATACATCGTATCCTCATCATGTTCTACCACAACAAGCGTATTCCCCAGATCGCGAAGGTGCTTGAGTGTGGCAAGCAGTTTCTGATTATCACGCTGGTGCAGTCCGATAGACGGTTCGTCCAAAATATAAAGCACGCCCATTAGAGAGGACCCGATCTGCGTTGCAAGGCGAATCCGCTGGCTTTCTCCGCCAGACAAGCTTCCCGCCGAACGGGACAGCGTCAAATATTCAAGGCCGACACTTTGTAAAAAACCCAGGCGTTCACGAATCTCCTTAATAATGCGATGCGCGATCATCTCTTCTTTCGGGGACAGCGTCAAATGCTCAATAAAGTCTTTCGCCTCTGTAACGGGAAGCGTACAGTACTCATATATGTTTTTCCCGCCTACCGTGACTGCCAGCACTTCTTTCTTAAGCCGCTTGCCGCCGCAGTCCGGACAGGGCACCTCGCTCATGTACTCCTCAATTTCCGCTTTCATGTATTCGCTTTCCGTATACTGATAGCGGCGCTCCAAATTCGGGATGATGCCCTCATAGGATTGCATGATAGGCCGCTTCAGGTTCGGGTATTTAACGGCGATCTTCTCCCCCTTATTCCCATACAGCAGGAGATGAATGACATCTTCCGGCAAATCGCGTACCGGCACATCAAGCGAAAAACCATACTGTTCGGATAGTGCGCGGAACATACAGGCGGCGCCGTTTCCGGGATCATTCGCCGTCCAGCCAGTCGCTTTGATAGCGCCTTCATTGATAGAAAGCTCCGGCTTGGAGATAATGAGATCCGGATCAATCTTCTGTTGCATGCCAAGCCCCGTACAGGTTGGACATGCGCCGTAAGGATTATTAAAAGAAAACGCGCGCGGCGACATTTCCTCGATGGAAATTCCACAATCCGGACACGCATAGCTCTGAGAAAAAAGTATGGTTTCTCCATCCACAATGTCTGCCATAACAAGACCGCCGGAAAGTTTTGCGGCCACTTCAATGGAGTCTGTCAAACGCGAGCGCGCGTCCTCCCGGATTACAATACGGTCTACAACAATCTCAATGGAGTGTTTTTTATTTTTCTCCAGTTTAATCTCCTCGGAGAGGTCATAAATATTCCCATCCACCCGCGCACGAACATAACCGGAACGGCGTGCATCTTCAAAAATCTTGGCATGCTCTCCTTTTCGTGCCCGAACAACAGGCGCCAACACAGAAAGGCGCGTCCCTTCACCCAGGGAAAAAAGCTGGTCGATGATCTGGTCAATGCTTTGCTGGCGAATCTCCTTTCCGCATTTTGGACAGTGTGGAATACCAATACGCGCCCACAAAAGACGCAGGTAATCATAAATCTCCGTCACAGTTCCGACCGTGGAACGCGGATTTTTGGACGTTGTTTTCTGATCAATGGAAATTGCAGGAGACAGACCTTCAATATAATCA
>URVL01000250.1 GCA_900551265.1 uncultured Eubacteriales bacterium | reverse complement strand
CGCGTTGCAATTTCTTATATTGTGACAGCAATTTGCCTTATCGCGATTTTGGTTGGTTCTCAACTTCTTCTAAGCAATCAAAATCAAAACCAGCAAGATTCCGATTCGCCCGCTTCAGACGACGGCACTGTATCCGATACACCTGACACAGTCATATCGGGCGAGTCCGGAGATCCGGAAACCGATGACACGCCAAATGAAGTACTGGAAGCTGAATCCTGCACCTTTGAAGAATATCGTTACCGCATGATAACGGATGAGACAGAGTTGGCCTCGCTGGGACTTCCCAATGTGATTACGGACGATATGATGGGGGCAGTGTTTGCTACGGCAGACGATCAGGTGACGTTATATGCCTATCCGGCTTATGGATGCCGCGCAATTTTAATTGCAGGTAAGGATGACGCTTATTCCTTCTGTGTATTGGACGGCTTCACGGACAATACGTCGGTGCAAACGCTGGATACCATCCTCCCCATGTATGCCATCTATGCTGTGTCAAATATTACTTCCGCGCAGATCATCAGTGCTGACGGCGAAGCCGAAGCGCTGAATTCAGAGGAACTCGAGCAATTTTACTCCCTGTTGTCTGCCTGCACAAACGCTGGTGAAAAGGCCGTTGTGACAGACGGTGTAACAATTGCTTTAACGTCTCATACAGGGGCCGTTTTAGAACTGTCTTATTATGAAGATGTTTCTTTAATCTCTGCTTTGGGTGAATATTATACCGTGACAGATGATCTAAAAACACTCATTATTAACATTCTTTCATGATTTCCATAATAAAAAATAGCCATCCATAAATTATTATAAAGGCACAGCGTATCGTAAAGATATGCTGTGCCTTTTCATCACCAGATTCGAAATATGATTTTTATATCTAAATAGATGTCATTTCTCTTGCACAGTTGTGCAAAATGCAGTATACTGATTTTGCGGGTTTTTGTGCCCTTTTTGATTTTGAGAATACAGAAGGAGTCAGAAGCATGAAAAGACAAGTTTTTAACCCCTACCTTCCCAGTTATGAGTATATACCGGACGGGGAACCACGTGTTTTTAACGGCAGATTGTATATCTATGGAAGTCACGACTGCTTTGATGGCGCCGTTTATTGCCAGAACGATTACGTCTGCTGGTCTGCGCCGGAGGATGATCTCTCCGACTGGCGCTATGAAGGTGTGATTTTCAGAAAAGAGCAGGATCCCCGCAATGCTGACGGCGAGCATAAACTTTGGGCGCCGGACGTTTGCCAGGGTAACGACGGTCGATATTATCTCTATTACTGTCTTGATTTTTTTAAAGAGATCGGTGTTGCCGTTGCCGATACGCCTGTTGGTCCTTTTGAGTTTTTAGATTTTGTCCACTATCCCAACGGCGATATTCTCGGCGGCGGAATTGGTGAAATCCGTCAGTTTGATCCGGGTATTTTCATTGATGATGATCAGCGAATTTATCTGTTCTCGGGCAATAGTCCTCGCTACAAGACGGCGATCACGGATAAGGACAGTATGAAAATGGAACTGGAACAGGACATGGTGACCATTAAAGATGGGCCTTATCACAATCTGCCTATTATAAATGATGCCGATGGTACGGAATTTGCAGATCATCCCTTCTTCGAGGCAAGTTCCATTCGTAAGATTAACGGGAAGTATTATTTCATTTATTCATCCACCTGGATGCACGAATTGTGCTGGGCAGTCGCCGATAGCCCAATGGGCGATTATCATTTCGGAGGCGTTCTGGTTTCCAATTCCGACATTGGCGTCAATGGCAATACAGAAGCGCTCAATTACCGCGGTAATACACACGGGAGTGTCGCCTTTGTAAATGGGAAGTGGTATGTTTTCTATCACCGGCAGACCAACCGTCATTTCTTTTCGCGTCAGGCATGTGCCGAAGAAATTTATTTTGACGGCAAGGCATTCCATCAGGCGGAAGTTACCTCTTGTGGTCTAAATGGCGGTCCGCTTCGTGATGAAGGCCGTTATGAGGCACGTATTGCTTGTCATCTTTACAGTAAAAATGGCACGACAGAGAGCCTGCGCGCCCAGCAAGACGAAAAGCATCCGGCATTTACACAGGAAGGCGCAGACCG
>URVL01000249.1 GCA_900551265.1 uncultured Eubacteriales bacterium | reverse complement strand
TCGTTCTTTGGTTGACATTTTTCATTACCCCTTTCCATTATACAGATTGTTTTTCTGTCCGGCAAATCGGGTATGGGAGCACGGCAGCACTTCTGCGGGGTCGGAGGCTGAAACCGGCAGCTCACTGCCTGCTTCCGACAGTATGACATCCGATGAAATGGACGCTGACTCGGAACCGGCTTCCGGCAGCGAAACAGCGGAATCGGACGTCGATGCCGAGGATGAAGATTCGTCTGGCATAACGGAAGCAGAGGTGGGGGAACAGCCGGTCCCTGTTACGGTATCGGAAGAATACGCTGTCCTGCTTGCGACCAACCAGGCGGACAGCATGATGGGCCATGCGGGCATGGAGCGCAGCGACGCCTGTAAACAGCTTGTCGAGTCCTTTATACTGGCGGACTACACTGCTGATAATGAGGAGAATGCCTATAAGCTTCTCTGGGAGGCACTCAACCAAGCTATCGTATCACTTTCGGAAGAAGGAGGCTGCATATACCAAACTTGCCAATATCGTTTTGGATAAAGATAGCGAAATCATCACGCTGGAGGACGCAGCTTACAATCCGATTGCGGATGCCTTGCCGTATTTTGACCAGGTTCAGGAAAGCTTTCAGTTGTACCGTCGCTGCGTCAACCGCAGGCAGATGGATACCGTGCTCGGCAAAATGCTGGATGACATGGAGGCCGTCAAAGTACAGTCGCGCGGCGGTATGTATTTTGTCCCGCGGCAGCACATGGCAAAAATCGATATTTTTGAGGACTTTCTGGAAACGATGAACGAACATGCTCTTAGCGAAAATCAGGTGGATGTGAACAGTATGTATGTCGTGGACAATGAGCGCCAACGTGAAAAAATGGCGCATGAATTTTATGTTGCGCTCAAAAAGGAAATTGAGACATACCAGGAACGGGCCAGCCACCTGATCAACACCGGATGCGAAAGTCCGACCATCATGGCACGCTGGGTATCCAAAATTCGTGAGCTTGGTGAGAAACGTAGGCGTTATGAGGCGCTCTTCCAGCGCCAAATCTCCGAAGTGGATGGAGAATTCAATACATTGCAGGGATTTGCACGTGAACTCCAGGTGCGCATCGATCATGCGCATTTGAAGCCTTTGCGTTCCTGCGCCTGAAAGGGTGGCTGCGATTGAAGAAATCATTTCCGCTGAACTTAAACGGAGTGTGCATCCCCCAATGCTGCTTTAAAACAGGGTATTACAAAAACAGCGGCGCATTGGCAATCACAATCTGCCGGCGAACGGATCGCGGAGTCCTGCCGGTTGTCCCTCTTACCATAAATCTCGGGCCGATGAAAAATCACTGCACCGCAATCAGGGATATTACAGGCCCCGACAATAAACTGACAAAGCAGATGCAGCGCATCGGGCTTGTCAAGAAAAAGCTCACCACCATTACATTGGGATATACGTCATACCCAATTTGCGAAATCGACGAACAAACATTGACAAAGTATGCCGCATAGCAGCGGCGCAAGGAGGAAGAAAAATGGAACAGAATATCAAATATGTGGATAATACAAACGGCATAACCGGTACAAAGACAGATCAGACAGTGCTTTCCTTTGAAGAACTCAAAGCCCTGCGTGAGCGGAAACTCACACCGGAGGAAGCCGATTTTTCAGAGGAACATCTCTCAATCGTCTGGTGGTTCCTCAACGAGAAAAAATTACCGGCCGACGACTGGTTTGATGTTGTTGTCCTACGCTATCTTTTGACGGTCAAGCGTTGGTTCACTCTTCCGCAACTGTGGCGATACAGTTTTACCACATTGGCTGTGTCTGCCATGAAATCTGCCGTCAACACCGAGAGGCGTAAGCAAAACCGGCGCCCACAGACAATCAGTCTGGATGCCCCGTATAAAGGAACATATGGTAAACCTCTAATTGAATACATCGCGGCATAATTCAGAAAAAGCCAGAAATACTATCAGCCGGGAGGAACATTATGCTCCTCCCGGCTTTTATTGTCTCTTTAGCTAAACACTCCCCAGTTCAACTGGGAGAAAAGGCTTTTACAAAAGGAAGAACCTTCTGTGTAGTAGAATGGAAGATGTCTGGCAATCAAACTATCAAAACATAGGAGGTTCATATCAAATGGGTGCTTGTTTCATCCTTATCTACGGCTGCTTGCCGATGTAGGCGAGGATGCCGCCGTCCACATACAGCACATGGCCGTTGACGAAGTTGGAAGCGTCGCTGGCAAGGAACACCGCCGGACCCACAAGGTCCTCCGTGGTGCCCCACCGCGCCGCCGGCGT
>URVL01000248.1 GCA_900551265.1 uncultured Eubacteriales bacterium | reverse complement strand
CAGCTGGCCGACGAGGCGCTGACCGGAGATGTGCGGCCTCTGGCTCTTCTCCTTCTCAGCAATAAAATCCGCGAGGAGGCGCCGGATACGTTCCGTTATTTCCGGGAGCAGGGCGTAACGGTAAAAGTAATTTCGGGTGATAATCCTTCCACAGTTTCCGAAGTGGCAAAACGGGCGGGTATCCCCAATGCGGAAAAATGTATCGACGCCCGCACACTTAAGACAGAGTCGGCGCTAAACAGTGCGGCAGAAGAGTATACCGTGTTCGGCCGGGTCACACCGGAGCAAAAGCGGAAACTCGTACGCGCCATGAAGGCCGCAGGGCATACGGTCGCAATGACCGGCGACGGCGTGAATGACGTCCTGGCTTTGAAAGCGGCAGACTGTTCCGTCGCCATGGCGTCCGGCAGTGACGTAGCCTGTCAGGTGTCGCATATTGTGCTGATGAATTCCGACTTTTCCTCCATGCCGGACGTTGTTCAGGAAGGGCGGCGCGTGATTAACAATATTGAACGTTCCGCTTCCCTATACCTCGTCAAGAATATTTTCTCTTTTTGTCTTGCTTTCATCACCCTCTTTGCCGCGCTGCCCTACCCCTTTACGCCCGCGCAACTCAGTCTCGTCAGCGCATTGACGATCGGTTTTCCCTCTTTTGTCCTTGCCATGGAACCAAATAAAAACCGCGTCGTAGGACACTTTCTTAAGAATGTGATTTTTCGTGCGCTCCCTGCGGCTATGGCCAATCTTTTTTTAATCGTCGGTATTCTGCTGTTTTATTTGGCCTTTGATATCAGCGAAGATTCGCTTTCCACAATCTGTACCGCCGTTATGGGGATTGTAGGAATTTTAATGGTGCATCGTACCAGCCAGCCTTATAACGGTCTCCGGTTTGCCATGGTACTGCTGATCTCCGTTGCATTTGCCGTGTCTTTTTTCTTCCTGAAGGACTTTTTCGAGTTAACGGTACTCGCGTGGCCGGATATTTTAATCCTTGTAGTCTTTGCCTTGCTGGCAAATCCCGTTATGAATACGGTTGCCTCGTGGCTTGACGCCCTGCAAAAATTTTTTGACCGGCGAAAAGATAAAAAGCAAAGGCATGCCGGATAGTGTATCCCGCAAAAAAGCGGCCCGAACGGATGGTTCCGTTCGGGCCGCTTTCTCCAAGGCAGGTTCATAAACCCACTTTAGTCAAGATAATCTCCGACATCATAACTGTTATACTGCTTCTTGATTCGAATGATGATGGAACCGTCTTCCTGTGGCAGTTCCTCTGCAATTTTGTACTTTACATGTTTTCTGTCAAGCGCACTTTTATAGTTTTCGTATTCTGCCTGTACTTCTGCCGCAGTTGCCGCAGCCCTGGCAGGCATGGGCCTCCGGCTCCGGGCCGGTGGGCGCGTCTGCTTTCCGCTGCAACAGGGCAAGGGGCAGATCGATATTCAGGTGGACGGTCACAAGATAGTGAGCGGTAGTCATAGGCGGTTCCTCCTTAATTTTTTGTGAATTTCAAGGCTATTGAGTTGATTTTGCGTTGCAAATGGCATATACTATAAGTGCAATAAACTTGAAAGGGGCTGATACAATGGCTAACACGACAAATTTCAGCGTCCGTATGGACAGCGACATCAAAAAGCAGTGCGAAACGCTTTACAACGAATTAGGCGTGAACCTTACCACAGCAATCAATGTCTTTCTGCGTCAGTCGCTCCGCGCCGGTGGCTTTCCCTTTGAAGTCAGGCTGGAACAGCCCAACAAGGAAACCATTGCCGCCATGTTGGAGGCAGAACGGATTGCGCGTGATCCCAGCGTGAAGCACTACTCCGATGTGGAAGAAGCCCTCCGGGAGCTGAAAAAATGAAGCGCGACATTGTTTGGACGACAAAGTTCAAAAAGGACTACAAGCTGGCGATGAAGCGCCACATGGACATCGGCCTGCTGGATGACATCATCCGGGCCTTGTCACGGGGCGAAAAACTGCCAGAGAAAAACAAAGACCATGAGTTGACCGGCGATTGGGTGGGGCATCGGGAATGCCACATTCAGCCGGACTGGCTGCTCATCTACCGCATTGAGGACGATGTGCTGGTGCTGACGCTGGCCCGCACCGGGACGCACAGCGACCTGTTCGATAAATGAGAGTGCTGCCGCCGTATGGGGAAACCTGTACGGCGGTTTTTCTGTGTACAAAGGGCGTCACGAAACATGACACCCCCGTGAGGGGTCGGTAAAACGCCGTACCCTTTACCGCTCCGGCCCCCGGTCGCGGGGCTTGTCCCGTTCCTGGCGGGCCAGTTG
>URVL01000247.1 GCA_900551265.1 uncultured Eubacteriales bacterium | reverse complement strand
AAAATGAAAAATTTTGGAACCGTTGGCGTTGGTGGCAGCATTTTGGATAAGGGGGAGTATGTTTCAAATATATAGGCGCGTGCCACCGGTTGATAAGGGGCTATTACATGAAAAAGTTTAATATTTACATAATCTTGTTTTTCTTTTGCGCCGTGTCACTTTTTGGATGTTCGCGTGGCGGGCTGTCTGGTACGCCCAGTCTGCCGCAGGACGAGCTTGCGGCAAATGAACCTGACCAGAACGGCTCTAAAGAGGAAAACTTGGGATATACCGTGATCCCGGCAACAGAGGAAGAAGAACCTGAGGAACCTCCGGTTGAAGCGGATCCGGTGGAAGAAAAGATCCAGTCGCTCCTTTCTGAGATGACGTTGGAGGAGCGTGTGGCACAGATGTTTTTTGTCGGTTGCCCGGCTTCCGGCGCTGTGGACGTGCTGTCGCAATATGCGCTCGGCGGATATATTTTGTTTGCGTCTAATTTATCTGGCCTGACTGCCGACGAGGTGCGCACCATGTTGGATGGTTTTCAGGAAAACGCAAAAGTGCCGCTACTAATCGGCGTGGACGAAGAAGGCGGCACGGTGGTACGGGTCAGTTCAAATCAGAATTTGCGGGAGACTCGTTTCCTGTCCCCGCGGGACTTGTTTTCCGAGGGCGGGATGGAGCTGGTTGTTTCCGACGCGCATGAAAAATCTCAGCTTTTGCTCTCGCTTGGAATTAACGTCAATTTGGCTCCGGTGTGCGACATCTCATCGAACGAAAATGATTTTATATATGACCGCAGCTTCGGAGGCGATGCTGCGTCTGTTTCAGAGTATGTGTCACAAGTTGTTGGAGTTATGAGCGAAGAGGGAATCGGCAGCGTATTGAAGCATTTCCCCGGTTATGGGAACTGTGCGGATACGCACGAGGGTATGGTTATTGACCATCGTGTTGCCGATGATTTTTATGTATCTGATTTTCTGCCGTTTGAGGCGGGCGTCCAAAGTGGCGCGGACGCGGTAATGGTCTGCCACAATATTGTGGAGGCGTTTGATTCGGAGTATCCTGCATCGCTTTCTCCTGCCGTGCATGAAATCCTGCGGGAAAGGCTGGGAGATGATGTAGTCGTCCTGACAGACGATTTGGACATGGAGGGCATCACCGATTTTACGGATGGAACGTCTGCCGCGGTACAGGCAGTGCTCGCCGGAAACGATATGCTGCTGACTTCGGATTACGAGACGCATATTAACGCTGTTTTGCGTGCAGTGGAGGATGGCGTCATTCAGGAAGATCGAATTAATGCATCTGTTGCACGCATTCTTGCCTGGAAAATCTCGTTAGGCCTAATTGAAGTATAACTGCGTCCTACAAAAGACGCGCAATGGGAGTGAACAACCTTATGAATACTTACCGGACCCCGTTTTCCCGCGACTATTGGCGTCAGGCATGCGCCGAACTGAAAAGTACGCGTATGCTGGTATTGGCCTCGTTGCTGGTGGCGGTGCGTGTGGCGCTGAAATCTCTGTCAATCCCGGTAGGAGAGAACCTTTACATTACGGTTGGCTTTTTTGTCAATGCAGTTGGTAGTATGGTGTATGGTCCGGTGCTTGGCTTTTTGTCCGGTACAGTGTGTGATTTACTGGGATGCCTGCTCTTTCCCAAGGGGGCGTTCTTCCTTCCATTTACGCTGATTGAGGCGCTGGGGTCCTTTACATATGCGCTTTTTTTCTATCGCACACGCCTGAGCCCTGTGCGTATCTTCAGTGCAAAGCTGACTGTCAATGTTGTGCTCAATATTATATTGACGCCGCTGGCGCTTTCCTGGATGTATGGGAAGTCCGTGCTGATCTATCTGCTTCCGCGCATTGCAAAAAATCTGTTAATTTTTCCTCTGGAAGCTGTCCTTTTAATGATGTTTATCGGCATTATGCTGCCTGTGTTGCGCCGGTTACAGCTGCCGGTCGGCGAACAGCCAGACTTGACGTTGACCAAGCGGCATGTGGCCGTTTTGGTGCTGTTATTTCTTGTGGCATTGGCAGCAGTGGCGGCGTACTATGAGTTTTTCTATGTTGCAAAGTGAATTTTTCATTTTTGAATAGCAGGAATATCGTTGTGCAAAATAACAGTTGAAAAGTGTAGTTTTGTATGCTAGAATATTTTTCGATATTGTAATGACGATGATCAGGGGCTGAAAGGCCAGCTAGCATGTGCCGTTTGTGCGCAAAAGAGAGAAAACGTCGCCGGCTGAGAGCGTTTTCCGCATGGCAATGTGAATTTTCACCTGTGAGTTCCGCTGCTGAACGATGCAAGTAAGCAGATGGCGTTTTAGCCGCGTTAAGGTTTTT
>URVL01000246.1 GCA_900551265.1 uncultured Eubacteriales bacterium | reverse complement strand
CCGGAATGGATCTCCATGAAAAATCCCTGTTTGTAGCCGACAAAGGCGGCCACCGTCAAAAATGCAAAGAATAGCTGTAAAGCAGCATTTTCAATTCCAACAATCTGTTTGGACGTTTTATTGCAAATCACCATCACCGCATAGGAGAGCGCCGATAGCACCGCACAAAGCAATCCCCAAAGGTTGATTCCCTCCACAGCGGCTTGTCCGCTTATTAGAAACACACCAGCAAGCGCCAAAAGTAAAGCAATCAGCTTTTGCCATGTTACCCGTTCTTTGAATATGACAGGCGAAAGCGCAACGACGATGGCCGGGCCGCTATAATTGATTAACATTCCTAAACTGACGCCGATTTGTGCGTAGGCTTCAAAAAGGAACAGCCAGTCTGCGGCCATGGCTACTCCTGACAAGGCGATAAAGAAGAAATCCCGCTTATTGTGTAGGGCGGCGGTAAACCGATGTCCTGTAAAATAGAAAATTCCCATGAGCAGGACGCTCCCCAGCAGGGAGCGCAAAAGCACAACCTCAGAGCTGGTCAATTCAATATAGCTTGCCACAAGGCCGTTTGAACCAAAAAGCAGTAGTGCAAGAAAATATTTAATGTATGCACCGTTCATTTGCCGCACTTCCCAACAAATAAGGTGCCGACATTCACGCCTCCGACAATATCATAAATCGCCTGGGGGGATTTTCCGTTTGTGATAACAGTATCAATTCCTTGCGCTGTGGCAAGTTCGGCAGCTTGCAGTTTTGTTCGCATACCGCCAGTTCCACGGCGGGAACCAGCGCCGCCAGCCAGAGAATAAACACTATCGTCTATGCGCTCAATGCGCTGAATCAATTTTGCACCGGGGTGCAGACGGGGATCGCCATCATATAAGCCGTCAATGTCGGAGAGAATCACCAATTTTTTTGCTTTGCACAATACAGCAACCACGGCAGAAAGCATATCGTTGTCTCCAAACAGCCGTTCCTCGGATTCTATCTCTTTATAGCTGACAGAATCATTTTCATTGACAACGGGGATCACCCCCATTTCCAGCAAAGCGTTAAACGTGTTTGTTAGATTTTCTTTCTTTTCTTCCTGGCCAATGTCCTCGGCATTTAGCAGGATCTGGGCGATGGTTTTATCATAGTCACCAAAAAATTTGTCATACAAAAACATGATACTGCATTGCCCCACTGCGGCGGCGGCCTGTTTCAGCCGCATATTGGTGGGGCGGCTTTGCATTTTTAGCTTGTTTGTGCCTACGGCGATAGCGCCGGAGGAAACCAGGATTACCTCAAATCCCATATTTTGAATGTCGGACAGAACACAGGCCAGCCGGTCAAAGGAACGGAGATCGCTTTTTCCCATCTCATTTGTAAGCGTGGAGGTTCCCACTTTTACAACAATTCTATTCTGATAAAGTCCCATTGTTATACCTCAATGATTGCAGGATTGTGTTTGGTATAGGGCAGAAAATGATGGACAATCTGCTCCGTTTGAATTTTCATATACCCCGTGGTCGTACCATCGCTACACCCGTACCATTTTTCTTTCAAAACATCTTTGTCAAAGACAATCTGCACTTTATTTTCTGTGTCCAGTAACGCGCTGAACACGGTGGCCGCACCGATTTTTGTCCCCAGCATTTGTTCCATCAAGTCGGCAGGAGCAAAGGACACGCGAGCAACCTCCAGCGCGGTACTGAAATCTTTTGATTTGAAAGGCTTGTCACCCGCCATAATGAATAAGTAAAACTGTGTCTGCTGACGGTTGCAAAGAAACAACGTTTTTACCATTTTCATGTTCAACTTTTCGTCAATTTGAACACAGTCCTCCATTGTAATTGCCTCGTCTGTTTCGACGCGCTCATATGGGATATGCAGATCGGCCAACACATGATAGACCCGTTCCTGCAAAGATGTTCTGAACTTTTCGGGGGCCTCGTTATGAATATCGCTGACAAAAAACATAATTCTTTCCTCTTTTCTTCTTGAAAACTTTGCATAATTAGTGTAGCATAAAATCGCCAATTACAAAAGCGTATGTTTTTCATGGAATAAATCACAAATTCAGATGAAATGGTGCTGATAAAATGGATATGAACATCCTCAAATATATGGCATTTATCCGAACTGTTGAATATGGCAGTTTTACTAAAGCGGCGGAAGTGTTGAACTATTCTCAATCGGGAATCAGCCGCATGATAAACGATTTGGAAAAGGAATGGAAAGTAATCCTTTTGGAGCGGAGCCGTGCTGGAGTCCGTCTTACCTCAGATGGAACAAAGCTACTGCCCTTACAGCCGCTACGCCGTGGGTGCTGCGCTGCTTAGCGCCGACGGCCGGGTGTTTCAAGGCTGCAACATTGAAAACGCCAG
>URVL01000245.1 GCA_900551265.1 uncultured Eubacteriales bacterium | reverse complement strand
GACGTTTGCATGCGGCGATAACAATCGAGGCCGAAGTTCGATTCATTAATAATGTCCGGTATTCCGTTTCCGCTCTCCGGAATGGATAATTTCACTTTTGAAAAATAAGAGGGAAACATGAGATAGAGTTCCAGAAGACGTCGGGAAGAAACGAGGTGCTGAATGCGGCGGTCCCAATCACAACCGTCAAAATATCCGCCCCAAGCATTGTCTACCAGTTCTTCTGTTTTTCCAGAGACTAAATTACCAAAGTTATCCTTATCAGAATTAAAGCAATTTACGCCGTTGCCGCTCATAAAGAGCGTACAGGTTGAAGCATAAATGGGCCTTGTATCCTTTCCGTAAGCAAGAGGCCGATGAAATGTGGAGTAAGGCTCGCCACAGACAATCCCGCTGCGTTGATGATATAGCCCCTGTGCAGAGACACGAAAGGCATTCAGCCAAGCGTCTTCTGTAAGCGTAAAGGAATAGCTGCAGCCGACGCCGGGGACCCATAGGCGATAGGTGCCGGGCGTAGACAATTCCGTATAATCCATTTCATAGACCGGCGTATTGGATGAAACAGCTTCTGTGCTGAAAGGATAAGCACTGCCGTCATGCTGCAAAGTAATTGGTCCACTGTAGACAATTGTATTTGTTTCTTCCTGTATCACATAAAATGTTTTACAGCCAAATGTGAGTGAGCCTCCCGTACCGAGCCAGCAGGAGAGGTAACCTTTTTTTCCGGGATCTTTCGGCCGAAGACCAATTTGCGTTGTAAAAACAGAGCGGGAGTGCGTGTTGCGGGTATCATGTGTATAAGTCACACTCTCACAATCCAACTTCAGTCTCGGAAAAGAAAGCGTCAGCACATCTCCTTCCGCCGGCGCATGATCCAGGACAAGATAAAAGACGTGGTCATAGCAAAAATCGGAACGGCCCTGTGTGATATTGTCAGGTTTTGTTTTTCCCGCAAAAACTGGAGAATATAAATTATGAAAATGAGAGTATTCGGCAATATCGTTTGGCTTGGTTTTACGCCAGACAGCACAAACTTGCGCACCGGTAACTGAATAACTGGATGGATCGACGGCAGCACAGGTATCCAACGTATCGCCTGCAAGATTTTCCCATAGGTAGCGCTGATCGCCCTGTATGCTGTCCCGCACTAAAATACCAGCACGCCTTCCGTCTTTCATAATCTATGTGATTTCCGGGATTCGATCATCCGACTCCAGCGTTTCACCTTCCTCAGGCTGATAGGCAATCTGCGTGCCGCCGACGATATAGCCCTGTTGCACACGAAATTCTAGAATATCCGGTGCGGCGGGAGACACGGAAACCAGTTTGGGCGCGTTTTTGGTCCCCACAATTCTCTGTTTTTCAAAGGCCATGGCAATAACCTCCCTGATTCTGGTTGATAGAGTCAGTATAAAAAACCACAGTTGGAAAGTCAAGTTGTTACTCATAATTCTACGTGCTTTTTACGCTTTTTGGTCATTTGAAGGGTAAACTTTTCATGAATTAGTTGAAATTTAATTTTCAGGCTGATAAGTGGTATAAAGAACGAAGTTTTGTGGAATAGTAGAAATGATTCCAAAAGAAGGGGGAGAGTCATATGTCTTCGAATAAGCAGAACAAAAATAACCGTAACCAGCAGAATAATCAGACCCAGGACAATAACCAGCAGAACCAGAACAATCGTCAGGGACAAAACAACTACTAATCGTTTCAAGATGAAAAGCTGTGGCCTTACAGAATTTTAGTGTAAGGCCACAGCTTTTTATATATTTTTAATCGGACATGTTATGCGCTACGTCTTCTTTTCAAGCAGACGCGCCCTTTCCAATTCGTCGGACCATTCAAGATGACGGTAGGGCTCCGCTTCTGCCGCTTCCGATGCCCAACTCACGAAATCCTTCATCATGTCGTAGGTCCAGGCCGTGTCAATCTGTGCGGTTGTATAGACCTTTTCCTTTAGACGCTGAAATCCGAAAATATCGCGTAAATGAGATTTTTCCGCATGGATACAGACTTCTTCAGCCAGATGCGGCGGAATAAAAATCACGCCGGAAATGGTCCCTAATACTACGTCTCCCGGCAGACAGGTGGCCGCACCAATACGGCACGGAATATTGATGCCAACCATAGTAACCTCGCCGATACCATTCGGATCGACGCCGCGAAAGAAACATTGAAAATTTTCGATTTTCACAATTTGCTCGTAATCTCGAATGCCGCCCCATATAACGGCGCCGCCATTCCTGGTACGGGACGCGATCGCCGTTGACAAATTTCCGCCGACAAAAGTGCCGTTAACTATCTTATCAAATAAATCGACGACCACAACGTCATCTTCTACAAGGTTATCAATCACCCATTGGTTGAATG
>URVL01000244.1 GCA_900551265.1 uncultured Eubacteriales bacterium | reverse complement strand
GATATTGGTTTGGATGCCTATATGGCTCACGATTTTAAAGAATATAACAGTCTTCTTCGATTGCTGCAAGTGAAAAAAGCTATAGCAAATACGAAATTGCTTGTCTTGACGGCTGGAGAACAGTTTCCCGTAAGCGTTAACAGTTCAAATCCGGATTTGTACAGTCTTAGCCTTAAATATGGGATACGTAGCGCAAGGCGTTCTTTTCGCGAGGTTTTTGCATATATGGAAACGCAGGAAGATATGCTACAAGCCGAACGTGCGGAGGCGATTTATAATAGGGCTACTGGAAGCAATATAGGTGTTGAATATATCCGTAGGGATCTTTCTTATTACGACGCGGTGGTAAAAATGATGGAAACGTTGGGTTGTAACGCTTTCACAACCGCGTGTAAGGAGCTTTGCGCTTCACGTCTGCCCATGCGCAATAAGTGTACACCATGTCTCACTCACAGTCTGTTGCGGGATAAACGAATCCCGACAGCCTGTGAGGAAGATATTAATGTGTGGATGGCTATTATGGTGTTTATGTATTTGACAAAACGTGCACCGTTTATGGGAAACCCTTCTTTGGTTCATGCGGGGATGCGGCCAGTGGAGGATTTGGGAATGACTCGCATGGTTTTCGGGCCGAAAGAGGGTTTTGACGAGGAAATGCTGGAAATCCGTCATGCAGTGCCACCGACGCAGATGTTAGGCCATTTTACATACGCAGGCTGGGGAACGAAGTTCCAAATCAATATGGGGGAGGTTGCTGAACGAATCGTCACCATTGGAAGATTTGACCGCCACAGCGATAAACTTCTCATTGCAAAAGGCGAAATCGTAGGATGTTCCTACCGCGAGATTGAATGTAGTCCAGCGATTTATTGTCGAATCCAAGGAGGGGCGCGCAGTTTCCGTCATGCTTTGGCAGACGGAGGTTATGGGCATCATTTGGCCGTGGTCTATGGAGATTGGAGCAATGAACTTGAAAAGCTGGCCAAAATTGTAGGCTTTAAATTGGAGCTTCATCGATAAAAGGTGGAAGAAGTGTGCACTTATGAAAATAGAACAGAATTCTCTCAGAACCAATCGCATGAAAACACCGTTCATTGATACACAACCATTTTTTTCGTGGTGTTTATCGTCTGATGATGAGGAAGAACAAGAGCAGTTTTGTGTTGAAATATACCGGGAAGGCGGGGAAACCGTTTGGAGCAGCGATTGGCGGGGAAGTGCAGACAATCGTATGGAAGTACCCGATGCTTGCGCGCTTGAAGCCTGTACCCAATACCGTTGGCGGCTGAAGGTCCTTGGACAAAATGGCGGCGCGGATTCGGCAGAGGCAGTCTTTTCAACGGGAAAGCGCGGCACGCCATGGAAGGGCATCTGGATTACAGGAGCAGAATGCACAAAACCGGATGAAGTAAAACAGGCCGTGTATGTCCGCCGTGCGTTTTGCGCATCCAAGCCCCAGCGTGCGGTGCTGTATATTGCTGGGCTGGGATATTTTCAAGCCAGCATCAATGGCAGGCGAGTGGGAGACGACTATTTTTCCACTGCGTATACTGCATACGATAAAAGGGTGCTTTACCGCGCATATGATGTGACGGAGCTGGTTGAGGATGGCGAAAACGTAATCGGCGTGGTTCTGGGCAATGGCTTTTATAATTGCTTTACAAAAGACCCCTGGCAGACGGCGACCGCACCGTGGCGCGCGATTCCAAAGCTACTGTGCGAGCTGCATCTGGAGGGACCGGAAGGCTGCGATATTATCGCCTCAGATGCCCAGTGGGATTCCGTACCGGGGCCGATCCAATTCAATGGCATTCGGCATGGTGAAGCATACGATGCCCGTCTGGAAAATCCGGGATGGGACCTTCCCGGTTATACAAATGCGGCGCAGCCTGTACGCCAGACACTGGATCCGGGGGCTCTTCTTCAGCTTATGGAGATGGAACCGATACGTGTGCGACAGAAATACAGACCTGTCCGCAGATGGAAATCAGGAGATGTATGGATTTATGACATTGGACAGGATATTTCCGGTATTGCAAACATTACTTTTTATGGTCCTCGCGGCAGCACCTATACAGTTCGATATTCTGACCGTTTGAATGATGATGGAAGCCTGAATTTGGATTCGCTGAACAGCTTTATTGAAAATTACTGTTTCCAAACGGATACATATACCAAGGGAACTGATGCGCCTGAAACCTGGCATGCTTCCTTTGCGTATTATGGTATGCAGTACATCGAGGTCACCTCTCCACAGGAGGCGCCTTTAGGCCTGGAGGATATTGAGGCATGGGCGCTGTGCAATGATTTTGAGGCCCGAGGCATATTTCACACAAGTGATGCGGTCATCAATGGCGTTCAGCATATGGCGGTCTCCTCGGTGACAGCCTGCTGCCTTAAC
>URVL01000243.1 GCA_900551265.1 uncultured Eubacteriales bacterium | reverse complement strand
AATCAACTACTACGCGGCTGCCACAGCGATTGACCGCACAACCCAGGTATGTAAGTATTTCAAGCGCACAGTCGACGTCGCTCAGCTCCGGGCAATTTTCAATTACCACTTCCCCACAGACAAGCAGCGTTGCTGCGAGAAGAGGCAGCGCGCTGTTCTTTGAGCCCTGAACAGCTATGCTTCCTCTGATTTTTCTTCCACCGTTTATCACAAATTCCGTCATAGATTGGCCTCCCGTTTTGCGCCGCCTCTTTTGGAAAACGACGTCTATTCAAGCGTTCAGCCCATCTTATGCCGGTTTATGCCAGGTTGTGTCTCATTATGTGCGTGACTGCCGTACCGCGGCGCAAATCGACGCATAAATTTTATCCATTGCATCCGGCACCGCAAATTTCGAAATGTTGTGGGACATCTGTTGTAAGCGCGCCGGGTCGGCAAGCAGCTTACAGACCGTATCATATAACAGCTCTGCCGTACAGTCACGCTCCAGTATCACCACCGCGCCGCCCTCGCGCTCAATCGCACGGGCATTTTTTTCCTGATGGTTTTCCGCCACATTCGGCGACGGCACAATGACCACGGGCTTTCCCATCATCGCCATTTCGCCCAATGTTGCAGCGCCGGCACGACAGAGTACCACATCCGCTGCAGCATACACACGTGCGGCATCGTAAATATAGTCGCGAATATCGATATTGGGATGTTTCGATAGATCCACCCCTTTTTCACGGATCTCATTTCTCACCCAGGTGTAGCCATAACTGCCAATTGCATGAATTAAATTGTGCCGGTCTTCTTTCGCTTCCAGTGCAACAAAGTC
The DNA here is from genome assembly GCA_900551265.1 of uncultured Eubacteriales bacterium. Taxonomy (GTDB): domain Bacteria; phylum Bacillota; class Clostridia; order Oscillospirales; family QAMX01; genus Allobutyricicoccus; species Allobutyricicoccus pentlandensis. The sequence goes on along the minus strand of URVL01000243.1, from coordinate 1,601 downwards.
GGTCATCACATGGTTCATGCGTTCCGCGCCCAGCGAACCCCATACGGACACAATCAGAGGTCTCGCGTCAAGACCCAATTCCCGCCGCGCCTCATCTTTCTTTGCAAAGAGAATATCCTCCCGAACAGGGCTGCCTGTCAGTACGATACGATCGCTTTTAATCAGCGCACGACTCTCCTCAAAACTGATCATCACCGTATCTGCACGGCGTGCGAGTACTTTTGTTGTAATGCCCGGAAGCGCATTTACCTCCAAAAGAGCGGTTGGAACACCCTTTGACTGTGCGGCATATACGATGGGAAAGCTGGCATAACCACCGCACCCGATTGCAATATCGGGGTGAAAGCGTTCAATTACCGTGCGCGCATCTGCGATAGCGCGCCGAACCTTTCCTAAAATTTTAAAATTATAGGCAAACCCCGCAGGCTTCAGGCTGCGGCGAAACCCCTTAATGTCAAAGGTCTCAAGCGGGAATCCCTCGCGCACGACCAGTTTTTCTTCCAATCCGCCGGAGGCGCCGCAAAACAGCACTTCGCTGTCCGGGCTCCGCGTCATGATATTTTTGGCAATTGCTATCGCCGGATTGATATGTCCGCCCGTACCACCCGTACCAATTAAAACTCTCATATCCTACCCCTTCCGTTGCGCAGGGATCTGTCTCGATACCGACAACACAACGCCTAACTCCGCAAACAGAATAACCAGCGACGTACCGCCGGATGAAAAGAACGGCAAGGACGCACCCGTGACCGGTAACAGTCCGGTCACAACGCCGATATTCAAAATAATCTGCAAAGCGATCTGCGTCGTAAAACCGGCGACAAGCAACGAACCAAAGTTATCTCTGGCACGCAGCGCAATGTAGTAACCGCGCATAACGAATGCCGCGAAGATTATCAAAATTAACGCGCCGCCTACAAAACCAAGTTCCTCGCAGATAATGGCAAAAATAAAGTCGTTTTGCGGTTCCGGCAGGAACAAATGCTTTTGCCGGCTCTGTCCAAGGCCCAGCCCCCATACGCCTCCGGATCCCAGCGCATAAAGAGACTGCAGAATCTGATAGCCGTCGCCCTGCGGATCAAGCGTCGGGTCAAGCCACATATTGATACGGTCCAGGCCATAGCCCAAACCAAAGACAATCCACAAGACCGCCGCAACGCCAATCACACCAAGCGCAGCCAGTTTCCCGATATGAGCGCCTGCCATGAAAATAATTACGATACCCGTAACCGCAATAATAATCGTTGCAGAAAGGTGCGGCTCCTGCATGAGCAGAAAGCCAAAGAATCCGATAATGATAAGAAAGGGAATAACACCATAGGTAAACGTCTTCATACGTTTCCCCATACGCACGGCCAGACTTGAAAAGCTGATAATGATCGCCGCTTTTGCAATTTCGGAGGGCTGAAAGGTTAAAATCTCGCCAATGCCAATCCAGCGCTGAGCATTATTTCGCGTCTGTCCAATAAAGAGCACCAGTACAAGTAAAACCGCCGCCGTCACAAGCATTGGAAAAGCCAGCTTGTGCAAAATCTGATATGGAATCGCCATAACAATAAACATGACGACAAAACCAAGCGCCGCAAACAAAAACTGACGCC
>URVL01000242.1 GCA_900551265.1 uncultured Eubacteriales bacterium | reverse complement strand
TCCTGGGAGTTTTCCCCGTCCGACTCATTGACGATTAAAAAAATGCCGCCCGGTTGCAGGGTGCGGTACACCTCCCGAAAGCTATCCGTGGGTCCGGGCCAGAAATATACGGTTTCAAATGCGGTCGCCAGATCAAACGCACCATCCCCAAAGGGGAGGCAAGACACATCACCCTGCAAAATTTGGCAGCGGCCTGCTTGGAGTCCCTCGCGGTTCACACTCTTGGCCTTTTCCACGGCTATTTCTGAATAGTCCAGAGCAGTAATAGTCGCAGCCGGATATTTTCGCAAAAGCGCCCGAATGTTCCGACCACCGCCACAGCCCAGCTCCGCAATCTTGGCCGGACCTGTTTCCGGCAAATGACTAAGGCCCCAATCCGCGAGGGCGGCATGGGCATGGTTCATACTGCCCACCATACACTTGCCCAGCAAACCTTCCGGCTTGCGGGTATTATTGAAAAAAGCCTTCCATATCCCCATAACTGCCTCCAGAAGTTGAAATTTAAGTTAGCAAAGACTAACTATACTCATTATACATCTTCCTACACGGAAACGCAACAGACAAGAGCGTTCTCTGACCATTTTGCGCTATGGAAATGTGGAAAACGGCTGCTCCGCCGATGGAAAGCAGATATTCACGGCCGATGGAAAAGCCGCCGGCTTTCCCACAGCCCGCAAACATCGTTTCCCACAGCTCCGCAAGCATGACCGTTTACGCACATTCCCACAGCGCCTACTACTCGATCGTCCGGATTAGTCTAAATTCAGTCTTCATACTCGGTGACGATTGCCGGAGGCTTTTGTATAGTATAAATCAAATCGTTACACGGTGTAACGATATAAAGCGTACACCGTGTAACGATTAAAAGCGTACACCGTGTAACGATATATCAGGGGTATTCATTTTTTGACGAGGAAAACGGCGGTCGAGTAGTTTAAAAAGCGACCTGCTACGCGGAAGGGGAGAAAGGATGAAATGAGGTTTTGACAGAAAAACAAGTCAATCTTGCATAACAAAGCCTAAATTGGGCTGATTTTCGGATATATCAGCCTATATTTGCATCTTCAACACTTGAAACCGCAAAAAGAAAGAACACCGACATTGTATCAATATCGGTGTCCTTTGGTGGTGGAGCAGCCGCAACCAACGGCGAACACCTCGCATGATATGAGACAGCATCCGCAAAGTGTTCCTCAATTTCGTCGATCAGAATATTATCTATCGTGATCTGCCTGTCGCCTCCATTCAAAATCAGCGTCAATCTATCGTCAAACAAATAGATTGCCCGTAGGAAGATGTTGATGATGCCCCGCCGGTTATTCTCGTCATTGATATTGCCCCGCTTGAGCGAATATAAAAACGCTTTGACTTGTGGAGCGGTAAAGCTGACTTGTTTCCCCATTTCAATGGCAAGTTGTCCCTGCAGTTCTTCCTTTTCTCTTTTGCGCTTTTCTATGCGTTCGGCAATTATCTCCACCGACTGCCCATGTTCCAACGCTTTCCAGAGATTTTCTATGGCGGCATCCGTTTCCTGTATCGCCATCTTGATTCGCTTGATGGTAGAAGCGTCACAATCAGCCTCGCAAGCGGCGGCAACAGAATGGGCGATTTTTTCAATGTTGTTGTCGGTCAGTAGCTTGCGGCACTCTAAAACCACTCTATCTTCAATTTTCTGCTTATTAACAGCTTTCTTCCTGCATTTATGACGCTTGAAATTATTGCAGGCATAGTAGTGATATGCCTTGCCTGATCTTCCTGTGCCTCCGTAGCCTGTCATCATCTCCCGGCAATAGCCGCAAAACAGCTTTGTTGTCAGCAGGTATTCCTCCCGGCCTCTGGAACGGGCGGGAGCCTTTTTATTGCGGTCAAGAATGCGCTGCACACGCTCAAACAGTTCGTCCTCGATAATGCGAGGCATACCGCCCGGCGTTTCCGTACCCTTGTAAACGTAATAGCCGATATACCGCTTGTTCCGCAAGAGGCGGTGCAAACTGTTCTTGTTAAATGCCTTTCCCAGCGAGGTTTTGACCTGCTTGGCGTTGAGATGCTTTGTAATTTCGGCGACGGTTTTTCCACTTGCATACATCTCAAATATCTCTCGTACAATGGCCGCGCCCTCCGGATCAATATGAAAGCGGCGTTCCTCGTCCACACAGTAGCCAAGGCCGGGATTGCTCCCGTTGCTCAAACACTTCTCTGCATTGATATCCATGCCTCGCCGTATCTTCTGGGATAACTCGGCAGAGTAATATTCGGCCATGCTCTCCAACACGCCCTCCACCAGAATGCCGCTTGCGTCATCGCTGATGTTTTCTCTTGCGGAAATTACACGGACGCCATTCTTTTTCAGCTTTGCCTTGTTGATGGCGCTGTCATAGCGGTTGCGGGCGAAACGGTCAAGCTGATAAACCAGAACACCCTCAAATGTGTGCTTGTCGCTGTCGGCAATCATGTGCTGATACTCGG
>URVL01000241.1 GCA_900551265.1 uncultured Eubacteriales bacterium | reverse complement strand
GATGCAGTTTACGCCGGATGTGATGCCTTCGGACGTCACCGGCTTTTACCTGTATGACAAGGAAAGCGGCCAGTTCCACTATCAGCCGGGACCGGTGATGTGCCCGGGCATGACGGCGGTGTAGGGAAAGCCGTTTTTCACAAATTCATCGTGAAGGAAGGTGACGCTTGCTACTTTGTCACGCCCGTAATCATCAATGGGATGGCGAGGCATGTCCTCATCTGCCGGCGTCACAGCGGCGGCGCCGTGCTCCCAAATCGAGGAGGCAAAGAGATAATGGGAGAGGTTGGTCCCCTTTAAGGCCTGAACAGTTGACTTTGTGCTTTCGACGCTGTAGCTAATGAGGTCTACGACAATGTCCGGATTCATCTCGGCAATTTTTTTGCCAAACGTGCCGGCCTTTTCCTCTTCGGTGCGGTCAAGTTGAATCCGTTTCACCTCGCGCCACTCGCCGGCAGGCGTGTAAGGTTCACTCAGGCCGCGTGTGACGGCGATGACTTCAAAGCCGTAGTCCACAAGGCGCGGCACAAGATAGGTGCCGGTGTGGCCCGTTGCGCCGATAACGACTGCTTTCATGCTGCTCTCTCCTTTACATATTTATTTTGTTGGCAGGTTTCCACGTGCTGCCAGGAATTCATCTAAAATATCCGCCGCACACTCGACACAGCCCGGACAGGGCCGTTTGGCCAGATATTCGGGCGTGTGCGCCTCGGGCTCCGGATCAGACGGACCCTCGGGAAGGCCTAAAATATCGCGGCACAACAGCGTGCCGTAGCGCTCCCGGAATTTTGACGCAAGCTCCTGGATCATGGTATAGTGCTGCGTCTTTGCCGCACGGTCCGTGACCTCATAGCCGCCGTAAAGTGCACCGATCACCATGAAAATACCGGAAAGCGCGCCGCAAACCTCGCGCAGACGTCCCATACCGCCGCCAAAGGAGGACGAGATGCGGGCCGCTTCATCAAGACTCATTCCATGTACGTCGCAAAATGCGCAGAAAACAGACTGCGCACAGTTATATCCGTCAAAAAAAAGCTGTTTTGCCTGCTGTCCATGAGTACCCATACTTATTACACACTCCTATCGTTTATAAAACAAATATAACAACTTTGCGGCGCATTTGCAAGTGCAAATGGCCGCAAAGTGATTTACCTGTATAGACAAGTGTAAAATTTCTTACCTGCCGGCTCTCATTTCTCTTTTATGCAGCCGGCAGCTGTGTGAAGGCACCGTCTAAAAAACACGCCGAATTTATCAACGCATAGAATAAAAGTCCGTGCGGCAACTGCCGCACGGACTGACTTATTGATGGATGACCTTCATGAAGCGGGAAGCGGTATTGGCCATAACGCGCTTTTTACCCACTTTATCGAATTCGATGGTGAGCAGCATATCGCCGCCCATAGGCGTTAATTCCGTAATATGACCACGGCCAAACGCCGTATGTTCGACTTCAAAGCCAACACGATAGAGTGTCGGCACTTTCGGCATCTGCGCGGCAGGCTTTAATGCGCCGGTACCGGTTGCGGGCGTTGGCGTCAGACGCGGGTTGAAATGCGCGGACATTTCTTCGGTATGTTCACGGACGCGGCGGCGCTCGCTGTGTTCGTTGACACGGCCGTCAATGAGTTCAAGAGGAATTTCTTCAACAAAACGGGACATACGGTTGTAAGAGGTCTTACCAAAGATCGTACGCTGACGGGTACAGGTGAGATGCAGTTTCCGGCGTGCGCGCGTAATGCCGACATAACAGAGTCTTCGCTCTTCCTCAAGCTGTGCAGGTTCGTCTAGGGAACGTGCAGACGGGAAGAGTCCTTCCTCCATGCCACATAGGAAAACAACGGGGAACTCAAGTCCCTTTGCGCTGTGCAGCGTCATCATGACGGCGGCGTCCGCCCCTTCATCATAGCGGTCAATGTCGGTAAAAAGCGCAGTTTCTTCCAGGAAACCCTCAAGGGAAGGCGTATCGTGCGTACGCGTATATTCGACAATGTTGGTTTTGAGTTCCATCACATTGTCAATACGGCCCAGCGATTCCGGATCGCCTTTGCGTTCAAGCGCTGCAACGTACCCCGTTTTTTCAAGCAGAACATCATAAAAATCGTCAAGCGGCATCGTATCGGAAAGAAGACGCAACTCCTCCAGCATGGCGGCAAACTGTTCCATGGGCGCTGCCGCACGGTCAAAACGGTTATACTGCTTTGCATGAAGCAAAACGTCGTAAAGGCCAATTTGTTCGGCTCTTGCCAATTCCAACGCGTCTTCCACACGACGGTCGCTGATCTTACGGGCAGGATTGTTGATAATACGGCGCAGGCGGAGTTCGTCGTTGTGGTTCACGACCGCCCACAGGTAGGAAAGCATGTCGCGCACCTCGGCGCGGTCAAAAAACCGCACGCCGCCGACAATACGGTATGGTATGTCCGCGCGCTTGAATGCATTTTCTATCGAGTTTGACTGTGCGTTCATGCGATATAAA
>URVL01000240.1 GCA_900551265.1 uncultured Eubacteriales bacterium | reverse complement strand
ATCTGCGCCGTCCAGCCGGTGAACGTTTTAATGCGCGTCTGGAACTGCTCATTCTGCCACTGCACCTTGATGGTTTGAAACCGCTTCGTTTTCCGCGTGCCGGTCAGCGACAGGCAGCCCTCCTCCGCGCCATACGGCGCGGATTTTTTGACGATCACGGGATTGAACATGACCATGTATGTACCAATGTTGTCGAACGCGATGATGCGCTTGTTGACGCCAATCATATTCGCCGCCATGCCCACGCAGCCATCCTTGTGCGCGGCCAGCGTGTCCAATAAATCCTGCACGATTGCCAAATCGTCAGCCGTGGCAGGTTCTGACTTTTGAGATAAAAAGAATTCGTCTTTGCATATTTCACGGATCATGGGAAAACCTCCGTTGCGTTTTTCTTATTGTAATTGTAGCAGAGAAATGGGAAAGGCTCAACTGCATTTGTGGGAGTTTCGGTGAAGACACTCATTTTCGCACCCGCTGCTGATATTCCTCGATCGTCACAAAATGCCCGTCCACGTCGCGGATGTGGCGGAGATTCAGGCGATAATCCGGGAAGAAAAAGCGGGCGGTTTCCAAAAACTTCGGGAAGCGGTCTCCATCGGCAAACGGATATTCGGATACATAAAAGACGCGGTATCGGTTGATCCGTTCCGTGTCCACGCGGACAATTTGCATGGCGTAACCGGCATCGTCTATGTAAGACTGAAACAGCTCCGCGAGATTTTGCAGTACCGCTTCCGTGGCGGCTTCCTGCTCCCGTTTCATGCGCTGAAGCTGTCTGGCCGTTTGCTTCTGCTCTTTCTTTCGGGCGCATTCTTTCCAATAGCCTGCCTCCTTGTATTTTTCAAAGTACCGGCAGTTCTTCCCAAGGCAGTCATGCTGCGTCATAAGCCGCTTTGTCAGTTTTCCGGGATGCAGCAGGTTGTGGCAGCAGCCGACGATGCGCGTTTGCGGCAGGATCACGCACTGATTTCCAAGCAGCCGCGCCTTTACAAGCTCCGACTTTCCTGTTTCCGCTTCTGCATGTTCCTTTGACGGCCGGTCGATGATCGGCTGCAAGTCTGGGTGACACAGTTTGCAGGGGCGCCGATTTTGGGAAGCTGTCTGATAGTACACGCTGCCAAGGAGTTCTTTCACGCGCAGAAGCTGCTTGCAATTTTGGCAGTGAAAGATCTCGGAATTTGGAGCGTACAGGTAGTTATAGCTCGATGCCGCAATGATTTTCGCGTTTTGCTCCTGTCTGGGGATCGGTTCTTTGGCTGGCGCGTGTTTGGGCGCTTTTGACTGCGCGAGTTCAAGCGCCTGAAACAGCATCTGCATGACGGCGACATCGTTGCTGGATTGATGCTCCGGCGCGGGCGTTGAAAGACCGCACGCTTCTGCAATTTTGTAAAGAGAGCGCGCCGGAATTTCGCGTACTTTGATGGCATCATAGACTTTTTGGTTCATGCAGCGTACCTTTGCGGAAAACGTTCCGAACAGATAGCGGCGGTACAGCGATCTCAGTGTATTTTTTGTTTCAACGTGCCAGCAGCAGATCGCGTCGTCCGGCTGAAGCCAGCGAAAAAATCGCTGGACGCAGCTTTTCTCGGAATCCGATGCACAAAACTCGGCAGGCGCGTAGCCGTTGAACGCCAGATGCTCCCACGGCACAGTTCCGGGCTCGCGCGGACAGACCAGCGCGTCAAACGCACGGATCGTGTTCCACTTTGCATCGACCCGCGCAGCGTATAGCTGCGTCAAACTCCGATGACCGCCACAACTCTCAATCCACTCCATATCCAACAGGACAAACATTGCGCTCCGCCCCTTCTCTATCTTGGTAGGAACATCATAGCACATGAAGTGTCCAATAAAGCGTACTTCTCAAGGTGATGCGGAAAAACTGTTAAAATGTTTGTCCATTCGGTATGAATAGAATAGATTTTTCGCATAGCAAACAGCATAATTCATACGCCTTGAGATGCAAAAATTGCGCGGCAATATACAAAGATAAGGGTGAATTTGAAAAGTGATCTGCGAAATAAAAATCGTTCGTTTTTATCATTTCCTTGTATTTTCCATTCTGTTTTGATACAATAAAATACAACGCTGCGAAGCGCTGTTGTTAGACTTGGCAGCTTTGCGCAAAGGTGTTCTGCCAAGCAGCAGAGCACTTTTTTTATCTGGAGGAATCGAACTATGGCTGTGAGCTACAAGAAGCTTTGGAAACTGCTGATTGACAAGGATATGAAAAAGAAAGATCTGTGCGCGAAAGCGGGCATTAGCCCGGCATCCGTCACAAAAATGGGGCGAAACGGTCATGTTACGACGGAAATACTTTTGAAAATTTGCACGGCGCTGGACTGCGGCGTGGAAGATATTATGGAAATTGTGCCGGATTTGAGTGAAAACACATGATCAAGTCCGCTTTATAGGACAGCCAATATGATATGATAACAGTGAGCTTGGGAGACAGGCTCGGATGGAGAAGCGAATGGAACGATCTCTGATTTATAACGGAACGATCACAGC
>URVL01000239.1 GCA_900551265.1 uncultured Eubacteriales bacterium | reverse complement strand
TAATTCGCTTTATATTCAGCCGGATCAGCTTGAAAAAATCGTCATGGATCGTTACGCCCGTTACCGTCAAATTGAAGAAAACGAAGTGCGTTACGAAGAATTTATGACGGAGGACGCTGATATCGTGATCGTTGCCTACGGCGCGTCCTCGCGTATTGCGCGAAACGCCATCATGGCCGCACGCGCAGAGGGCATCAAGGTTGGTATGTTCCGTCCCATCACGCTCTGGCCGTTCCCGAAGAAAGCGCTGAATCAGTTGGCGGACTCGGCCCGTGCTTTCCTTTCTGTCGAACTCAGCATGGGACAAATGATAGACGATGTAAAACTCGCTATCAACTGCCGCCGGCCTGTGTATCTTGCTAACCGTACCGGCGGCGTGGTTATCACGCCGAACGAGATTTTGGCGAAAATCCGCGAAATCAAGGGGGAGACTTTATGAGTATCGTATTTGACAGGCCAAAAAGCCTTACAGACGTGCCGTTTCACTATTGCCCCGGCTGTACGCATGGGATTATCCACCGCCTGGTTGCAGAGACCATTGACGAACTGGGCATAGAGGGAAATACCATCGGTATCGCGCCGGTTGGCTGCGCCGTCTTTGCTTATAACTACTTTAACTGCGATATGATCGAAGCGGCGCACGGCCGCGCTCCCGCTGTTGCGACAGGCGCCAAGCGTGCGAACCCCGACCGTATACTCTTTACCTATCAGGGCGACGGCGACCTCGCAGCCATTGGTACTGCCGAGACGGTTCACGCAGCAACCCGCGGTGAAAATATTACCGTCATCTTTGTCAATAATGCCATTTATGGTATGACGGGCGGTCAGATGGCGCCGACCACCCTTCCCGGACAGGTCACACAGACAACACCCTACGGCCGCGATCCACAAATTGCCGGTTATCCGGTTCGTGTCTGTGAAATGCTCTCTGCACTCGACGGCGTTGCGCTGGCGCAGCGTGTTGCAGTTGACAGCGTGCCGCATATACGCGATGCGAAAAAGGCAATTCGCCGCGCCTTTGAAAATCAAATCAATAAGCGCGGCTTTTCCATCGTTGAGGTAATTTCTTCCTGCCCCACCAACTGGGGTATGGAGCCTGTGAAGGCACTTGAGTGGCTTCGTGAGAATATGCTCCCTTACTATCCGCTCGGCGTATATAAATCCAAGGAATAAGGAGGAGGACCCAAATGTCAGTCAATCATCAGATTACCATTGCCGGCTTTGGCGGTCAGGGTATTCAATTCACTGGAAAGTTCCTGATTTATGCCGGTATGCAGGCGGGATATGAGGTCACCTGTATTCCCTCGTACGGTCCTGAAATGCGCGGTGGCACCAGCGCCTGTTTTGTTGTTATTTCGGATGACAAAATTGGTTCTCCCATTTTTTCGAATCCTTCTCTGCTCATTGCAATGAACGCGCCTTCCTTTGACAAATATGAAATGAGTACGGAAGCCGGCGGGTACAACTTTGTCGACTCCACGCTTGTCGAGCGCAAGGCCAACCGCAGTGACGTCACGACCGTTTATGTTCCTGCAACGGGAGTAGCCAGCGAAAATGGGATCCACAATCTTGCCAACATGGTCATGGTCGGTAAAATTTTGAAGGAAACCAGCATCTTTACTTACGAACTTATGGAAAAGGTCATGCCAAAGCTCGTTTCCGCCAAGCGTCCACAAATGGTTGAAACAAATCTGAAAGCCATTCGTCTTGGCATGGATTTATAAAACCGTCTTACTATGCATACCGTTTATCAGACGGTTTTTGCATAGTCAATACCCGCCGTTCGCGCGATTGCGGCGGCGGGTATTTCAAAACGAAATTCATTTCGTTCATAGCAGCCCCTACTCTACTCTCAGAGGAGGATTTTTCATGGCAACCATACATAACCTTGAAATTGCGGAGCGTATGCGCACCATTCGCGAGCTCTCCGATTATACGGTCGAGGAAATGGCAAAGCTCATGAATATGAGCACCGAGGAATACGCAAGTTATGAGACCGGAACAGTCGATATCCCCATCAGCGCGCTTTACGACATGTCGAACACGCTAAATGTCAGTATTACAGAGCTGTTAACCGGTGAGCAGGCAAAAATGCATGTTTATTCTGTCACACGCGCGGGAAAGGGCGTAGATGTAGAGCGTTCAAGTGCCTATAAATACCGGGACCTTGCACACAACTTTGCCGACCGCCGGGTATCCCCGTTCCTTGTCACCATTGCACCGTCCGGTGATGACGAGCCGTATCATCTAAACGTACATACGGGGCACGAGTATCACTACTGTCTCGAGGGTGCATTTAAAATAAAAATTGACAACACAATACTGGAAATTCACGAGGGTGACTCCCTTTATTTTGACTCTGGCCATCCGCACGGCATGAAGGCAATTGGGGGGGAACCTGCCAACGTGCTTGTCGTGGTTATATAAGCTGGGGGGTAAATGGTTTGATCGAACGTTTTTGCAACAGATTAGACTTTTCGTCTTACGAGGATTTTAAACAGAATTTTCAAATTATTGTACCGGAAAATTTCAACTTTGCCTATGATGTGGTAGACGAGTGGGCGCGCATTCAGCCGGA
>URVL01000238.1 GCA_900551265.1 uncultured Eubacteriales bacterium | reverse complement strand
AGAAACAAAGGTGCGCCTGTTGCCGCCTCTCTGTATTGGCTTTGACGAGCTTGCAGAAGGAATTGCAGTCTTGAAGGAGGCGCTTGCAAAATGAAGCATCTTTTAAAATTAATGGATCTTACGCCCGCAGAAATCGGAGAAATTCTCAACAGCGCCGATCAACTGAAATATGAAAAGAAAAACGGCGTATCGCATCCTCTTCTGGCCGGTAAAACGCTCGGAATGATTTTTCAAAAATCCTCCACACGTACCAGAGTGTCTTTTGAGGCGGGCATGTATCAGCTCGGCGGTTCCGCACTTTTTTTAAGCGCACATGATCTGCAGATCGGACGCGGAGAGCCAATTGAGGACACAGCGCGTGTTTTGTCACGCTACCTCGACGGCATTATGATCCGCACGTATGAACAGGCAGAGGTCGAGGCCCTGGCAAAGTTCGGCTCCATTCCCGTCATCAACGGGTTGACAGATTATGCGCATCCCTGTCAGGTACTGGCGGATCTGATGACCATTCGCGAATATAAAGGCACTTTGCGCGGCAACAAGCTCTGCTTTATTGGAGACGGAAACAACATGGCAAATTCGCTCATTGTCGGCGGCATCAAAACCGGCATGTCGGTTTCCATTGCCTGTCCTGCAAACTATAAACCCGACGCGGACATCATGAAATGGGCGGCGGACAACGGCGATTTCACCTGTACAGAGGATATCTATGCCGCCGCACAGAACGCGGACGTGCTTTATACGGATGTTTGGGCGTCTATGGGCCAGGAAGGCGAAGCCGCACAGCGTATGTTGGCATTTAAAGGCTATCAAATCAATGATTCCGTTTTAAAAGCCGCACATCCTGGCGCCATGGTGCTCCATTGCCTGCCGGCGCACCGCGGTGAAGAAATTACAGCGGAAGTGTTTGAATCGCACGCGGGCGAAATTTTCGATGAAGCGGAAAACCGTCTGCATGCGCAAAAGGCCGTGCTCGTCAAATTAATGGCGAACGCCTAACACCAAAATGAAACGGGAGGGCGCGCCTTATGCCCCTTGATACAAGTATTAAAAAGGTCCTAGTCATTGGCTCCGGTCCCATTGTAATTGGCCAGGCGGCGGAATTTGACTACGCAGGCACACAGGCCTGCCGCGTTTTAAAAAATGCCGGTTTGGACGTTGTGCTTGTCAATTCCAATCCTGCGACCATTATGACGGATCAGGCGTCTGCTGATGAGATCTATCTGGAACCGCTGACTGTGACGACCATCAAACGAATCATTAAAAAGGAACGGCCCGACAGTATGTTGGCTGGTTTGGGCGGTCAAACCGGTCTTACCATCGCAATGCAGCTTTCAAAGGAAGGCTTTTTGGCGGAAAACGGCGTGCGCTTACTCGGAACAGATGCGCGCTCCATTGACCGTGCGGAGGACCGTCAGCTCTTTAAGGATACCATGGCAGAAATCGGCGAGCCGACCATTCCTTCGGAGATTGCAAACGATGTGGAAACTGCGCTTGCCATAGCGGACACAATTGGTTATCCCGTGATTGTGCGTCCTGCATTTACGTTGGGCGGCACAGGAGGAGGCGTTGCCAATACGCAGGAGGAGCTGCATGTAATTGCCTCAACCGGGTTAGACGCATCTCCCATCCGGCAGGTACTGATTGAAAAATATATTTTCGGCTGGAAGGAAATTGAGTTTGAAGTCATGCGCGACAGTGCGGATAATGCAGTTGCCGTGTGCTCGATGGAAAATTTTGATCCTGTGGGAATCCATACAGGCGACAGCATTGTTGTCGCGCCTGCGCTGACGCTTTCCAACCGTGAACTCAATATGCTGCGTACAGCCTCACTCAATATCATTCGTGCGCTGGGGATTGTAGGCGGCTGTAACTGTCAGTTTGCGTTAAATCCCGACAGCTTTGAATACGCTGTGATTGAAGTCAATCCCCGCGTATCGCGCTCGTCGGCCCTTGCTTCCAAAGCGACCGGATATCCCATCGCCAAAATCAGTACCATGGCGGCGCTCGGTTATACGCTCGACGAGATCGGCAACGAAATTACCGGCCGCACCTGGGCAGAATTTGAGCCGGCGCTTGACTATATTGTTGTGAAATTTCCAAAGTGGCCGTTTGACAAATTTCAAAATGCCAGCCGTACGCTCGGTACGCAGATGAAAGCGACGGGCGAGGTTATGGCAATCGCGCCGTCTTTTGAAATGGCACTTATGAAGGCCATACGCGGAGCGGAAATTTCACTTGACACACTGAATCGTGATCCCGGGACGGATATCCCGGTGCTTGAACGTCTGCACAACATGGACGACGTTCGTATTTTTACGATTTTTGAGGCAATCAAATCCGGGATTTCCCTTGATACCATTTATGAAATCACACGGATCGATCGCTGGTTCCTCGCAAAACTGCGTGGTATGGCGCAGTTTGAGGCGTCTATCCGCGACGGTCTTTCGTTCGTTTTTTTTTTTTGTGGTTTATTTGGGGCGGGGGGGGGGGTTGGTGCGGGGTTCTTATTGGCGCTGTTGGTACCGGTTGCTGGCCTTGGCGGCCATGAACTGCTTGAGCCGGTCCTCAAAGCTGGCGGGCTCCGCCGGGGCGGGCTTGCCGCGGAAGCCGCCG
>URVL01000237.1 GCA_900551265.1 uncultured Eubacteriales bacterium | reverse complement strand
GTGATACGACAAGATATCCTGCGTTTCTTTCTGTTTTTTCTTCATTTTTACTGTCCACGAAACCGGGAAGGGCACAGGATGCTCATCATTGATGAGATCGGCTACCTTCCCATGGGTATTCAGGGAGCCAATCTTTTTTTCAGCTCATTGCCAGACGCTATGAAAAGGCCTCTACCGTCTTCACCTCTAACAAAACATTCTCCCAGTAGAACGAGGTCTTTTCTGACATCACCATCGCCTCCGCTATTCTCGACCGCGCCCTTCACCACTGTACCGTTATCAACATTAAGGGTGAATCCTGCCGCCTCAAAGAACGCAAGGAATTCATGCGACAGAAACAGCAGATTGTCAATACCCTTTTTGAGCAAGGCAATGCCTGATTCTTTACATCTTTCCTCCGCCGATGTGAAAAAGCATGAAGAATGAGAAAACCGCGAACGGCCTGGAGTTTTGAGTGAAAGAACCTGCAAAAAGCCGAAAAACGGCAGCACAAAGCGGTTTTTAGGTGACAGCGGGACGCAAAACGGCGGCAGAAAACGCCGAATGCTGAAACGGGACTTGCAACTGAATTTCGGGCATTTCGGGGCGTTTTGCCGGGCGACGGGACGAGGGCGCAGGGGATGAAAACAAGCGTTTACAAACCGTTTACGTAGCGTAAACAAGGATGCTGAAAAACAGCATAAAACCGCATAAAACCGCCGTTTTTACGGCTTGTAAACGCATAAAAAAGAACCGTTTACAGATTGAGCATACAAGGCTCTCTCTGAGAACGGTTCTTTTTATTTTAATCGGCAAAAACTTGCCGACTAAAAGTTGCTTTGCCGATTAAGGTAAAATGCGGGTTTACATCAATAATAATAACGATTACTATTAATGCTCTTGCCGATTAAGATATGCACTATTGTCACATTTAGATATACCAAGACGGGTCAAATACGCCAATTATTTTCCCATTCACCCGGACGCTTTCATCCATTGGAATCGGATCGTATTTCGGATTTAAAGGGAGTAGTTCTTGGTCGCCAATCTTTTTTATATATCCATAGCCATCCATGGTGATAAGGGCAATATCTCCCGATTCTACAGGCTCGAAGTTTACCAGCACAATATCACCATTATGAAACTTAGGTTCCATACTATCTCCCGCAACAGGGACAGCAAAAGCAGCACGCCGAGTAAGCTCGTTGCCTACAACAGGATACTCTGTAAAAGACTCTGGGCCAAGATAGATTCCATTGCCGGCACAACCTGCCTGGTCTGAAAATTTAAGATAAATTTCATTAGGAAATTCAACAAATTTGTCCTCCAGTTGGTTGAGTGTACACCGCTCCAATTCTTTGTCAAGTATCATCGCAATAAGCTCTTTCCCATGCTGATCCAGTCGCTCATATTTCTCGAGCAGGGGTGATTTTTTATTCGCTTCAGGAAAAAAACGGGCTTTTGATACATTGGTATCGGTTAAGCCGAGCAAATATTCTCCAGTAACGCCAAAAAATTTTTCTAATGCAGCCATCGCACGCGCGTTTGGATCACGCAAGCCATTTTCATAAGAAACAATAGATGAGTAACTCAAATTTGTTTTTTCAGCGAGTTCACTTTGCGTTAGATGGTAAGTTAAACGCAGTTCACGAACACGGTTATTTGATTTTGCGATGGGCTTATCCATAGAAATATCACCTACCTGTCGTTAAAAGTAAGTATACCATATAATTTTACGTTCGTAAAATATAAATTTCAACAACTTTAGGGTTGACTTTTACGTATGTAAAATATATTATATAGATGTACCTTGTACGAACGTAAAACTTTTAGCGTTGGAGGTGGGCAAATGCTTATTGCAAAAGTCGATAAAATCATTGAACTGCGAAAGGCACATGGATTAAATCAGAAGAGATTATCCGAAAAGGCAGGGCTTCCTGTGAATGCAGTTTTTCGAATTGAAACGGGTGCATATACGCGCACCCAAGATTTGAGGGCCAAGGCAATTGCAAACGCTTTGGAGTGCAAAGTTGAAGAAATATTCACAAGTGAGCAGGAGGCTCTTTAATGAACTTCCACTGGGAACTAAAGAAAAGCAGCTGCCGACGGTCGCTGAAAATCTTGACAGAATGGACCTTGCGCGTCCTGGAAGTTCGTCGGCACGAGCTGGTGATCGGTCGCAGCCCAACGTGGGCACCATGCCGCATCCGGTACTACCCCGCTGTGGGCCGCATGCTCATCAGCGGACCAGCAGGGCAGCATATCGGCTGGGCGAACAACCTGGCGGATGCATTCGACCAGCTAGCCCTTGCCGATACAAAGCAAGTATTGCCCGAAAACGGGCCTCTTAATACGGAAAGGAGCAGTAAGACATGAAAGTAGAGATTAGACGGTTGAATGAACCTCTGCACGTGGGGAGTATCTATACCCAGCACGGGGCGCAGTACCTAGTGATGGAGCATCTGGATGACTGCCTATTTCCCGCTGTACATCTGCGGCGGTTGAAGGATGGCTGGGAGTTGGACGCGGTGGGCGCGGCGCTGTATGACACGCCGCGGGGCGTGGAGATACAGTGGGACTACAGCCTACATGGACACTTTGTGCCGCGGACATGAGGAGGACAACATGACAAGAGCAACAGGCAGGCTTG
>URVL01000236.1 GCA_900551265.1 uncultured Eubacteriales bacterium | reverse complement strand
GCTGTTTATCCTTGCTGTGGCACAGCTGTTCTCCAGCGGTTTTATTGGCATTTTGGTCATGACAGGCGGCGGGCCAAACCGTTCTTCGGAAGTTTTGTCGCTTTATATGTATCAACAGTCGTTTGGGATGAACAATTTCGGCTACGGCGCGGCGGTCGGTACAGTGATGTTAATTATATCGATTGTTTTGTACAATCTGGCTACTCGGCTTGTGGAGAGGGGCGATGAAAATGAAGGGTAACAGAGGAACAGGTACGAGTGCAAAGTATCTGAGATCAGACATCGGCGTCTGGGTTGTACGTGTGTTTATGTGTATCTATAGCGTGATTGTATTGTATCCTATATTGTGGGCAGTATTCTGCTCGGTTAAGGATAATGCAAGTCTTTTTGACAATATTTTTGCGCTTCCCTCAGAGCTCCATTTTGAAAACTATGTCAACGCATGGACCAAGGCACATATTTCTCAATATTTTCTCAACACTGTTGTGATTACCATCGGATCTCTTGCGCTGATGATGTTATTTGCTTCAATGGCATCTTATGTGATTGCACGTTATGACTTCCTCGGAAGACGCGTTTTTCGTTTTCTTTACATATCAGGCATGATGATTCCGGGAACTGCGGGGATCGTTCCGTTGTTTATCGAACTGAGTTCTTTCGGTATGGTAGACAACCGCGTCGCCCTAATGCTGGTCAACTGCGTTAACATGATGGCGTTTTCGGTGTTTATTCTGATTTCATTTTTTAAAACGATTCCCAAAGAAATCAGCGAGGCTGCGACAGTAGACGGATGCGGCAGATTTAAGCTGTTTGGTCGTGTGATGCTGCCTCTGGCCCAGCCTGGGCTGATTCCGGTATTAATCATCCAATTCATAAGCTGCTGGAGTGAGGTCTATTATTCCATGATCCTGCTTTCTACTGATTCAAAGAAAACGCTTCAGATCGGTTTGTACAATATGCAGAAAGTGCAATTTCAACGCGCGGATTATGTCGTTATGTTTGCAGCGTCCGTGCTTGTGGCACTGCCAAGCATTTTAATGTATATCATTTTCCAGAAAAAAATCATCGGAGGCATCAGCATGGGGGCTGTGAAGGGCTGATGGAAGGAAGGTGTTTTCCATGAGGATTCGAGTTAGCGAAAAATATTATGATACCACACCGCATCTGCTTAATGTATATGACAGAGAGGCTCGGAAAATGGCATTTCGCGCCAAAAGCGAGGAAGAATACATAGAATGGAAGGCGGTGCTGCGTGCGAAGTTTCGTGAAGTCAGCGGCATGTCCCGTTTGGAGACCTGCCAATTGAAATCTCAGTTGGTTGAAACAACAGATATGGGGGATTACGTCCGCGAAAAGGTGCTTTTGCAGACAGAACCCGACGTCTGGATGCCCGTTTATGTACTGAAGCCTAAGCAGCAAGATGCAATGCGGAGGTGTTTGATTGCGGCCCATGGGCATGACAGCTGTGGAAAATATGCAGTTACGGGCCGCATGGATATTCCAGCGGTAAGAAAACAAATCGAACATTACAACTACGCTTATGGTGTAGAGTTAGTGCGCCGCGGATACATGGTGTTCTGCCCCGATGCGCGCGGCTTTGGCGAAAGACGCGAGTGGGGCCTCCAGGGCGCAGAAGGAGAGGACATGACCCACAGCACCTGCAGCCAGCTGAACCGTATGGCAATTTGTCTGGGGCTGTCGCTTGGCGGAATGTGGGTATGGGACTTGCAGCGGTTAATCGACTATATTGAAACACGCACAGACTGCGATGTCAGCCGGTTGGGTTGTGTTGGTATGTCCGGCGGCGGATATCAAACACTGATGCTGACTGCGATGGATGACCGAATCAAGTGCGCAGTTGTCAGCGGATACTTTTATGGGGTCCGGGACGCTTTGCTGAAGTTGTCTAATAATTGTGACTGCAACTATATTCCCAATTTGTGGCGTGTCGCAGACATGGGCGATTTTGGTGCACTGATTGCTCCGCGGCCTTTGCTTGTGGAAACAGGTCGACAGGATCCGTTGAACGGAGAACGCGGCGTTGATAATGTGTACGAGCAAGTGGAAGTGGCAAAAAGCGCGTACCAGCTGCTAAAATCGGAGGAAAAGCTTGTGTGGGCTGTTTTTGAAGGCGAGCACCGGTGGTATGGCGACAAAACGTATGATTTTATCAATGAAAACTTGTAATGACTTCAAAAATGCAAAAGGATATGGCGGGTGAAATATCTTGAATTCTGCGAATAAGAGCGACATTGGAAATTTTTATGAGTTCTTAAAAGCTGTTTCCGAAAGGAACCCGCGGGAACTGTCGTTCCTGAATGCTTCGTGGAAAGATCTAAAGCAATGGAGATCAGCGGCCCAAAAAAAAGTATTGGAGCTACTTTCCTATTTTCCTCCGGAAGGGCCGTTAGATGCCAC
Source organism: uncultured Eubacteriales bacterium (assembly GCA_900551265.1). GTDB lineage: Bacteria > Bacillota > Clostridia > Oscillospirales > QAMX01 > Allobutyricicoccus > Allobutyricicoccus pentlandensis. The sequence continues at coordinate 262 of URVL01000236.1, read as the reverse complement.
AACTGTCTGTGCTTCAGAGCATCATGACTATTGGCAGGAAGAAGTGGAATTCAACACTTCGGCGTTTACAAGGGCGAGGGGAGCGGTATTGATCCCTAAAAAAGGGAAAAAACCGTTCCCAGCAGTCGTCGCGATTCATGATCATGGTGGTTTTTATTATTACGGCAGAGAAAAGATTATACAGGCCGATGGCCTGCCAAAGCTGGTAGACGAATTTAAAAGAGAATGCTACAGCGGCAATTCGTGGGCGACAGATCTTGTA
>URVL01000235.1 GCA_900551265.1 uncultured Eubacteriales bacterium | reverse complement strand
GTTCTTTTTCGACAATCTCCTCAATCACAATTGTGATACGGAGCGGCGTTCTCTCCACAACGGTGGTACCATCCGGAATGCTAACCTGATAAGAAATCGTATAACTGCCCGCTTCCGTATAACGCGACACATCCGCACGGGCGGTAATATCGTCTGCATCGACCCCACTTAGAGCACTGAAGGTACCGCTTAACTTTACGAAGGCAGTTTCGTTCTCAATTTGAGACACTACAAGCCCACTGTTTTGCAAAAGAGAAGCCTGCCCCAACAATTCCACCGGAATATTGGCCACATCAATTGTACGCTCCGGATTTTCATTATAAATAACAACGGCCCATAAAACAATGGCAATCAGCAGAGCCGAAAGTTTCATCCAGATATGATATCTTTTAAATAATTCTCTCATTTACTCTTCCCCTTTCGAAAGTTGAAGAGGTTCCGAGTTTTCTCCACGACCTCATTCTTATTTTCCTGCACTTCGATCAGTTCGTGTATCAAGAGGTTTTCCAGAGCCTCCGGAGAGAGATTGCGGCGTATGGCGCCGCCAATCGCTGTAGAAATTACACCTGTTTCCTCCGAAACGATCACAGAAACGGCATCTGAACTTTCTGTAATACCGATACCGGCCCGGTGTCGCGTGCCGAGTTCTTTCGGAAGGGCTTCATTCTCTGTCAGCGGCAAAACACAACCCGCCGCTTTAATACGTGCCTGACGGATCACCATAGCTCCATCATGCAGCGGCGCCTTGACAAAGAAAATATTTTTTACCAGCTCGCTCGTCGTTTTAGCGTCTAATTCTGTAGCAGCCGTCAAAATCTCATCAAGCGGTTTTGTGCGTTCAAAAACAATCAGAGCTCCCGTGCGGGACCAAGACATGGAGCTGCAGGCATCCACCACTTCGCGTATCATAGCACGAACGTCTGTTTCGTTTTCCTCCCGACGCAACAACGTTGAAAGCTTATTGCGGCCAAGCGACTCCAACATTTTACGCAGTTCCGGTTGAAACATGATAAGTACCGCAACCAGACCAATTTGCATCGTATTTTCTAAGACAAACCGTATAACATTTAAGCCAAAAAAGTCAGCAGCAAAGTAGATCGCAATTAGTATAACGATACCCTTAATAACGCTTTCAACGCTGGTACCGCGAACAAACTTTAGAACCTGGTATATTAAAAACGCCGCAATCAAAATATCCAGCACATCAAGCCAGGCGAATGTCCTGAGATAATTGTATACGGTATTAAATATATTCTCCATCTGCAAATACCCCGACTATGTCAACTAAAAATCCATCTAAAAGTCAATATACCATAGGTTAATGATACCACAAACCAGCCCTATTGTGAACACCTTTCATAAAAATTTACGGAATCTCTAAGCTTTTACATAGGCTAACCTGAGGAACAAACTGTTTACCTTCCAGCTTGAACAATTCTGTTCACAAAGCGTCAAAAACCCTGCCGCCATTCCAAGAAAAGGTCTGACGGCAGGGCCGCATATCTGTCACTGTATATCTAGCGCCATAAACCCAACAGTAAATGGATAATGTGGCAATTTTACCGTTCCATTATGACAAAAGCCATAGTCTAAATACCAGTTTTTCAGTCTTGTATTTTCCTCTATAATCCCAATTTTTATCTTCGTAGCGTCACACTTTTTCAATTCCAGAACACAACGGTCAATCAGACGGCGCCCAATTCCCTGATGCCGGTATGCGGGAAGTACCGCCAGATGGTCAAGAGTCCATACACCATCCCCAATTTCCTTAAGGGAAGCATATCCCACAGGTATCTTCTCTGCGTAGGCGCCAAACATGACAAAACCGTTCCGATACTCCCAGCGAAAATGTTCTGCCCCTACAAAGCTCGTATGCAGCGGATGACTTTTACGTGTTATGCCAAACTGCTCCGCCACGTCACGAAAACCATCTCGTACCACTCGTGCAAAAACCGTCAATTCAGGATAAGTTACTCTTTTAATCTCCACCATGAAATAATAATAGCAATTCTTCTGTAAAACTAAAAATGAGCGCTGTATAATTCCGTCATCTTCTCATGGTTGGCCGAGACAAATAGCGCCGCATACAGTCCGCGTACGTCGACAGCACATCTCTGTGCAATTGCATAGTTTTCCGCGTCATAGCTCCTGCTCTGATTTAACACTTCCTGTAGACGGTTCTCTAATTTTTCGCGGATTCGTGTTAACGCTTCTTCATCCGTCGCCTTGACCATAATAATCTCATCCGGGAAAATGCCATTCATCGATACCAGCGAGGCCTGTTCCGCGATATCCGCAGCCTGTATCCCGTAGAGGTCTAAAAGATCCGAATCCGACATACGGGAGGCAGAATCCATCTCGACGGCATTTTCAATTTCCGACAAAATTGCATCCAAAGAGACATCCGGTTCAGTCGCACCAGAGCATCCCGCACACAGGGTCACAAGCAGAGCCAAACAAATGGCAACCGCCATATAACATCTCTTCACTAACATCAATGCCTCCTTTATGCCGTATGTGTATAGAGATAGTCAATCCAAGCCTCGCAGGCAGCGTTTGTAAAATGGATTCCCATCCCGCCGAGAGATTTCGGATCACTGCAATATTCTGCCGGGAGATTTCCGTTTTCATCGCAAAGCGCCGCATACACATCAATAAAATAATAGCCGTTTTCTTCACAATATTGAAGCGGGCGTTCGTTATAGGCACGAATAATTTCATTGTTTAGGCTGGT
>URVL01000234.1 GCA_900551265.1 uncultured Eubacteriales bacterium | reverse complement strand
ACCACGGCGGAGAATTCGCCCACCGGTCAGCGCTATATCCACCACAAGGAACGCGGCAGCAAGGTGCTGCTGTTTGTCCGTGAGTTTAAGTCGGACCGTATGACCAGCGGTGCGGAGGCGTACACCTATCTGGGCACGGCGAACTACGTGAAGCATGAAGGTAGCAGACCAATGAATATCACCTGGCAGCTGGACCGCCCGATCCCGGCGAAGTTTTTGAAGAAGACGAATAAATTGGTGGTAGGATAATGAGTTATTGCTCTGAAAATAAAATACCGACAGATGTTTCCTTGGGCCGTGTAATCGAAGTAATAGAACTTCTGGGATATATAAAAGTTCGAAATCCGCTAAAGACTAAGGCGCAGGTTGCTTTTTATGTTTGGAATGGAGACAAAAAGAGTATTTCATTTGCAGGAATTGAACTTTATATCTACAAATATGCCGACTGTATATCGGTGCAAACGCGAACTTCCATAGGAAGAAGTTATTGGGATTTGAAACATCAAAACAAAACTATAAGTCTGATAAGAAGTTTGTTTGGTGGCAGTTTCACTACAGATGAAGGAAACAACCGATATATGAGTTTCGATTGCCCAGAACCGTCTAAACTGGCCTGTTCCTTATATTTGTCACGTTGGAGACTTAAGAATGCACTACAAAGACCTACGGCTTACTTAGACTCAAGAAACGTTAACCACGATTTAGTGCACGGCGAATTTATAAAGGCACGCTGGTTAGATGACTTAAATCCCATACTGCTATCCAACAATTCGCTTATTCCATATATTATCGGATGTTGGGAGTCATATTTCAGACAATTATTTGTAAGCATAATTATTTATGCTGATAGCATCCCGGAACAAGCACTAAAGAATTGTAGGCTGAGCGGTTTTGAATTATTGCAGGCTGCGAGAGACCCAGATCAGCTTGTTTGGCGTTTGGCAGATAGTCTTTCGTTTCAACGTCCTGGAATTATTGCAGAAAATTTCAGGCGGCTAAATTCCTCCATTGATATCGGAGCGTGGTTACGGAAACCTTACCACAGGCGAAAAAAATCGTTATTTGAATCAATCTCAGAGATAATCGACTTACGGGATGCGATTGTACATGCTGGAATAACATCCTGCACTCTTTCAGATAATGAAATTAGACGCATTCTTTTCGATTTAACAGAGGCTGCTAATAGGGTGTATGATGGACTTGGTAAAGTCTATGGTTTTATTCCTGATTATAGGTTTTGATAAAAGAAAACATCGCGCAAATGATAAATATAAGGATCTTGCTCATGGCGGTATCCCTGAGATTGTCGGGCATCCGATAAAATGTGCTCAATAGTTTTTTTACAAAGATTATTTCCGTATGATACATGCTACTATGCCCGTTTAGGGGTAAAGGCTTTGGCAAGGTGCAGATAACTCTTCTATCAATTTCTGTACAATCAAACCGTTATTGAATCATTACGTTTTCTGCGAACCGTGCTTCAGCAATTAAATTGTCGGCCTCTCACTGCTTTGCTAAGGCTGTGTTTTGAGTGAGATTTTGCTACAATGAAACAAGTCAATCTTTGTGAGGACACAACATGCAGCTTCGAGAATACATACCTTCCGACTGCGCACAGTTGGCAGAACTCTTTTACCAGACCGTTCACAACGTGAACGCGAAGGATTATACGTAAGAGCAACTGGATGCGTGGGCGACCGGCGAAGTGGATTCACAGGCATGGGACAAGTCTTTCCGGGCGCACAGGACGATCGTTGCGACAGAAAGCGGCAAGATTGTCGGCTTTGGGGACATGGATGAGAACGGCTATCTGGACAGGCTGTATGTCCATAAGGACTATCAGGGGCAAGGTATTGCATCTGCGATCTGCGACGAATTGGAGCGCTTCGCGGCTGGAAAGACATTCACGACACACGCTTCCATCACGGCAAAGCTGTTTTTCCAGCATCGCGGATACCATGTCGTGCGCAAGCAGGAAGTGATCCGCCACGGCGTTGCGCTCACGGATTTTGTGATGGAAAAACAGCCAGGAAGGACAAAATAATGACGAATATTCCTGACCCGAATGCGGTCTTTCCGAATGAATACAAGACCTCTTGCTTCATCAAGAACGTCGTCACTGCGCCGAATATCACGGTCGGTGACTACACCTATTATGACGATGCGGTCGACCCGACGGGATTTGAGCGGAACAATGTGCTATTCAACTACCCAGAGTTTGGCGATCATCTCATGATCGGAAAGTTTTGTCAGATCGCGTCCGGCACGAAGTTCATCATGGGTTCGGCGAACCACCGCATCAGCAGCGCTACGACGTACCCCTTCAACGTCTTCGGCAGCGCGTGGACGGAGAATACCCTGCCGTACATGGCGCAGCTTCCGCACAAGGGCAACACGGTCATCGGAAACGACGTGTGGATCGGGCGCGAGAGCATCATCATGCCTGGTGTGAAGATCGGCGACGGCTCAATTATCGCCGCATATTCCGTGGTGGTGAAGGATGTTCCGGCGTACACCGTTTACGGCGGAAATCCGGCAAGGTTCATCAAGGAGCGATTTGACGCGGAACTGAAAGACCTGCTGCGCTATCAGTGGTGGAATCTGGAGCCGGAAAAGCTGGTGGAGATCCTGCCGGTGCTCTGCGATCCGGATTTGGAAAAACTCCGGCGCTTTACAAGGGTGCTCATAAGACAGTAATTCTAAAAATTACGATTATGGCATCTGTCAGGCGGGATTGGGAACGAA
>URVL01000233.1 GCA_900551265.1 uncultured Eubacteriales bacterium | reverse complement strand
CGGCGGGTGATACGGGGGCTTTCTCGTTTTATTACTTAGCCTACCGCCGCGGCAGTGAAATAGACAGCCGCATAGGTCAGACCTTTGCAATGCTATGCTCGCACGATGGTGACCCGGTTTACCAGGAGCTCGGTGAGGCGCTTTACTGCTGGTTTTTATCGGCAGTAAGAAAGGCGGCAACAGAGCTGGGTCTCAGATAAATCAACAATGCCCTGCCCGAAAAGGTATACTTTTGGGCAGGGCAATTTTTGTGCATACCAAAGACATAAGTTACTTCCCGTCGAATTAGCTTATTGCCTTTTCGGGAAGGGCATATTTTCGGGCAGACCTAAAATATAATCTGCCGATACATTATAATACTTACAAAGCGTTACTAAATGCTCAAGCGGCAGGGGGCGTTTGCCGTTTTCATATTCACTGTAATATTGTTGACTTGTCCCTATGAGGTTTGCAATTTCCTTTTGATTTGTTTTCGGTTCTTTATCTTCTCTTAATTCCCTTAAAATCTCATAATATTTCTTCATATTTTCCTACCGCATTTTTTATTTTTTAAAATTATGTGAATGTCAACATAAAATTACAAAATTTTTAACCGGATTGTCATCGTAATTCTTGGTAATTCAATCAGATTCTCTGCCGCTCAAGTACTATACGGCTGGAATCGTGCCATTTCCGGAGATGAGAGGTCAATAATACCCTCCTGCTCGGACTCGCTCAAACTTTCCTGCAGGCGGGCGAGTACCACATCAAACACGGCCAGCTTATACTCCAGCTCACTTGCATCCCCCAAAACGACGGTAAATCGATCCGCATATGTAAACGAAATGTCGTATATTCTTTCCATATTAATCTCGCTGATGTTCGCAATCCAGTCGGAATTTACAAGTTCCGTGAGAATATTCTGTAATGACTCCAAAATCAGAGGATCTTCAAAAGTCAGCTGTTCGCCGGGGGTACCGCCGGACAGCGTGATACCGCGGATAACGGGCAGCCGGTACTCATCTCCCAACGCCGTATACTCCAGCAGATAAGCCTCCTCATCAACAATATAGGAAATACCGGAACTGACAAGTTTTGCAGCGGGCACGCGCTCCGTAATTTCAATGACAACCGTATTAGGAAAACGCTGGCGCACTTTTACCTCTTTCACATAGGGAAGCTCGGCAAACAAATTTTGAGAAATTTCAAATTTATTGATAAAAAGAAGCTTGTCCCCCGTCTCTACTCCGGAAATTCCAGCCACATATTCGGGTAAATATCTGCTCGTTCCCGTCACTTCGATATTTTTTACCTCAAAAAAGACCGAAGCAATAAAAAAAAGGGCAGCACAAATCATGGCGGCCAACAGCAGCCGGTACACAATTTCACTGCTGCGGCCCGACGGTTCGCGACGCCGCCGTGAGCGGCTGCTTTTCGCCTCGTCAAATGTAAAAGGCTCCACATTGCGCGGCAGCTTCTCGTGGCGCTGTGTCTTTCCGCGCGGCGTTTTGGCGGGTTCGCGCGCAGCGTCCTCTCTCTGTGCAGATGTACGGCTTTGCTTTTGCGCGGTACCAGAAGCTACCGTGCGCGGCGCATCGGCGTGAGCTCTTTTAGAGCGGTCGCTCCGGCGGTTTTCGTCCTGTCCCGACCCGGTTTTTTGTGGTTCGTTCACCGGATCCGATGAACGTTCATAATCGCGATAAGGCCTCGGCGATTCTGCACGAGGCCCGCTCCGGTATTTTCTTTTTTTCTTCTGTTTTGCCATACAGATCTCCAATACGTTACATCGTCCGCACCCGGCGCGCCCCGGCTAATGCTCCCGCCGTATGATATCGGCACCAAGGCTGCAAAGCGTTTCATCCATTCGTTCATACCCACGTTCCAGGTGATCAATATGTGAAATTGAAGTTTCCCCATAAGCACCCAGCGCAGCCGTCACAAGTGCCGCGCCCGCACGTAGGTCCAGCGCTGTTACTTTGCATCCGGTCAGCTTTGACACGCCATGGATCGCTGCAAAACGCCCTTCGCTCTGAATATCCGCTCCCATACGCCGCAGCTCCTCAATATGATTATAGCGGGATTCAAAGATATTTTCAATAAAAACGCTCGTACCCGCAGCCGTACACATAAGCGCCATAAGCGGCGGCTGCATATCGGTCGCATAGCCCGGATACGGCCGCGTTTCAATAATGCCGACCGGTGCAATGCGAGAAGGAACAGCCAGCTTCAGATAGCCCGGCCTTTCGGTAATATCGCAGCCGGCATGACGTAGGGCGCTAGTCAGCGCCTCCAAATGGTCGGGCCGTGCGTTGGTAATTTCAACCGTGCCGCCGCACACAGCCGCCGCACACAGATAGGTACCCGTTGCAATTCGATCTGTCATTACCGTATATTGCGTGCCATGCGCACGAACACCGCCCTCCACCTCAATGACAGAAGTGCCAGCGCCTCGTACCGGTATGCCAATTGCATTCATAAACCCTGCAAGATCAAGGATCTCCGGTTCACGCGCCGCATTCATAATGCGTGTCGAACCACGTGAGGCGGATGCTGCAAGCATGGCGTTTTCGGTTGTTCCAACTGAGGGAAATGGCAAAAAGATATCACAGCCGCACAGCCGGCACGCCCTGCAAATCAGGCGGTCGCCGTCATTGACGATGTCCGCGCCAAGGGCGCGCAGGGCATCAATGTGATAATCAATCGGCCGCGGACCTAACATACAGCCGCCTGGCATCGTCATCTCCGCACGGCCAGTGCGGGCCAGGATCGCACCTAAAAACACGACAGATGAGCGCATACGTTTCATGAGCCGTTCCGGTATATCATGCGCG
>URVL01000232.1 GCA_900551265.1 uncultured Eubacteriales bacterium | reverse complement strand
TCGCTGATTCCCGCAAGCAACATAATAATGCCCTGTACGCGGTGCGGCACCACAATGTATCGTCCCTTGACGTCGCCGTGCTCATCCTCAGCGACAAGGTTTGCGGCAATTAAGGGTTTTAAGTGATGGTACACCTGGCCGGTAGAATTGTACCCGCACTCTTCCACAAGCTGCGCCACTGTCATTGCGCGGCGCAGCAGCGCCAGCAGCAGGATCAACCGGTCGAAGATTCCAATGCAGGCCAGTACCCGTTCTGCCGAACGATCCTCAATGAGACGCAGCAGTTCATCCGTATTCACATCCTTGCGTATCCACGTACTCTGCCGGCCGCCGGACGTATAAACGCCCAGGTATGTAATCGCCCCTGTCAATCCAAGACGGCCCGCCTTGTTTTCCACACTGTCCAGCAGCGCCATCACATGCGGGTCTTTATGCATATGTGGCATCTTTTGCACATCTCCTATCCGGTGCGGTCCACGACTGCCCACAAAACGGCCGCGCGGCCCGGGAGGTTCCGCTCCCATATCCGGGGCTCCCGGCTTCCCGTGCGGCGGCATCTGCCCCTCCGATCTGCCGGGATGCGGCCTGCCGCCGAAATTGTGTGGGCCGGGGCCGTGCATCCATGTCTCCAGCATACGCCGGATATCGGAGATTTCCTCCCGGAGTTCATCTAACTCCCGTCCATAGTCTCTGTCCATCTTCACTTCTCCTTTTTTGTATTTTCGTAATTACGTAATTCAATAATACCAGACTATTTTTTGTTTGTCAATATGTTTTTCCGAAATTACGTATTTTCATTTTAATGTACCTTGCGGGTCAGACTGATAAGACCTGACGTCCTGTATCAGAAAGCGTCAGACAAAAGGAGGTATACCACAGCATGCGCAAAACGATTGTTGAGGACTGGGGATTTACCATCACCGTACTCACAGCGCGGTCCTGCCGGATGGGACTGGAACCAGGCGACACCTTTCACTGTACCTATTCTTGTCCTGCAGGATTCTGCCCCAAGACCATGGCTGTTTTGCACAGTCTCTGTGAAGTCGCGCGCGCCGGCGGCGATTACCGGCTTCTGGGCGGCCGCAGTGCGCATGAGATGGATTTTTCCTGCGCAGACGGCGAGGTGAAATTTCACCTGGCGGCGCGTCACATTGATTGACAGGTCTCATATAAATATTTGTCCCTTCCTGCAAGGCAGACAGTTATTTTATCATATCAGGAGGCGCTTATTATGGCACTTGTTCGTCATGAAGTCCCCATTTTAGAATATGATACCGCCCAACGTGCGGTCATCATGCCGGGCAGCCGGGAAATCTCATACCCGGAGAGAGCCGTTTTTCTTTTTCTTGGCGACGCTGTGGAGGCTTACGCCGCCGCAAACGCCTGCGAAACACTTGAAGGCTATGAAACAATCACGAAAACGTACCCAATCTTCAAAACCGTCCATCAAAATAAGGAGGTCTGTTTTTGCCAGGCGCCCCTCGGTGCGCCCGCCGCAGTCCAGATTTTAGACCATCTTATCGGATCCGGTGTACGTAAAATTATTGCGGCAGGAACCTGCGGCGCCCTGATCGACATTGCAGAAAACGAATTTTTGATTCCTGTCGAAGCCGTCCGTGATGAGGGCACTTCCTATCACTACCTTCCGCCTGCGCGCACCATAGCGCTGGACAGGGCAGCGGTCGACGCCATTCGCCGCACGCTGCTTTGTCATGGGCTGGGTGTGCGGGAGTGCCGCGTCTGGACAACCGACGCATTTTATCGTGAAACCGCCGATATGGTTACCTATCGGAAAGAAGAGGGATGCACAGCAGTCGACATGGAATGCGCGGCAATGGCCGCGTGCGCGAGGTTCCGCGGCGCGCTCTTTGGGCAAATCCTCTTTACGGCCGATTCCCTGGCTGATGTTGAGGCCCACGATGCACGCGGGTGGGGTAACGGTGCGTTCAGCAAGGCGCTTACGCTTGCCTTTGATGCCGCCGTGACATTATAGTACCAGGATGCATAAATCTTCGGATACCCCTGGACAGCTTACCGCTGTCCAGTTTTTTATTTCCGCGCCCCCTATATTCGTAAATGCGTTCAATCGAATTCATGCTTCTACGATTCAACTTGTGCAAAAGTTATGAATCGTCACATTCCGTTCATGTTTCTCTAAAAAACAACTTGACATTTTGGTTAGCTTGTGCTAACTTATAGTCAGTTAGTTAAGACTGACTGAATCAAGTGCGCCGTTAGCACTTACGGGGCGAAAGAAACGGATGGAAGTGATATGATGCCCTTGACTATGGCGAGAGCTGGTGAAGAACAGCTCATTAAAAAAATCGGCGGCAAGCCGGAGGTACGGCAATTCATTGAGAACCTCGGATTTGTCCCCGGCGGCACCGTTACTGTGATAACCGAGATCAGCGGGAATATCATTGTCAGCGTGAAAGATTCCCGTGTTGCCATTTCACGGGAAATGGCAAACAAAATAATGGTTTGAAAGAGGAGTGTCTATGAAAACGTTAAGAACCGTCAAGCCGGGGCAAACTGTTTCCGTCATCAAAATCAGTGGCGAGGGACCTGTTCGCCGCAGAATCATGGACATGGGGATTACCCGTGGCACGGAGATCACCGTGCGTAAAGTGGCACCGCTGGGCGATCCCATTGAAGTGAATGTACGTGGTTATGAACTATCCCTGCGCCGTGGCGATGCCGAGATGATCGAGGTTTCCTGATTCGGCGTCACAATCCGGGTTTTCCAACGGAGGCCGTCAGTCTCCGTTTTCGTAAGTACACAGGTTAGCTTTATCTAACCTTAAAACGAGGAGGAGCGGTT
>URVL01000231.1 GCA_900551265.1 uncultured Eubacteriales bacterium | reverse complement strand
CCGTACAGTTCGCGCCCAGCGCGGCAAAAACGGGCATCTGCTGTCCGCCGCCGGAGGCAAGACCCAGAATGCGTTTTCCGCGCAGGCCGCCAAACCACGCGTGTGGCACAGGTACGGTCGGCGTCAGCAGCACATCCCACACGCCATTCTGCGCAGCGGCAAATACCTCGTGCGTGATGGGGCGTCCCCACTCCCAGCCCTCCTCGACCCAGCGGTCAATTGTTCGGGCGTTGATCTCCTGGTATTCCATAAGCTCCTCCTCTTTTACTCCAAAAGTCCCATTTCGTCAAGCGTAAGTTCAAACGACGGCAGGAACTGTGTCAGGAAATAGTCAAGCTCCGGCAATTCCATCGCACGGATGGACGCCATCGTCTGTTCCGCCGCCCGGCGGAATTCCACGTTGCCGGACTTCAATTCTTCAATACACTTGATATAAGCCGCAAGACGGTCCGCCGCCTTTACAAGCGGATATATTTCCGCGTCCCGCACCGCGTCAAACAGCGCGCGATACGTGCCGGTCAGCTCCGGCGGCAGAAAGGAGAGCAGTTGATCCTCCGCGGCGCGTTCAATCTCGCGATAAGCGCCGGTCAGCTCCGCCGTCATATACTTTACGGGCGTGGGCAGGTCGCCCGTTAAGATTTCAGACGCATCGTGGAACATGGCCGCCGTAGCGACACGTTCCGGATCGCACGGCACGTCGAATACATCGCGGCGGATCGCGGCCAGCGCATGCGCCAGCAGCGCGACTTCCAGCGTGTGCTCTTCCAGGTTTTCTTCCATGGCGTTGCGCATCAGGCCCCAGCGTTTGATATATTTCATCCGGAATAAATATGCAAAAAAGTGGTTCATGCCCGTCCTCCGTCCATCGATTGGCCGGCTTAAAACCGGCTGATATCCCATCATAGCACAGATCCGGAGTGGAGACAAGTTCGGCGGCATACCAAAAAACAGGCCGGCATGCGTGCCGGCCTGTTTGCAGATTTTCTGCGCAGTTTATTTCTTTCCAAAGTCAAAGCCCCAGGACTTCTCCAGTTCTTTCAGACGGAAGAAGCTCTCCTTTGGCTCAAAGTCCTCGGTGAAGAGGCCGGATGCCGGGACATAACCCGGGTCGGACACGCTCCACATGGTAATGGCCTCTACCTCTGGATGCGAATACGTCACGGTATAGAACTGCTCGACCCAGTCGGCCTGGAGACGTTCATTCCAGCCCATCTCATGCCACAGACCGTAGTACATATACTTCAGGCAGTAAATATCGCCCGGCGTGGTGTTCGGACGGACATCCTTTTCAAAGGACGGAACGCCCAGCTCCGTCAGATGTACGCGGCGGCCAAACTTTTTAAAGCGGTCGTACATCTTATCGATGGCCAGCATATCGCGCGCCGGATTATAAAGCTGCATCCCGATGGCCTCATACTGCGTGCCCAGTTCTTCCAGTTTTTCAATCGCGGTATACGGGACCAGGTTGCGTTCCCAGGTCGGACCCCACTGGGTGCGTCCGTCCGCTGCGTTTTCGCCAAACATAAAGCAGGTGTTGACAACGGCGTGCACATCCGGATCGGCCTCATGCATGGCGTCGCAGCAGTACTTCGTCATCATCGTCTGCTGATCCTGCGTGAGGTTATAGGAGTTACACCAATCGTGGTTCTCATTGATGGCATCGTAGTAATGGATGCGGCCGCGGTAGCGCTTGACGGTGCGGCTGATGGTACGGTCAATCTCGCGCTTAATGGAGCCGTCTTCCCATTTGAGATCCTTCGTCCATGGCGGCATACCGGCCGTATGCGCCCACCACAGCGGATGGCCCTTCGTCGTGATACCGGCTTTCTCAAACTCGTCCTGCAGATGATCCAGATAGGAGAAATCGGGCTTGCCGTACTCCGGCTCAAGATCCGCAAGATAGAAGGGTAGCGTCGCATAGTTGAAAACGCTGTCGAAGTTTTCTTTCATAGACGGCAGGCCCTTATAGTCCGGCGCTTTCACACCGCGCTTGCGCCAGCCAATTGCGCCGTCATAGGGATAGCTGAATCCGCCTGCGCCAAACAGGATGTCGTCGCGGCGGCCGCGCTTTTGAATCCTGGCCCGTGCGCGCTCGACAACCGCCAGCTCACCGCTCCACATGGCAGAGGCCAGCGCCAGCATGTTATAGGCAGGAGCCTTGGCAGGATTTGCCTCAGAAAGCGTTAAGAGGCTTTTTGCATCCCGCAGCATGGAGAGGCACTTGGGCGACGGATCAAATTCCTTCGTTCCCAGCACAACCTCAACCTCATGAATGCGGCTCGCCGCCGCATCATGGATAAAATCCACCTCGGCGTCCGGTCCATAGCCCTCGCCGCAATTGTCCGACATGATCCACATGCCGTAGCCGTAACCGGGAACACGAAGCTTTGCATGCAGGATCACCGGGCCCTGCGGAACCTCAAGATTGACGGTTGCATCATAGTCGACGGAAGCCTTACGTATGTATGGAACATAGTCCATATCGCTCGCATACAGGGAGACGATTTCGTCACGGGTCACATAGGAGCCGTCGGCGCCGAGAATTTTCACTCTGAGCATGTTAGATCCCCTTTCTGTTCTTCGCTGTATAGACAGCATAATACAGCTCTATTGTAACGCATAGCTAAAAAAATGCAAGTGTTATCCCACAATTTTTGTCGGAAACGTAAAAGTTGCGGAAAATTTCCAAGTCCTCTGCTCTGCAACACCGGCGAAGAAGCTCCCTTTCCATATTGGAAAGCCGCGGACAACCAGCCGGCTGTCCGCGGCTCTATGCTTTTTGAAACGGGGAAACGTTACGACTGCTGATACATATTGTTAACGGCCATAAAGTGATAAATCTGTTGTCCGTGGTGCTGGGGTTCTTTGTGT
>URVL01000230.1 GCA_900551265.1 uncultured Eubacteriales bacterium | reverse complement strand
CAGTTGCTCCGTATCTCCAAATTCAATGACCTCACCCAATAGGAAAAACGCCGTCTTATCAGATATACGCGCGGCCTGCTGCATATTATGCGTTACCATAACGATAGTATAATCCTTTTTCAGCTCCTGAGCAAGATCCTCTATCTTGGAAGTAGAAATCGGGTCAAGAGCAGAGGTTGGTTCATCCATCAGAAGTACTTCGGGCTGCACGGCAAGCGCACGTGCAATACACAGACGCTGCTGCTGTCCTCCGGAAAGACCCAAGGCGCTTTTTTTCAGCCTGTCGCTCACCTCATCCCATATTGCCGCATCACGCAACGACTTCTCAACGATTTCGTCAAGGCGGCCCTTTGAGCGGATCCCATGCGTACGCGGCCCGTAGGCAATATTGTCATAAACACTCATAGGAAAGGGGTTAGGCTTCTGAAAGACCATTCCAACACGTTTACGCAACAGGTTTACATCCATCTTTCCATAGATATCTTCCCCGTCCAGCGTAATTGTTCCCTTAATCCGGCAGCCCTCTACCAAATCATTCATACGGTTCAGCGATTTGAGCAACGTGGATTTTCCACAGCCGGACGGCCCAATGAATGCCGTAATCTCATTTTCCGGAAGACGCAGGTTTACGTTTTTCAACGCTTTGAAGTCGCTATACCAAAGATCGAGATTTTCAATTACTATTTTATCCATATATTTTCCTCATATCTCCTAATCCGCTTCCCATCCTTCATCAACACCAAATACAGTACCGTAAAGGAGGCATGATTATTGTTTTGTAATTTTCTTAGCGACCGCACCGGAAAGGGCATTAATACCAATCACAAGGACCAAAAGGACCACAGCCGTAGCATACGCTTCCTCTCTATAAAGTCCTTCGTTTAACAAGCAGTACATATGGATAGCCAGTGTTCGGCCGGAGTCCAACAAACTTCCCGCGACACCCGTAACGGTACCCGACGTAAAAATTAACGCCGCAGTCTCGCCGACAATACGTCCTATGGCAAGAATAACACCGGAAAAAATACCGGGAACTGCCGACGGCAACACAACACGAAATACCGTACGCAAACGCCCGGCGCCGAGTCCAAAGCTCCCCTCACGATAAGAATCCGGGACCGCTTTGAGCGCCTCCTCCGTCGTACGTAAAATTGTCGGCAGCACCATAATTGCAAGCGTCAAAGCGCCTGCAAGCATGGAGTAACTCATGTGGAGCGCAATGACAAACATCAAAAAGCCAAACAAACCGTATACAATCGAAGGAATACCAGACAGCGTTTCGGCCGTAATACGGATTAACTTGACAAGCTTATTTCCACGTTTTGCGTATTCAACCAGATAAATTGCGGCTCCAACGCCAAACGGCACCGACATTACAAGCGTCATCACAATCATGACAACCGTGTTCACAATTGCGGGAAGCATGGAAACATTCTCCGAGTTATATTTCCACGCAAAAAGGCTCGGGCGAAGATTCGGTACGCCCATGACCAAAATATAAACAATCAGCGCCACCAGCACGCCAAACGTCACAAAAGCGGCAAGCAAAACCAAAATTCTCTGTACCAAAGACATCGGATGGTGGCGATATGCAGACATACGCTCTGAAAAACTCAATTTGTTATTCATTACTCCGTCCTCCGTTTCAACGCCGAGAAGCAGAGATTAATAATCAGGATAAACACAAACAGGACGACGCCACATGCGATCAAAGCCTCACGGTGCAGATCCGTCGCATAGCCCATCTCCAGGACGATATTTGCCGTAAGCGTGCGCACACCGGATAAAATACTATCCGGCAGGGCGGGCTGGTTACCCGCAACCATAACGACGGCCATCGTCTCACCAATGGCACGACCTACGCCAAGAATGACGCCCGCTAAAATTCCAGATTTAGCCGCCGGAAGTACAGCGGAAAATACGCTGCGTTCATGAGTCGCGCCAAGCGCCAAGGAGCCCTCATAATAACTCTCCGGTACGGCACGTATGGATGATTCTGCCACATTGATAATCGTCGGTAAAATCATGATGCCCAGCATTACAGAGGCCGTTATTATGCTCTTGCCTCCGCCGCCGACCAGGTTCTGCATAAGCGGTACAATAACAACAAGTCCAAAAAAACCGTAAACTATGGATGGAATACCAGCCAGTAACTCTGCGGCAGGTTTTAATACGGTATATAATTTTTTCGGGCAAAAACGTGCAAGAAAAATTGCGCAGAGAAGTCCCGCCGGTACGCCAAGAATAATTGCTCCCGCCGTTACAATGATACTGGCGATAATCATTGGAAAAATCCCGTAAATGTCCTGACTTGGCGCCCATGTAGTCCCCAAAAGAAAATTCAGAAAACCAATTTCATGCATTGTGGGGATGCCGTTTGCAAAAAGGAAAACGCAAATTAGAATAACCGCTAAAATGGAAACACACGCTGCAATCAAAAATAAAAATTTCATCGCGGTTTCGCGAAAATTATGAACTTTTCCAGCCTTCATTTTGTCCCCCGTTTACCGGCAAGGCAACGGAAGGGTCTCCCCCGCCGTTGCCTTAAAGAATTTTACCTGTTCAATTGCTTACGCAATATCGCCCCAGTTCGTGATCTCGCCAACGAAGATCTGACGAATCTGCTCAAGCGTAAGGTTTGTGACCTCATTTTCAAGGTTGACAACCACTGCAATGCCATCCATGCAAATGGTGGTGGAAACCAGACCCTCTGCCAGCTCGCTGTCAGAAACAGCACGGGAAGCCATTCCGATATCGCACAGGCCGTCAATCGCAGACGTCATACCGGTACTGGAGTCAGAAGTCTGAATCTGAACTTTCACATTGCTGTTCAGCGCCATATAGGCTTCTGCAAGCTTCTCCATAATCGGGGAAACAGATGAGGAACCAGCCAAGGTAACCGTACCGCTTGGATTGGTGGATGTGAATGCACC
>URVL01000229.1 GCA_900551265.1 uncultured Eubacteriales bacterium | reverse complement strand
TCGGGTCGTATTTGCTTCGCAAATCTCCACCCTTCCCTTGACTTCCTCGCTGCGCTTTGGGTGTAACCTATGTTTGATACTCTTACAACAAAAATCTATTGACAGGAAAATGACAAATTATTATACTGAAACTGCTTTAGGGAAACTGCGGAATTCTCAAAAGAAATGAAAAAAATCCGCGAAAAGGCTTGACATCTGCCGCCGGGCCGTCCAAAATTTTTTAATGGCAGAAAGGAACCTCAGAGGACAAAACCTCAGAGGGCAAAACAAAGGAAAGTTCTCGGGGGAGATACGGAAGCTGGCAGCCTCCTTCGGGACGAAGGAAGGCTTTTCTTATTATTTATATGGGGTTGTTTCCATAGAGGGAAAGGCCGGAAGGAACAGGAGAAGCAGGCCGCCTCAAGAAGCTCCGGAAGGAGTATTTTTTTGGAGGCTTAGTTAGCTGTGGCTAATTAAAAGAGACAGCCTGCCGTGAAAACCGATATACCAGGATGGGCGAGCGAGAAGCTTGCTCTCCTGACCAGAAATACAGAGAAGGAGGGCTCATACGGTTCAGAAAAATCGAGCGCCGTAGAAGCGGCAAAAATTTTTTCATTGTCGGTTAGTGAATTCTAACCAAAAAGGTACGCTCCCACAAAGGGAAGAAAACGAAATGGAGGTAATCAAAACATGACAACGACAAAACAGTCGTGGCTCAAACGGAGCCTGGCAGTCCTGCTGGCCGTGATGATGGTCATGAGTATGGGCGTTGCTAATGTGTTTGCCTTAACGACTTCCAAAGCGTCGTTGGCGGACGGGACATACAAGGTTCCCTTTAGTTTTAACTATTACATGGCCGGTACAATGTATGAAATGGCGGCGGGAAAGCCCAATGCGCTTATAAAAACTCCTGCCACCGTCGAAGTTAGGGACGGAAAAATGACGGTAACGCTTTCTGCCGTGAAGGATGGGACAGATTATGTAACGGGGTTCCAGTATCGCTTGCAGAACGAAGAAAATTATACGCAGGCAACTGTTAGTGATACAGACCAAGACGGCAATGTGGATCAAATCAGTTTTACGATTGATTACACAGAGGACTATCTTGTTACGACCGTACATTATACGACATCTGTAGAAGCCGGATTTGAATCCGCTCTCTGCTTTGATTTCAGCAAGGCCGAAGCGGAAGACGGCGAGCAACCGCCTGTTGAAGAGGAGACTAAAGTTACCCATACGATTAAACTGGAAGTAGATTCCGATAAAGCGTCGGAAATGATTCAGATTCCTGACGAAGACGGAAACATAATGACTTCCAGTGGCGGAATTGACAACGCCATCAGCGCTTATACAGATGAAGTGGAGCTGGTCGAAAAAGATGGGGAATATACTCTTCTGCTCCGTATGGCGAGGACAGGTATGTTCTCAGCGACCATGAAGGATTTCCATATCGTTGAGATCGATCCGGAGGACAGTGATAAGCAGACGCATACTGCAATTACGCCTATTGAAACCACATACAACGGAGCGGAGATCTACGAATTTCACATTTCACTTGGAACGAAAGAGAAGCTTGGAAACACGATCTATATGTGGTGTGAGGCATCTGCTTCCATGGGCGAGATGTCCATGTCGTTCTACAGCAAGGTAGGAATCACCCCCCAACCCGATTATCTGATTGATCTGGCTGAGGATGCAATGATTGCAGACGGTTCCTATACAGGTAAGGTGACTGTAGAATATGGACTGCCATCACAGCAAGATTATTTTGTAACAGATGATGTGGCGATTGATGTAAAAGACGGAAAAGCAACCCTCCGGCTTACAGTGAGTAAAGATTACGCTTACGGTAAAACCGGAAATCTGTATTATGCAATTTATGGAAAGGAGACAAGTTCACAGACAAACACCGCAACGTTGGTTCCTGTAAGCGGAGAAAAACAAAATTATGTATTTTTGGAAACAACAGACCTGCGCCGCCCGATCTATACTGGAACATCTCCCAGTACAAATAGTTCCAGCAATGGTCTAACTTTCAAAATCGATAAGGATAAAGTTTGGTTCCGACGTAACATCTCAGTATGTGGATACAGTCGGCCGAAATAAGAAGGAGATTGCAGAGTATATAAGGAATCAGCTGCAAGAAGACATAGCCAACGATCAGGTGTCGATGAAGGAATACTATGATCCGTTTACGGGGGAAAAGTATTTCGGCGGCAAAAAATATATTTACAGTATATCATAGCACAAAATATATGAAAAATCAAGATGCAAAGTCTTAAAACGCAAAAAATCACGAAAACCCGGCCGGTTTTCGTGATTTTTCTGACTGTTTGTTTGTTACAGGGCGTCGGTTGTTACAAAACGCTATGCCAAATGCACGGTTTCGCCCGGATCGATCCGATACAGCACGCCGTCGGCATCCAAAAAGACCGAAAGCAGGGACGGATTGTAAACGGTATGGCCGTCGGCACTGTAAAGCAGCCGTTTATAGGCGGTGACATAGTCGTAGATTTCGATATTGGTAGCAAACCAAATTTCGTCGCTTGCCGCAAATTTTTGGCAGATCTCTTCGATGCGATTCCAATTGTTATTGTTATCGAATTCGTAGCTGTGTCCCCAAATGTAGAACAGGCGGCAGTTTCTTCTGGCGTGGTAGGCATTGGTGGAGGTATCGAGCTTCAAAAACTCGTCGATCCACTCAAAGATTTTGGGATTGTTATGGTGTGCCGTCGGGATCCAGGCATGAAAATCCGACGGAAGCATAAACGCGTTGTTGTCTCCGGCAAGGGAACGGGAATAGGCAATATCAAGCTCGGTCAGAACCTGTTTGACCGCTTCATAATTTCCGAAATTGCCGAACAGGGTGATGCCGCTGTCAGGATAGGCCATGCCGCGGATGATGCGGCCGCATTTTTCCTCAAGCTCCAGTCTGCAGTCATGCACGTCACGCACGCATTCG
>URVL01000228.1 GCA_900551265.1 uncultured Eubacteriales bacterium | reverse complement strand
GCGAAGCCGTTTTCAACAGCCCGTTTATTCCCCCGTCACGGTTACGGTTGCGGTTTTCGTTACCGCCGGCGTCTGTCTGGATTTGGCGGTGACGGTCAGCGTGGTGTTGGTCTCGGCAGCGTCCACCGTCAGGTAGCCGCCCTGCGTGATCTGCGTACCTGCCGCCAGCGCAGAGGCGCCGGAGACGCTCCAGGTAACGGCGGTGCTGTAGGGACCGCCGGAACCGGATACCGTGGCGCTGAACTGCTGATTCCCGCCCTTTGCGATGCTCTGAGAGGCAGGGGATATGGTAATCCCGCTGATCGTCCCGGTCGCCGCAGCGTACACGGCAAACGGGAAGGCCGTGTCAAGTCCGGCATTGAATGCGCTGACCGGGTTTGGAATCTCCCAGCCCAGCCGCATGACGGCGCGCAGGGCTACCATGTCATTCTGCATGAGGTTATAGAGGATCGTCTTGGTAGACGGGTCCTGCACAACGCCGCTGTCGAAGATTTTAAATGTCATGTCCTGACGGATGGCGTACACAAGCTGGCTCCAGTCGCCCACAATGGCCAGCGACTCTTCCGGATCAAACGCGCCGTTTATGGGGAAATACATATCCATGCCGTCGAGCGCATAGCGCGTGGCGCCCTGCATATCCGTCTTAAAGATGGGCTGGCCGTTCGCGTCTACCAGGCCGCGCAGTTTGGAACGCAGCTGGATGGCCGCCATCACTCCGTTTGGGATGTACCCGCTCTCTTCTACCTTTGCAATGACGCCGTCTTCGGCCATGATGTCTGCAAAAATATCAGACGTGGCGGGTACAACGGCGCCGGCGGTTTCTGCGGAGGGGACCAGGCCTGCGCGCCAGGAAGCCGGCTTATTGGCGCCGTACAGAATGGCGGCGTCTATGGCCTTGCCAAACGCCTCCTGGAGACGGGGGCGCACCTCGCCCCAAATGTCGTAGTCGGCGTCGTCCAGAACTGCTTCGGGAATCGGCACAATGACGGCAACCTCTTCCGCATAGATTTTCTTTTTGTCCCATGCCATGCTGGTGGTCTGCTTGTAAACGCCGCTGTCTGCGCCTTCCGCGCTTTCCGCCTCACCGTTTACGAAGTAAGCGGTGGGCAGTGCGTCGAGCACGTTAAGCGACTGCGTGCGGCTTGTCATATTGGGCAGACGGCGCGCCATACGCAGTACGGCGGATTCTGCCACGGCTCCCTGAATGATCTCACGGGTTACCGGTTCCGGGATCAGCCCGGAAAGGTTATTTCTGTCAATGATAGGCATTTTCTTTCATCCTTTCTCTGTCTTAAAATGCCCCGTGCCGGACGGCAAAGGGCTGTGTCAATGAAACGCCCCGCGAATCAGGGCGTTCATGGTGTCGTTTGCGCCGGACTTCCTGCCGCCTTCCCCCAAGGGGGCCGTCCAGTCAAACGTCGTTTTCCCGCGTCCGGCGGTAAGCTGGTCCACGGCCTGCTCAAAAGTGGTCTTGCCGTCCACCATCTTGGCCGCCTTGAATGCAATAAACTCCGCCTCCTCGCCGGTCAGGCCCTTCTTCAGAACGTACAGTTCCCGCTTGAGCTGGTCCCGTTCCGCTTCCGCTGTGGTCAGCTCCCCGGACAGGGTGTCCCGTTCGCCTTGCAGCGTGTTCCAGCGTTCCTGTTCGCTCTGCCGGCTGTCCTTCCAGGAGCGGAAAGCGGCCAGCTCGTCGTCTCCCGGATATTTCTTCCGTTCGCGTTCCAGCCGCTTCTGGATGAGCGCATCCACTTCGGCCTGGGTGAACGTCTTTTCCTGCTCTCCGGCAGTGATTTCCGTGCCCGGCACGTTGATTTCAGCCATAAGTTACCTCCGTTTAAGGCCCGTCGGCCATAGGATAAAATAAAAGAGCCATCAAACCGTCGTCTCAACAACCGGCTTAATCGCTCTGAAACGATTTACCTGTATCCTGCTTATGCACCTGCGGCATTCACGACATACCGCCGGCATTTCTCACAGATTTCATTCGTCTTTTCTCTGTTGAAAGCTTCGCGGGCGGCTTCGTAACATTCAGGATCATAAATTGCCCGGCCAAATAAAGGGCAGATACATTCATCCTCCTGATTTTTCGCCATGGTTTTTTTCCTCAACAATTTCTATACGCTCAATTTCATCCTCCGTAAATCCAATCAGCAAGCCGTTTTCATTCTCTACATCGAACTCCAGGAACTCATTCCCGTCATCGTCAAAATCGTAGTCATACCCGTAGAGTTCACCCACAGTTATCTTACCGTCAGGCGAAAAAACTTTAATCTTTTTCCCAAAATAAATCTCCGGATCTTCAATTATCATTTTTTCGCCTCCCCGAAAATGGTACGCCATGCGTCCCGCTTTTACTGTAATGGATTTTGATGCTTTTTGCAATCATGATATCACCGTTTCTGTTGACTGTATAGCCGATTTCTTTCCCGGCGTCAATAATTTCTGTATTTTTCCACTTTGTAAAATCTTTCGTAAAATTGATTTTCCCGCTTCCTGCGTTTGCATTTATGATTGCTTGCAGTTCTTCCATAGAAACAGTGATTACGCTTCTGCCTGGTTTGGCGGTATCAGCCATATGCCGGGCCTGTTTCTCCGGATTAATTCCCAGCGGGTACTCGCCGCTGCGAATCGCCTGCCTGATCGGAGCTTCCGCATCCCGCTGTATTTTGAGAACTGACGCCCTTTGCCTGGATACAGCATCTGTATAGGTAACCCGCATCCTCTCCCGCTGCTCAGGCAGACCCGCGGCCTTGGAAAACGCGCGGTACTGTGCCTGTAAACGCCGGATGCGTACGCCCGCGGCCTGTGCGTCCTCGGACAACCCCGCGCTTTCAAACGCCGTCTTTTCCCGTCTGTACCGGCGCACAGTACGCTCGATCTGCCGTTGCTTCTGCGTCGCCTCGTATGCCGTATAGTGCCGCCCCTCAAACGTTACGTCGTGC
>URVL01000227.1 GCA_900551265.1 uncultured Eubacteriales bacterium | reverse complement strand
ATAAACGTCAAGCGTTTGAAATCCGGAGATGCTGCGGAATTTGAACGTTTGGTCAGAACCTGCGAAAAACGCGTGTACAATCTGGCGCTCCGCTATACAAACAATGAGGCCGATGCAGCAGATATTTCACAGGAAGTTTTTTTGCGTGTTTACCGCGCACTGCCGGACTTTAAGGGAGAAAGTTCCGTGACAACCTGGGTATACCGCATTACGGTGAATACGGCGATCGATTTGACACGCAAAAAGACGCGCCGGCGCGAAAATAGCCTGACGGAGTACGGAGAAGATGACGACGCGCCGGAACGGGATATTATCGACGAGAGCTTCTCGCCGGAACTTCAATATGAAAAAACGGAACTCCGCGAGGCCATCGGAGACGCAATTTCGGGACTTTCTGAGGAACACCGTAAAATTATCATTATGCGCGATATAAACGGTATGAGTTACAGCGAAATTGGCGAAATTTTGTCACTCGGTGAAGGTACGGTGAAATCAAGGCTGTTTCGGGCACGTGACCGCCTGCGTGCCGCATTAGAGAGGCCGGGGAACATTTCGCCCGGTTTTACGTCTAAAAAAATGAAAGGAGGGAACCGGTAGTGGACGGCTGTGAAAAATATGAACTCGATATGATTGACTACTTGGACGGCGCGTTAGACGGCGAACGCCTTACGGCTTTTTCTGCGCACCTTGGCAACTGTCCGGCGTGTTCCCACCGCCTTGAAATGATGCGGATGCTGATGGATGAGACCGCAGAATTGTCCGTAGAGATGCCCGACGGCCTACACGACCAAATAATGGCGCGTATTGAGCGCGAGAGAAAGCACGGACGAATATTGAATTTTGCTTCGCGCCGTACGCTTGCGGCAGCCGCAGCAATTTTACTGGTGTTTGCAGCTTCCATTTACGGAGTATCCAGGCTAAGTGGCGGCAATGACGCAGATTCGGCGGCGATGGAGCTGACGGCTCTGAATTATAAGTCGTCGGCAGCATTGGACGAAGAACTGACTGAAGACAGTGCCGATGCAGGTGCCGGAGAGCAGGATGGGTCGGTAGACGCATATGATGTGAGTGAAGAACTGGAAGATGACATGGCGGTTGACGACGCTGTTCCGTCGGAGTATGGATTGGAGGAATATAGAGAGCAGGACGAGGCGGATTTGTCAGTCTCTCAATCGGAGATACAACGGCTTTTGTCCGATGTGGCAGAAGATGTCCGCTATGCGGCCGTTGTTGTAATGGACGCGGAGGAAGTGCCCGACGTACTACAGGAATATATGCTTGTCCCGACCGACGTGAGCGCGGAAGTTGACGAAACTGCCAAAACGGATGAGGTGCTTTATACGGTTGTCCCCACGGATCAGCTGGATGTGATTGTAGCACAATGCAGCACAGAAGAGATCGAGCTGATGTGTTATGACGCGGAGAATCCCGTGCCGGATGCCGACGTGATTGATGATTCTGCCGAAACCACGCTTTTTGTTGTGCGGATCACAGAGTAGGATTCCGGAAGCTTGCAATGTCTATCCAGTCGACTGCATGGGAAATTGTATGGAGTTCATCGCAGGTGAGTTCGATTGCAGAGTTGGCGCTGCCGCAGGCGGGAAATACGGTTGTAAAGCGTTTTAGAGAAATATCCAGATAAACGCGGACGTTTTCCGGCAGAGCAAAGGGACATATGCCGCCGACTGCATGGCCGGTGAACTTCAAAGCCTCTTCAGGGGTGAGCATTTTTGCTTTTTCTCCGAAGAGGCTCTTGTATTTTTTGTTATCAATCCGCGCGTCGCCGGCGACTACAATGACAATGGGACCTTCACGCGTTAAGAAAGAGAGACTTTTTGCAATTCTTGCCGGAATTACGCCCACTGCGTGCGCTGCAAGTTCCACTGTCGCACTGGATTCGGTGAATTCACGAATGTCACTGTCTTTTCCAAAAGGCTTTAAATATTCGCGAACTTTTTCAATAGACATAAATACCTCCAAAGTACAAACTTTTACTGGAAATACTAACACTTCCGTTGTGTTATGTCAATCAACTGAACGTATTTCAGATATTTTTCATTAAAGTTATGGAAACAAAAGAAGAAGGTTTATGAATTTTTTAACATATTACCTCTTGTCTGTGGTTAAACTGTATTATATAATAACAGTATCATCAATACAGGAGGAATATCCATGTCTGTTAAAGTTGCCATTAATGGTTTCGGCCGCATTGGTCGTCTTGCTTTCCGCCAGATGTTTGGCGCTGAGGGCTATGAAGTTGTTGCGATCAACGACCTGACCAGCCCGAAAATGCTTGCTCATCTTCTGAAGTACGATTCCGCGCAGGGTAGATACGGTAAGTGCGTTGAGTCCACTGAGGATTCCATCATTGTCGAAGGCAAGGAAATTAAGATTTATGCAATCAAGGATGCCGCTGAGTGCCCGTGGGGCGAGCTTGGCGTTGATGTCGTTCTTGAGTGCACCGGTTTCTATACCTCCAAGGAAAAGGCCTCCGCTCACATTAAGGCGGGTGCGAAGAAGGTTGTCATCTCTGCTCCTGCGAAGGACAAAGAGACCCCGACCTTCGTTTGCGGCGTAAACCTGGACAAGTATACCAAGGATATGGTCGTTGTTTCCAACGCTTCCTGCACCACCAACTGCTTGGCTCCATTGGTCAAAGTTGTTCATGAGAAATTCGGCATTAAAGAAGGCCTTATGACCACTGTTCACTCCACCACCGGTACTCAGAAGACCGTTGACGGTCCTTCCAAGAAGGACTGGAGAGGTGGCCGTGCTGCTGCTGGCAACATCATCCCCTCCACTACTGGCGCTGCTAAGGCTTGCGCTCTGGTTATCCCCGAGATGAAGGGCAAGCTGACCGGTATGTCCATGCGTGTTCCCACGCTGGATGTTTCGGTTGTTGACCTGACCGTCACTCTGGAGAACCCCACCACCTACGAGGCTATCTGCGCTGCTATCAAA
>URVL01000226.1 GCA_900551265.1 uncultured Eubacteriales bacterium | reverse complement strand
GAATGAAAACGTCTGTTGGAATTGTCCGAAAGTGTGATTTTGTCGGACGTATCGTTATACCGGTTGAATATCGTCGTGTGCTGAAATTGGATTGCGGGGACTCCGTTGAGTTTTTTACAGAGGAAGCGACTCTTATTTTAAAAAAACATACTCCCCATTGTGTTATATGCGGGGAGGCGCGAAAAACCGTAACCTATCGTGGTGAGCTTATATGCCCTAAGTGTATACAAGAGCTGAAGGAGCAGGCAAAAGCTCCCGTAGCTCATCCCGATGATCTGACAACAAAACGGAGAGATATTGCCGTTGATTCGTTGTCCAGTTGCGATTGACGGCCAGATCACTAGCTGTCAAATGATGGACAGTAATGATACAAACTGGACCATGTTCTTCAAAGATGATGGAACTTTTCAGTTGTGTCATTTCCTCAAATATTCCCGTTAATTCGTCTGTGCGTTCCGGGGTCAGAACGAAACGGTCATAATCGTCCATGTGTTCAGTGGCATACACAGCAAGCACATCCGTCCAGTAATCCTCCGGGCCGGTATGTTCGACACGCACGGCTGTACCGGGTTCCAGCGTGTCCTTAATAGAGTCTATCCGCGCTGACAATAAAGTATTCGCCTGTTCCACCACTGACGCAACATCTGACGTATCCGGACCGGTTTCAAAGGAGAATAGACAGATCACTAAGGCAGCCAGAACGATAACCAGAAGGATTGCCGCTGTCACCGGTAAAGCAGACAACAGAGCAATCAAGCCTTTGGTGAGGCTGATTGCGGCCCTCCCAATCGCCTTTGCGGCCCGAACCGCCTTTTTTTTAGTAGTTTTTTTGACAGTGTTAGCTTTTCTTATGGTTGCTGCCTGTTTTTGCAGTTGTCGTTTGATGGTGAAGGACTTCCCGACATTTTGGCGGAAGGTGTTTCCACGTCGGATTTGACGCGCGGCGGCATTATAAGTGATTTGTGCTGATCTCCGGCCCGTCTGTGTTATTTGCTGCCGTCCGTATTGTGCAATATCCGATTGTGATTCGGCTTCATCCGTCAGATTATCCTGGCAAACGTAGTTCTGGTTCATCATAGGTTTTGATTGGAGATGATAAGAAACCGCATGGCGGGTTTTCGGCGCGTTCATGGTCTTTTTCTCTTTGATTTTCATAATACTTTCCTCTCATGGAAGTTAGAGCGATAAGGAGTAGTGCTGTATGAATATTTTAGAGCAATTATATGAAGGGGTATTAAAGCCGTCTGATAGCGTCATATATACAGATGAGTATAACCTTTTACTGGAGAAATCACAGGAGCTTGAAGATAGCCTTGGAGCGTTACTACTAATGAATGATGAAAGAGAGTTGTATAATGAATTATTGGACATACACAATCAACAAGAGTGTGAATATGGGAAAATAAGTTTTTGTCAGGGGTTTTCCCTGGCTACAAAAATCATTATGCACTCTATGGGAGTACGACTGGAGAAGCCCAAGGATGTGTTGCAGGGAAGAAAAGAGGGAAGGGAAAATGATAGAATCCCTTACCAGGAATTGCTGATGGAACGGTGTATGGATATCAGTTCAACATTAACGGACGCCTCCAACAGCTATCGAAAGAACAGCAAGCAGCATATAGGGGTAATGATAGAATTGCAGCGCAACCTAGATGAAGATAAGTTTGGCGATTACAATGATGTATGGTGTGATCTATCCTATGCCATCTCTATACCGGCATATATTTATGGAACGAATCTAGCTGATGGGAATATAGATTGGGAGGGATTAGAGCAGCGGTTAGACGGCTTATATGCCAGCCCGCGCTTCCAAGAATTATGGGGAAGATATGGGACGATCAAAGAAAAATTAATAGGAGTGTTAGAAAACACCCCATCTTTTACCAAAGATATGATAGATAAGCTGGATGAATATGAGAGCTATATGCAGACGGAAATCCGGTTGGAGAGCTATTTGGCGGTTTACCTTGGTTGCATAGACAGAGTGGAGATTATGAACTGGCTGAAAGATGATAACAGTACCTCCACGGCTGAAATAGAAAAATGGCTAATAAAACATATACCGGATATCGACTTGGAAATGATCGGAGATTAACAGTAAAAGGACTTCCCGCCAATTTGGCGGGAAGTCCTTTTGGTGTTTGTTTGAGTATTATCGTACAGGTGTTTTTTTAGGCTTACTGGCGGATTGCTCCGGTTTCTTAGGAGGCAAAGCTAAAACTTTGGATTCCGATTTTGACTGTGTTTGTGCGGGCTGTGAAACGGGAGTCGGCACGGGGGGAGAGGAAGCCGGAGAATCGGCGGCTTTATGGTCCCGGTCCGCAACGGGTTTATTCGGCTGGTTTTCAGCCATTTTTTCCTCCTGCTGTTTACGCTTTGCCAGCTTTTGCAGCTCCAGCATTTTTAAAATATGGTTCTCCATGTCTGACATGGTTGTACCCGGTGGGAAAGCCAATGGAATTCTCTCTGATTTAAACACCATTGGTTTCTGCGGTTGCTCTAATGGTTCATTTTTTTGGGGGTGCTTCGGTACAAGAATATCTTTAGCCGTTTTAGCTATCCATTTTCCACTTTCACTCAGTTCATGAAGCTGTTTAGCCTGGGCGGATGTGGGAACCACATCATAATCTAACCCTAGATTATACACTTCTGCCTGCTGTTCCTTTGTAAGATACGACAATTCAATGCCGACTGACGCTTTCATTTCGCCAGCGTCGATCATATCACAAAAATCATCGCTTAGATATTGAATGTGCATATACCGCTGAAAGCTGCGCCCAGACATGTGTAGTCGTGCGCCGTAGATCTCGGCTAATTCGGTATATTCCTTATCTGCCCCTTGCTGGAAACGCAAATCATTGCGCGCTCCCTGATTTTTGCGCGCTTCCATTTCCATTACCAAGGCTTTAATCTGTTGGGTAATGGGGAT
Organism: uncultured Eubacteriales bacterium; assembly: GCA_900551265.1. Classification (GTDB taxonomy): domain Bacteria; phylum Bacillota; class Clostridia; order Oscillospirales; family QAMX01; genus Allobutyricicoccus; species Allobutyricicoccus pentlandensis. The sequence continues at coordinate 52 of URVL01000226.1, read as the reverse complement.
TTCCCGATGGGCGTTGCCGTTATTCATGGCAATCACCGCGTCCTCATAGGTC
>URVL01000225.1 GCA_900551265.1 uncultured Eubacteriales bacterium | reverse complement strand
CTGTGAATCCCGCGCCTTCCCACGCAGCGGAAAACCACGGATCATCGTCCTAGGTTCCGGGCCGATTCGGATCGGTCAGGGGATTGAGTTTGACTATTCCTCCGTCCACTGCGTTCGTGCTTTGAAAACACTTGGCTACGAGGTCATTATTATTAATAATAACCCCGAGACGGTCTCTACCGACTACGATACTGCCGATAGACTCTATTTTGAGCCCCTTGCACCGGAGGACGTAATGAACGTAATCCGCGTCGAAGACCCAATTGGCGTTGTGGTCGCCTTTGGCGGTCAGACGGCCATTCGGCTTGTGCGTTTTCTGCATGAACATGGGATTCGGATTCTCGGCACCTCTGCCGACGGTATAGATCTTGCTGAAGATCGTGAACGTTTTGACCGGCTTTTAGAGCAGCACGGAATACGCCGGCCAAAGGGTTTCGGCGTTATGACCATGGATGAAGCGGTACAGGCGGCACAGACGCTTGGCTATCCTGTCCTGCTGCGCCCTTCCTATGTAATCGGCGGGCAGAATATGACCATTGCGCATAGCGAGGACGAAGTGCGCGCCTATATGACTGTCATACTCTCTGGAAGTATTGAAAATCCCGTGCTCATTGATAAGTACATGCCCGGTATTGAGCTGGAAGTCGACGTAATTTCCGATGGTCACAATATCTTGATACCCGGCGTCATGGAACATATCGAACGAGCCGGTGTCCATAGCGGCGACTCTATCGCCGTCTATCCTCCCTATAATCTCACCGACATCATGCTCGGTAAAATTGTCGAATGCTCCGAACGTCTTGCACTTTCGCTCGGAACACAGGGGCTTGTAAATATTCAGTATCTGATTTACCACAACGAACTCTATGTGATCGAAGTAAATCCCCGTGCTTCACGTACAGTTCCCTACATCAGCAAAGTTACAGGCGTACCCATGGTGGCGCTTGCCTCCCGGGTGATGCTGGGCGAACCCCTGGATACCCTGGGGTACGGCACAGGACTCTACAAGGCCCCTCCGTATTATGCAGTCAAAGTCCCTGTTTTTTCTTTTGAAAAGCTCAATGACGTAAATTCTATTTTGGGGCCTGAGATGAAATCAACCGGCGAAGTTCTGGGCATTGGCAAGAATCTGGCCGAAGCGCTTTACAAGGGGCTGACTGCTGCAGGCTATCGCCTGGATGCATGGCAAAACCGCTCCGGCGGGGTCTTACTCAGTGTAGATGAACACGACTATCAGGATGTATTGTCTCTTGCAAAGAAATTTTACGAACTCGGTATGACGCTCTATGCCACAGAGGGTACTGCAAACGCCGTGCGGCAGCTTGGCATTGATGTCGTCACCGCCGACATCGCTGGCGACGCGCTCCTTACGCTTCTAGAGTCCGGAAAAATTCATTACGTGGTCTATACCGGTGCACTGGCCGATGCAACGATGGGCGACTATATTGCGCTTCACCGCCGTGCCATGCAGCTCGGCATCGCCTGTCTCACGTCGCTTGATACGGCGAATGCGTTAGCCGATATGATACGCAGCCGCTATACCCAGTCAAATACCGAGCTTGTCGATATTAACCACATGCGTACTGCACGGCAGGAGCTTGCCTTTCAGAAGATGGAAGCCTGCGGAAACGACTATATCTATATTGATAACCGCAACGGCACAGTTACCTCACCGGAATCGCTCTGTGTGACTCTTTGCGACCGTCATTACGGCGTCGGCAGCGACGGCATTGTCCTGATTGAGCGCTCTGAAAAAGCCGATGCACGGATGCGGATGTTTAATTTGGACGGAAGCGAAGGGGAAATGGCAGGAAACTGCGTACGGTGTGTGGCGAAGTTTCTTTACGATAACGGTATCACGCAGCGCGAAGATCTGAAGATTGAAACAGCTAGCGGGATCCGGCATTGTAAGTTGTATATCAGTGGGGGCAAGGCATCCAGCGTATGTGTAGATATGGGGCGTGCGGATCTCTCTCCCGCATCGATTCCTGTTCTTTTGGACGGCGATCGCGTGGTCAACCGTCCGGTTCAAATTGCAGACGAAACCTACCGCATCACCTGTGTATCAGTCGGGAATCCGCACTGTGTTGTATTTCTCGATCAAATTGATACGCTTGACCTTTCGTATATCGGTCCCATGTTTGAATATGCTCCGCTGTTTCCCGCGCGCGTAAATACGGAATTCGTCCGCGTGGTCAATGAGACGACGCTGAAAATGCGCGTATGGGAGCGTGGAAACGGTGAAACTCTGGCCTGCGGCACCGGCGCTTGTGCGGCGGTAGTCGCGGCGGTCGAAAATGGTTATTGCCGTCGTGGCGAAGATATTACCGTAAAGCTGGCGGGCGGCGACCTGATTGTGAACTATACAGACGAGGGCATCACGTTGACAGGAAATGTTGGTCTGGTCTTCCGTGGGACTGTTGAAGTATAGCGTTTATGACAAAAACCCCGGCGAAATGCAGATTTTACATTTCGCCGGGGTTTTTCCATGTTAAAATTTCAGGCATCTTGTACAAGGTACGTGCACAGGTTTTCCGCTGCATTTTGTGGGAAACTGCTCACGAGATTATTCACAAGCCGTTTTCCAAGTGCCGGATTTTTCAAATATGCACACACCAGGTCCACGAGTTCACGCACAGTGTCGCGCGTATCTGCATAACCGTTGCCAAGAAAGAATGCAAGATTTCGGGTTTCACAGCCCGGTACGGCATCCATAAAAAGAATGGGCAACCGCTTTATCGCGGCTTCCGTTGAGGTGAGGCCTCCTGCTTTTGTCAGAAGTACATCCGCCGCATCCATATAGAGCGAAATCTGCTCACTGTATCCTAAAATCCGTACGCGGGTAGACCGGATTGTTCGTGAAAGTTCAGTCTGAAGCGCCCGATTACTCCCGCAGATGACGACAAGCGATGCGCCGTCCGGAAGTTTTGCTGTCAGGCGCGCAACAATGCGCCGAACCGGGCCGGCTCCCATGCTTCCGCACATTAAAAGC
>URVL01000224.1 GCA_900551265.1 uncultured Eubacteriales bacterium | reverse complement strand
CAGGGGAATTTTTTCTGGTGGCAGGCTCCCTTGTCCTTCTCACTCTCTTTTTTGCATTGATGGGGACAATGGTGGGAGTATTCCGGCCCAATAACCGCTCTCCGCTTCTGACATCTGGACTGGTCGTGTTTGTGGAATACTGCATCACCTCTTTTTCAAGGACTGTCGGTATCCGGGCTATTGGCTTTTTATCGCCGTTTTCCTTTTTCAGTCCGGCGGAGATCCATCATTCCGGGTCTTATTCGTGGGACTATATGATCTGGTATCTGTTTCTGATGTTTGTGTTTGCGCTGCTGGCATACTGGAAAATCTTGAAGCGGGATATTGCGATGGCTGTGTAAAGGAGGAAGTAAATGAAAGCGTTAGTGAAAAACGAACTGCGTTTAACAAGAAAGATACTGCTGATATGGATGGGGATCGTCTTGATTTTATGCGGCTTCGCTTACTTTGAGTATTTGTCACTAAAGGACAGCCTCAATGAGCTGACAGGGCTCATATCGGATTTCCCAAAAATTCTGAAAGCTATGTTTGGCGTGAGCGGTGATCTGACCTCTGCTTTGGGCTGGTATGGCTGTATGTATTATTGGGCCACGATGCTGACCAACAGCTATGCGGTCTATCTCGGTGTTTCGTGTATAGCGAAAGAACAGGCGCAGGGAACGGCAGAATATCTATTTACAAAACCAGTGAGCCGTAGCAAAGTTGTCTGTGCCAAAGCCGTTGCCTGTATATGTAATTTGTTTGCACTTGCGGTATTCAGCGGGTTATGTAATTATTTTACCGCCATTTTGCCGCTGGGCGGTTTAGAGCAAAGAGAAGCTGTTTTTACCACCACATTGGGCCTGTTTTTGACAGGGTTGACTTTGTTTGCAATCACGCTTTTGGCCTCCAGCCTGACGAGAACCTATAAAGGGGCTGTTCGGATAGGCGCGGGAATATTATTGCTCTTTTATGGCATCAGCATCACCGCCGAATATCTTGAAGCTCCAATGCTGTACTGCTTAACGCCATTAAAATTCTTCGATGTTTACACAGTGGCAATAAGTGGAATACAGTTTTCGTTCTTCCTATTGGCTATGATAATTGCGATTGGTTCTGTTATCACAGCTCAAAAAGTTTGGACGCTCAGGGAAATTTGAAATGAACGATATGGATAGCTTCGAGTGGCTGCTATGTCCTGTCTGTAACAGTAAAACTCGTATCAAGCTGCGGTTAGATACTGAGCTGAAAAACTTTCCTTTGTTTTGTCCTAAATGCAAACAAGAAACTTTAATCAGCGTAGAAAAATTTAAGATTTTAGTTATCACAGAGCCAGACGCACAGACGCAGAGCCGATAACCCGTTAGCCCTCAGGCGCGGATTATCGGCTCTTTTGTTTTCGGCGGCTGTCAATTAAAGCCGCCGCGTTATACGACGACTTTATGAGGAACACGGCGGTTTCCGAGGAGGGATCGTCGTGTTCATTTTGCTTTTTCATAGTACGCATGATCTTCACCAGCTAAAAAAAGCGTAGCTCCCCCTCCGGGCAAGTCCGGCATTGGACGCGAAATTTGCCAGTACATTAAGAATAATGTCATTTCACGCGCTTGTGTGGCATCACGCCATGCGAGCGCGTTTTTCTATACCCACCTTGGGACAAGTTGTCCCGAGGTAGGCAGGGGCGGCCCCGGCTGCCGATCCCCGCCATCCCCCGTTCAGATCGTCCACCCACAACAAAAATCTGAACGGAGGAAAATATAATGACTACTATCAATCTGAAGGACTTTTACTCTTGGCACACCCATGATGAATATATCGAAGTTTCCGATGAAGTGGCCGCCGAGCTGCGGGCCGACAAGCTGTATGAGGCTGCCTACCAGCGGCGGATAATCCGCAATAAGGCACAGTATTCCCTCGACTGTGATGATGGGATCGAATACTCTGCCTGCCTTTCCGAGCCGACCCCGCAGGAGCTGCTGGAGCGCATGGAGCGTTTCTGCGATCTGTGGAACGCGCTGAACACTTTGCCCGAAACGCAGGGGCTTCGCATTGATGCCTGTATCATTGAAGGCAAGAGCATGACTGAGGTTGCCGAGGCCGATGGCGTAAGCGTGGCCGCCGTACATAAATCTATCCAGCAGGGTTTGAAGTCCATGAAAAAATATTTGCAAAATGTTTGATGTAGGGGGTTAAAAAACATCTTCCAAATGTCCTTGGTATATGAGAGGAGTTGATCCTCTCCACAACTGAATAGCGGCGGCTCCGGGCATAGTGCGAGGAGCCGGGCGGCGGGTGCGCCAGGACTTCTCCAACACGGAGGACGAGCGATCCACACCAACGCCGCAAGTGGGGACTTGCCACCCCACGGCCACGATCCGCGAGTGGACAGGCTGGCAGCCTGTCCCCCGGAGCTGCCGCACCACCCCAGCAAGGAGCGTCGCGCCGAGTATAGCTGTCTTATGACGGGCCAAGAAAATGAGCGCGGCGCTCCTTATTCTAACTTCGAGACAAATTGTCCCAATGTGGAGAAAGGCAAAAGGGCGACACCCAATCGCGGGTGCCGCCTTTTCGTGTTTCCCCAACAGACAACGGGGATCAATCAGTTCTACGCCATTTGTGAAGGAGGTCATCTATGGAGCGCACAAGAGAATTAACCACTTTCGCCATTGACGGTTATCAAATATCCGCTACCTTTGCCGATAGCAGAAACACAACGGCCCTCGGCCATGTGAAACAGATTTTGCTATCCTCTTTTGCCAACAATGCCGCCAAGCATACCCACGGCGACATCCTTGCAATCCACCCCAATCGGAGCGATAATAATAGTGGGGGTAGCCCCTATGTACCTTGAAAAGTTCATATCTCCCGCGTATTGATTCGCTCTTTTGGTTTGCCCTTATGACAAATGAAAGGACGGATCAATATGGAAAATAACATTCTTATCGGAACTCGCGTTGACTGTTTGTATAGAGTGTCCACCGACAAGCAAGTGGACTATGACGATAAAAGCCAAGCCGAC
>URVL01000223.1 GCA_900551265.1 uncultured Eubacteriales bacterium | reverse complement strand
CTGCAAGGTGACGTGGTCCAGATCATTGACGCAAATGGCGTCATGCAGGCAGAATACGTCTACTCCCCGTGGGGCGAGATAATCTCTGCCGAGGGCGATCTAGCCGAGATCAACCCGCTCAGGTATCGCGGATATTATTATGATTCCGAGACGGGATTCTATTACCTGCAAAGCAGATACTATGACCCGGAGAATCATAGGTTTATTAATGCGGATAGTTATCTCTCAACGGGGCGTGGAACGGTTGCACAGAATATGTACGCGTATGCAGATAATTCACCTGTAATGAACACTGACTCCTGCGGAAATTATACGTTCTATACGGTAAACGAAGTTAGCGATGTAGCGTCACTAGGAGAAGAAAAAGGCGTTCAAATGTATTCTGTAACAGTGAAGTATACTTGCGAAGTGATCAATTTCAATCTGCCGGTGAAGGATGCGGTTCTCGACGGAACAGCAACATTTGTATTTGGTGTTAAATCGGATGGCGTATTAATATATGATAATAAATCTCAAAGTGATTTGGCCTTAATTGCTGACAAATCAATTGGCATTGCTGTTGCTAAGTCGATGTACGAAACGGCAACGGAGCAGGTTCCGGGGGCACTCTCGGAAAGAACAATTGAGGGCATTGCGCGAGAACTGCGCGCGCATTACCGAGCATCACGCTTAGTCCCCATAGATAAACTTTTAATTGCGGATATGGGGGGCTTGGACGAATCGATGCCGGGTTACGATTATAATGCGAAAATGTTTGAGGAGCCCTATAAGCCAATCAACTATTTTAAAACGTTCATCGATATGTTCTTTTGAGTGATCTGAAGGAGTATATCATGAATCGAACGAAGAAAATAGTGAAAATAATTTTGATCGTTGTGGCTTCGCTTATAGGAACCAGCGTATTATTCTTTGCGGCAATGCCCTACCTGTCCATATTTATGGGTCCATGGGTCCACAAAAAGGAAATGAATAATTCTATCGTAAATGCGGGTTATCCGGGATGGCACGAGGTAACCTTGGATGAGCATCTCCAAATCAAGCTGCCCGAAGCATGGACTTTTGTACCCGGCGAACGTATCACCGTGACGGATGAAAACGGAGAACCTGTTCTTGACGGTGTAAAAATCGGGTGGGGATCTCCAGAGTCAGAACGGTTGACGCAGGAAGTGTTGAGCAAGTGCAGTGGAAAACAGGTTTCTTCCTATCGGATGGAACTTGCTGGTTACAACAAGTATTCGAGTTTTTGTCAAACAATGTGGATGTGGCTGGATGAACAGGAAAAAGTGACAGGCGTTATGATAACGCATATGGATGCTGAACCGGATAACATTTATTATTATTTCTTCTGCTTCCATGATACAACGGGAGCCTATCTTACAGAAGCAGAAGCAATCGCGTGGTCAGCAAAAGACCGCTGAGTGAAAACTAAAGACCTGCTAAAGACGAAACTTTCATCTTTAGCAGGTCCACCCCTTCGGCAGCCTCGTCCTCTCGACGAACGACTACGCCCCGCGCGGCGGCAGCCTGACGACCATGACGACCGCGACGGGCGACAGCCTGAGCTTCGGCTACGACGCCCTCAAGCGGCTGAATCGCGTTACGGTGAAAAACGGCAGCTCCGTGATCCTGAACACGGCTTACGCGTATCGTGACGTGAGCTGGAACCGCGGCAGCGCGCAGGTGGAGTTCCGCAACGTCCGCCTCGGCAGCGACAGCGGCATGCTCCTCGAAGGCAAAAAGTACGTTTACGACGACGTCGGAAACCTGAAGGAAATCCGGGAGAGCACCGGGAAATATAACAAGCTCGTTGAGTACGCCTATGATGACCAGAACCAGCTGGTAAAAGAGTCGTATTACACTCCCGGAAACGAAGAACCGGATGACGTTTATGATTACTCCTACGACACTGCGGGCAATCTCCTGCGCGTCACGAAATTGGACTGGAAACTGAAGAAGAGGTGACGATAATGGGAAATTGGGGACCCGGGCTTTATCAGAACGATATCACACAGGATGTTAAGGATGATTTCGAAGAATCGCATCGGGCTGGGAAACCCGTCAGCGAAATAACTGCAAAGCTGATGGCGGACTATGAAGACATTATGGGCGATCCCGCCGAGGAGCCGCTTTTCTGGTTTGCGCTGGCAGACACGCAGTGGCGTCTTGGCGTACTTTTGCCCACGGTAAAAGAAAACGCTCTGGAGTGGCTTGACAAAGGCTGTGCCTGCCCTCCCATCCAAAAGATCGGCTTTTCTGATGAGGCACAATGGAATCAGACGCTGATGCAGTTGAAAAAGGAGCTCATATCTCCGCCGCCCTCGCCGAAGAGGCCAGCCAGAAGGAGAGCGTACCAGTGCCCGTGGAAGATCGGTGACGTTTTTGCTTATCCGCTGAAAAGCGAACTGGCAAAAGAAAAAGGGCTTTATGGTCGGTATTTTTTGATCCAAAAGGTCGATGAAACCGTGTGGTATCCCAGACACATTGTGCCAATCGTATATGTCAAAATAACAAAGGACGATACGCTTCCGGCGAATCTGGAAGAGTACAACCAGCTGGAATACGTGCAATCATGCTTTACGAAGTATGAGAACCGATTCTGGCCGATCGATATGAGTCGTCCGAAGGAGGATATTGCAGAAAAGTCCAAGCTCTCCTATCATGTGGATGAATACGGTTTCTTGCCGCAATACAGAATAACTTTAATCACAACCTCGCAAAAAGAAATTCCAACCGACCTGATTTATGTCGGCAATTTTGAGGGTGCAGCTGCTCCGCAAAACGAATTTATACCACATGTAAAGATAAATATTATGGATGTCGCGTGGAAACGATTCAGCGAGACCTTTGAAACGAAAATGATAAAGCAATACTGTAACCATAACCGCAGAGAACTCAGTATCTACAGGGAGAAGGGAAATGTATGAGCTACCTGCTAAAGATGAAACTTTCATCTTTAGCAGTTCCGCCCCATCCCTGGGTATACCGTAGTTTGGCAAAAATATACCGCCCCAATTTACAGCGATATCA
>URVL01000222.1 GCA_900551265.1 uncultured Eubacteriales bacterium | reverse complement strand
CAGTGCGCAGACAAGGCTGTGCCGAAATTCAAAATTGCCGACGCCGCAGGCGACAATTCGCTGCCAAGCTGTCGGTATACTTCGCCAAACACAGGCAACACCTTTGTCACCAAAACGACCACGACCAAAACCATCACAGCAAATAAAACGGCAGGGTACATCACAGCGTTACGAATTCGCTTCGACAGTTGCTCCTGCCGGTCATAATAAATGGATAGGGCCTTCAATACGCGGTCCAGATTGCCGGTCTGTTCACCGAGCTTCGTCATATCCAGCATATACCGGGGAAACAGGCCCGCTTTTGTTATGGCCTCGCCAAAAGACGCCCCTTCTGCCAGGTCGCTATAAAGTTTGAATAAAAGTTCACGCCGCCGGGTGTCTTTTTCATCCTCCGCGAGCATACGCACGCCTTCTTCCAATGGGATCCCCGCCTGCATCACCAGGTACATCGACATACAAAACGACGAAAGATACGGCAGCGTTAAGACAGCTCTTTTCATGGTCCCGTCTCCTACAATAAATATCGTTTGCCCCATGGCAACGGTACAGGCAGTATCACCTGATCACCTGTGAAAAAGCGTGACGAAGGCTAATACAAATACTTGGCCGTATAGTGATCTGTATTTTCAATATACTCCATAATTTCCTCACTTGCATGTCCCGATGAAGCAAAGGTCGGATCCATCAGTTTCCAAGCCGTTCCATCAAAAAAAATTACGCCGTCCACCCATCCGCTCTCCTCCGTATAAACAGAGATCCAGGCATGGTAGATTTCTCCCGTGTAACCCACAACCAGCTTAGTCGGGATTCCCCTGCTGCGGAGCATGGCCGTCATCAACGCGGCATAGTCGAAACAAATCCCTTTCCCGCTCTCCAACACCGCATCAATATCCGGCAGGTATCCGCTTGCAACAGATGATGCCTTGTCATAATCATAGCTGATATTTGTAATGACATAGTCATATATCTTGCCGACAATTTCCAATTCGTCGGAAATGCCGGACGTCAGCTCCGCTGCCAACAAAACAGCTTCACTTGTTGACGTATAGTTTACATATTGATTCGGCTGTAAAAAGGGGGCAAATGCGTCCGTAATCACCGCAGCAATTGTGACGCTGTAAACCGTCAGATATTTGGTTCCCTCTACATTCTTATAAATTCCAATCTGATATTCTCCGCTGCCTCCCGACAGCGGGAACGCATCATACTCCGTTCCCGGCGTCAGGTTATACTGATATGTCGTCCCATCCGGAAATGTTATGAGCGCCTTAATGCGGGAGCCGGTTTCCTCCGTATAACGAATCATGATATAGCCGTCTTCGGTGTTTGACGCGTCGATCGTCACAAGGTCGTTTCCATACAGGATTTCTCCGGAGGCAACAGGTTCCGCCACCACGGGCATCGCAGGCCCGCCCGTTTCCAAAATATCGTCCATCCCAACGGCGTCATTTCCGGATTCCAGCAAATCCAAGTTATTTTCTGCATCCCTGCTTTCTGAAGCACAGGTTCCAAAATCTGCGGACGCAGAGGATGGATCATTTGTCTCTTTCACAGCGCCGGTACCAGGTTCATTTCCTGCGGAAAAAACGTCGCTGTCCGGCGCGGCGTCACTGTTATTACCGGCCGGCACTTCCACATTACCCGGCCCCGCCGGCGTTTCCGATACATGCAGCGCATCGTCTGCATACGTCTCAACTGGGGACTTCGCACAAGCCGTCAGGCAGAGCAGCGCCGCCAAAATTATCACCAAAACCAAAGACACAGCTTTTCGCATGACAGCGCTCCTCCACAATCTAGTAATCCATTTTTTATCATACTTGAAAATTGCTGTTTTCGCAAGAGAACTCTTTCTTTTCATTTAAATAACCATAGGACGTTTCCGTCATAATTCTTTTTTTGTCTAAAAAGTTACATTTTAAGGTTACGGACTTCCTTAAATCCATTTAACAAATTACAGAAAAGTGATTCATAATACGCAAATAATTTATTTTTTGTTGACATTCAAACTGTGAGATTGTATGATATTGTTAATTGTAATACAGAATTGGGCAAGAAAGGCATTTTTATGGAAAAAGAGATTTTGCAGGTCAATATGTTCGGCGAATTTTCGTTGACGTACGGTGGCGCCACAATCGACGACAGCGGAAGCCGCTCAAAAAAACTTTGGACGCTTCTTGAATATCTGCTGGTATTTCGTGACCGCGAAATTACACAAAATGAGTTAATCGAATTATTGTGGCCTGATGAAGACGTTTCGGATCCCGCCAACACATTAAAAGTCCTCGTCTTCCGTATACGGCAAATGCTCGACCAAATCGGCCTGAATGGAAAAAGCCTGATTGTCAGCCGCCGCGGCACATATTCCTGGCAAAATGGAAATGTGGATCTCATCGTCGATACCAATCTTTTTGAAGAGCTCTACCATAAAGCAGAATCGCTTCAGGACAACGGCCAAAAACTCTCCTGTCTCTTGCACGCAATCGATATTTACAAAGGAGATTTCCTTCCAAAAACAGCCTATGAGGTCTGGGCTGTATCAATCAGCACCTACTATCACGGTGTTTACATAAAACTTGTCAAAGATGCCATCGCCATTTTGAAAGAACAAAACCGCCTGGACGATATCATACGTATTTGCCGTAACGCCGTTGTGATTGACCCCTATGATGAAACGCTTCATATTTATCTGATCGAGTCTCTGGCGGACTGCGGACGATACCGCGATGCACTTTCACACTATGAAACCGTGACAAAAATGTTTTACAGCCAGTTCGGCATCACGCCGTCTAAAGAATTTATGGCCATATATAAACGCGTTATTAAAATGACAAACGACGTACAAACCGATTTAACGGTCATAAAAAGCGGCCTTCAGGAGGTTGAGGACGCAAAAGGCGCGTTCTTTTGTGAATACGAAATTTTTAAGGAAATCTATCAGCTCGAGGCGCGGGCGCAGTCACGTTCGGGGCAGACCATATTCCTCTGTCTGCTTACCATCACGGATGCAAAAGGAGAGCAGCCGAATAAAAAAATGCTTTCCTCCGC
>URVL01000221.1 GCA_900551265.1 uncultured Eubacteriales bacterium | reverse complement strand
AATTTGGGATGAAGCACATAACGAACAGGAAGATACAGCAGACGATTCTGTATTGAATGAACCCTCGGAAGCTGCACAAGCCGATCAGGAACAACCTCAAATCGAAAACGCACAAGCCTGTATAACTTCCACGTTTGAACCGGAGCAGCAAAAGCCTGTCAAAAAATTGTTCTGTAAAAACTGCGGTACAGAGTGCGGGCCAAATGACACAAAATGCCCGAACTGTGGGAAAAGAGTTCGTTATATTCCCGCAAAAATCAATTATAAAATTTTATGCATCGCTTTTTTACTTTTATCTGTTGGGCTTTGCATTGCTCTAATCGTACAAAGTCAACAGCATAACGCAGAAATTTTGGATTTAAAAACCGAAATGAAAAATGTGGTTTATGAACCAATCCCCGCAAACGATAGAAGCGCAACTCCTACTCTTTACGCTAAATGGCATGTAGCATGCATTACTGAAACCGGAGATAGATATCACGAACCAGGATGCGGATCGTTAAGCAGAAGCAATGCGATTTACATAGTATCTGTTTCCGGAGCAGAAAGACTGGGTTATGCTCCATGCTCTCAGTGTCACGAACCATCCGCGATAAGATACATTGAAGAAAATCAAAAAAAATACAATTAGTCCCAGCATTGCGGGAGGTGATCTATACAATGGCACCTCCCCTTACGGCAGCGTGTTTGTTGTTCCCGAAAGTGTTTGCTACCATCAATATTCGTGCGTCACGATTCAAAATAATATAGATGAAGTATATTATTTTGAAGATGAAAACAGCGCAATTACTGCGGGTTATCGAGCTTGCCCACAGTGCATAAAATAAAAAACGCCCCGGCGTGGGAGTGCCGAAGCGTTTATATAGAACAGCTTACCACAGAGGTGGCAATCCGCCCTGACAATCGGATTATATCACCTCCGGGGTAGGCTTGTCAAAGCATATCTTGGAGGGGCAACCGCTCCTCACGCAAAGAAGGAGGGTGGATTGAAATTGGCACGCAAAAAACTTACAGAGGGCATGCGCCAGAAAGAAAACGGGGTTTGGGAGCTACAGGAAACTATAAACGGAAAACGCCGTTCATTTTCATCTCTAAATCCAGCCGAGGTGATACGCAAGCGGGACATGGCTCGGGCAGAGGGCGCGGCAGAAAAAATTTTGGGAATCCAGGCAGACGAAAAACCAAAAGCCCCGCTTTTTGAAGAAGTCGCTGAAATATATGACGGTCAGGTATGCGAAATGAAACACGGAACACAAATAGCATACCGTCCAGCGCTCCGACGCGCTAAGGCATATTTCAAAGGCATGCGCATAGATGAAATTGAGCCGTACATGGTAACACAGTTTCTTAAGTCAATCAGCGGAATGGCTCAATCGACCGTATCAAATCAAAAAACTGTTCTTAATTCGATTTTTCAAATATGGATTGATTCTCCCGAGTGGGCGGGGTTCAGAAACCCGGCAGACCTTGCCAAAATGCCACGAAAGCTAAAAAAAGGCAAGCGAATGCCGCCAAGCGACACGCAAGTACAAATAGTAAAGGACAATCTGGACGATCCGGAAGCGCTCCCGGCGGTTGTGTATTTATGTACCGGCGAACGCCGTGGAGAAGCCTGTGCAATACAGCTCCGCGATATCGACTTTGAAGAAAACTTGATCGATGTTTCAAAGTCCGTTGAGTTCATCGGCAATCGACCGCATATCACTGTTACAAAGACAGAAGCAGGCGTTCGCACTGTACCGTTGCTCTCACCCCTAAAACAAGCCCTACAACAGCTTAGAAGCATGTCACCCGAGACTTATATCATCGGGCTTAAAGAAACGCCTGTAACGGCCTCTGAGTACCGCAGAATGTGGATACGCTTTTGGCGTAAACATGGAATGGCGCAGCCTATCGAAAGAACCATGCGCAGAAAGAGGAACGGACGAGAAACAACAGTAACGTATACTGATTGGAAAGCCGATATATGCGCCCACCAGTTTCGCCACGAGTATGTTTGCATGCTGGCCGAAGCAGAAGTCCCGGAAGAAATAGCGATTTTACTTGTTGGACATGCAAACGCCAAAATGATTCACGAAGTATATTTAGCCCTCAAACCGAGCATGGTTCATAATGCGAGAAATAAATTAAATGAACTTTTGAGGGCTGAAAGACAAGAAAAAAACGCTTAAAAACAGAATCGGAAAGCACTTATTAAAACCGATTTATTGCAGACCTTTTGCAGACTGTGGTGTTTTGTATTGATTTCAAGCCGTTTTAACAGGCTTCAAATCTCAATACTCCGACCATCTTAAAAAAGGCCGCCGACAAAAGTCGGCGGCCTTTTTCCATATCTGTAACCGCACCGGTTTGGAGATATGCTAAGGGCGGCGGGCAGATTTTCAGGTTATACCGGCACCATGTTATTCTCCAATTGGGTCGTCAATCAGGGTAGCAACCCTGAATTTATGCCTGTGTCCTTCGTTTTGCTCTGTAACGGAGTCCAGGAAATGGACGTGCCGGCCATTTCCAACGGGAATCGCGCCCTGCGTTCTTCCCGAGAATTCATGAAAATGGTCCTCGTAAAAATCCGTCCTGAATTTCACCTCATGCACATGGTCACGTGTTCCAACCGGAATCACATCACAGGTCACAACTGCAAATCTATGATTGTGAGGGTCCGTCGCGGCCTCGGCAATCCAGACACTGCCAAGGACTTCATGGACGTGCGTTTGTTCTTTGGGGCAAACCGGACAGCGCTCATGGCGCTCTGCTTCCATATAATCCATAAAATACTCTTCTCCTTTATCGTTTCGGGAACAGCTTGCGGCTGTCTCCCATCATTATCATATGATGGAAAAAGCGCACATGTGCAGGAATGCAGCTTGCGGGGCGGCCGCAGATTGCTCCTGTATACGGCGGTTCCGGATTCGACAATTCCGCTCCATCCAGGCACCGCGGACCTTTGGGGCCACGCTGCTTTTTGTTTTTCACCCGGATTTTCACACTTGCAATTGCGGGCCGCATCCAGTATGATTGAATATATCGAAACTTTTTGCGAGGAGTATCAGTTTTATGGCAGAATTCAAATATGAGATCACAGAACGCATCGCG
>URVL01000220.1 GCA_900551265.1 uncultured Eubacteriales bacterium | reverse complement strand
CCGATCGGCTCCATCAAAACAGGATTCGCCTGCGGAATGCCGGCTTTAAAGGCAAGACGAGCCGCCATCTTAAAGGACATTTCGTTGGAGTCAACGTCATGATAGGAACCGTCAACCAGCGTTGCCTTCAACTGTACTACGGGATAGCCGGCCAAAACGCCGCGATCCATGCAGTCGCGCAAACCCTTTTCAACTGCAGGGAAAAAGTTCTTTGGCACGGATCCGCCGAAAACATTCTCTGCAAACACCATCTCATCCTGTTCGGGATTCGGTTCAAACTCAATCCAGACATCGCCATACTGACCGTGACCACCGGATTGTTTCTTGTGCTTACCCTGCACCTTTACCTTTTTGCGGATCTTCTCGCGATATGGCACCTTCGGATCGGCAAGCTCCACGTCAACACCAAACTTACTCTTGAGTTTAGAACAGAGCACATCAATATGCATATCGCCGGCGCCAGAAATGACATACTCATGCGTCTCGGGATCCATACCGCTCGTGAAAGCGGGGTCCTCATCCTTCAGCTTTGTCAGGCCGGAAGCAATCTTTTCTTCGCCGCCCTTAGACTTCGGGAAAATCGCACGGGTATAGCAAGGCTCATCAAAGATAATTTTATCAAGAGAAACTACCCTACCAGATGCGCAGAGCGTATCGTTCGTTTTCGTATCTGTCAGCTTGGAGACCGCACCGATATCACCCATGCCGATCTCATCGACTTCTATGTTCTTTTTGCCGCGCACAACATAAATATGCCCAATCTTTTCATTCTCGCCAGTGCGGGCATTTACAAGCGTCATGTCAGACGTCACTTTGCCGGAAACAACCTTAAAGAAAGAGAAACGTCCATACTGGTCGGTAACAGTCTTAAAGACAAACGCACAGGTCGGGCCATTGGGATCCGGCTGAACCTCCACAGCGTCTCCGTTTCCATCTTCGCCGTGTTCCGCTTTGGCTTCAAGCGGAGATGGCACATAACTGATAATCGCATCAATCAGCGGCAACGTGCCAAAACCGGTCAAATAGCAACCGCCCATAACAGGAGCAAGCGTACCTGCCGCAACGCCAGCCTTAATGCCGGTCACATATTCTTCCTCGGTAAAGGGTTCCTCCGCAAAGAACTTCTCCATCAACTCGTCGCTTGTCTCTGCGACGGCCTCTGTCAACTCCATGCGGTACTCTTCAACCTGATCTGCTAACGCCGCCGGAACCGGGCACTCGGCATAGGCCTTACCGTCAAATGAATATGCCTTATTCTTTGGGATATCCACATAACCGGTTAGTTTGCCACCATCCATAATGGGAAGAATAATAGGACACACAGAAGAACCAAACGCTTCGCGCAATGCGGCCGCAGTTCCAACAAAATCCGCATGTTCCTCATCTAATTTCGAGATGTAAAACATACGTGGCAAAGCACGGTCCTGCACACGTTTCCAACTCTTTTCTGTGCCAACCTCAACGCCGTTCTTGGCGGTACAGAGGATCAGCCCGGCATCCGCAACGCGGAGTCCCTGCATAACTTCACCGGCAAAGTCGAAATAACCGGGCGTGTCAATAAAATTAACCTTATGGCCCTTATATTCAACCGGCGCCATTGCAGAAGAAATTGAAAACTGTCTTCTGATTTCCTCAGGATCAGAGTCACAAACGGTGTTGCCGTCCGTCACTTTTCCCAAACGGTCGGTGCTCTTTGTCAAAAAGAGAATGCTCTCCGCCAAAGATGTCTTACCGTCGCCACCGTGTCCAAGCAGGCAAATATTTCTTATCTTGTCCGCAGCATAGCTCATCTGTTACTCTCCTCACATTATATTTTATCACAAATATCCATTCAAGCGCGTGGTAAACCTCCAGCACACCGCTATATTATATCAAATGACACTTACTTTTTCAACACAATTTTAAAACTTCACCGGACTTTTTCAAGATTTTCTGTGAAGATTAACCCAATCGGACAGTGATCGCTTCCCATAATGTCCTTATAGATGACGCTGTCTGTCACACAATCCGCAATTCGGTCAGATACCAGAAAATAGTCGATCCGCCACCCGACGTTCCGCGAACGCGCGCGCATCCGGTAAGACCACCATGTATAGGCGTCGCCCAGCGTTGGATAGAGCAGGCGAAACGTATCTGTAAAACCGGCATCCAGCAGCCGCGTCATGCAGGTACGTTCCTCAATTGTAAAACCCGCGTTTTTCTCGTTTTCCTTTGGATTTTTCAAATCGATTTCTCTGTGAGCGACATTCATATCTCCGCAGACAATCACCGGTTTTACCGCATCAAGGCATTTCAGATAGTCCAAAAACACGCTTTCCCACTCCATACGATAAGAAAGACGCGTCAACTCATGCTGGGAATTCGGCGTATAGACTGTCACCAAATAGAACCCGGAATACTCCAGCGTTATAACACGGCCTTCTGTATCATGTTCCGGTATACCAATCCCATTCTGGACGGATAATGGTGGAATTTTAGCAAACACCGCTGTTCCGGAATATCCCTTACACTCGGCACTGTTGAAAAATTTCTGGTATCCCGGCAAATCAAGTTCAAGTTGCTCCGGCTGCATCTTGGTCTCCTGAATACAGAATACATCTGCAGCTTCCTGCCGGAAAAACTCTAAAAATCCCTTTCCCACACAGGCACGGAGGCCGTTTACGTTCCATGAAATCAGTTTCAAGCGATTACCTCCTGTTTGCTCCAAAGGCCGACAACAGGACCGGGCAGAACCACAAAAGCACATAATAGAACATATTAAACGGCGTTACCACCGCATAGCTTTGCATAAAGAGCAAATAAAACGCCAGCGGCATGCCAAGGCAAGCCGAAATATAGCCAAGCACACGGTTTAGCTTAATGGATGACTGCACGCGTTTACCCGATGCAATTGCTTCACCAAAACTGTGTAAGTTGTCAACAGCGAGCACTGCGCAGTCCTCTTCCATATCCGTATTTCGGATCGCAGATTAGGCAATCCGTTCCTCAAGCTCCGGATAACCAAAGCTGTCCGGATTCAGCTTAAAGCGCGTTTCTACAAGCTGGGGCGTAATGTTAAAGTCGCGAACAGCCAGAACCGGAACAATCTTATGCTTGA
>URVL01000219.1 GCA_900551265.1 uncultured Eubacteriales bacterium | reverse complement strand
CCACGGGGCGCATACCGCCTTTTCTTGTTATCCAGCCCTCCGGCTGTATCGGTTGAGCAAAAGTCAGCGTGGGATTGGTGTGGTATCTTTAACTTTGAGATACCCCGGTTTCCCATTTGCTGACGGCCTGGGACGTGACGCCGAGATATTCGGCCAGCTGCTCCTGTGTCAGTTTTTTTGCCTTGCGAAAGTTTTTAATTTGATTTCCGATATTCATATGGATTCCTTTCATTTTGTAAATGGCGGAAACTGCTGTCCGCTATTTTATGGTGAATTTGGTTGCCTGGACGTGCAACAGAAGAGAACAGGGTTTCAGACGGATCGCCGCACTGGCGGGTATGCGGTATACGCTGCGTACCATGGCCGTATCGGGTGAGAGGCGGCATACGCCGTTTCCGAATGGTTGCTTTGTCGGTAATTTCATAGTGCGTTCCTCATGTTTTATAGGAAGAACCGGTTCTTTGATATCAGTATAGTGAAGAAAACACGCAAAATCCAGATACAACTGGTTGTATCATTTGAAACGAATGGTTGTGTTTGAGCAAAAAAAGCCGCCGTCTTTGACGGTTCCATCAAAGACGGCGGCTGTGTGATTGGATTCGTTACAGGGCAAGACGGAGTATATCTGTAAACTCCTGCATGCTGCAGGTAATATAAGACTGCACGGTACCTGTGCCGCCGGATGTAATACGGCTGGCCAGGTCCGGAATTTCGCTTTCCCCGATACCGATATCGGAAAGACGGACGGGCATACCGATACTGCGGAAGAACGCTTCCGTTGCAGCAATACCGGCCAATGCCGTGGTTTCAGGATTGACATAGTCCATCTCACAGCCCCAAACGCGGACGGCATACTGTGCGAAACGGGGAATGTTATATTGATAGCAGTATTTTGCCCAGGCGGGGAACGCAATTGCCAGGCTGGCGCCGTGCGCCGTGCCGTATTTGGCAGAGAGTTCGTGACCAATTTTATGGTTGATAAAAACACTGGCGTGTCCGCAGCCGGTCAGATCGTTGTGCGAGAGACTTCCGGCCCACATGAGCTCAGCACGCGCCTCGTAGTTGTCGGGATGCGCGATCGCAATGGGGGCATATTTGCGAACGGTATTGAGGACCGCTTCCGCAATCTGATCGGTGATGCCGACTGTGCCGGGAAGTGTGATGTAGCGCTCAAGCGTATGCATCATAATATCGACGGCTCCGCAGGCTGTCTGATAAGATGGCAGCGTATAGGTGAGTTCGGGGTTCATGATAGAGAAAATCGGACGGTTGAAAATAGAATTGCGGCCGCGCTTCTGCATACCATCCTCGTTTGTGATGACGGCCGATTCACTGGTCTCGCTGCCGGCCGCGGCAATCGTAAGAATTACGGCTGTGGGGATGCCGGCAACCGGGTCGGCCTTTCCGCACCAGAAGTCCCACACATCACCGTCATAGGGGACGCCGAGACCGATGACTTTCGCCGTGTCAATTGCGCTGCCGCCGCCGACGGCAAGGAGAACGTCGCACTGTTCGGCACGGAAGCGAAGGATGCCCTCTTTTGCCAGGGAAAGAAGCGGGTTCGGTTGAACGCCGCCCAGTTCTGCCCAGGAAAGCCCTGCCTCCTTTAAAGAGGCAAGTACGATGTCGTAAAGCCCGGAGCGCTTAATGCTGCCGCCGCCGTAGACGATGAGAGGCTTATGAAAGCCATGTTCTTTTAAAAGCGCTCCGATCTGCTTCTCGTAGCCGGAACCAAAGTAGACTTTTGTTGGGGAATGGAAAATAAAATTGTTCATAAGTGCAGGCCCTCCCTGAATGATCTTGTGGTACGGCTTTATTATAACATGAAAAGGGAAAAAGAGAAACGGGGAACGAGAGAAGAACGGATCGGAAGAGCAGATATTGAATTTTGTGCGTTTACTGTGAAAGCGGCCTTAAAGAAGATGCAATGAAGTATGAGCCTCTCCGATTATTAATATAACATTATTATATAATGTAAAATTTAATGAAATATCAAGTGCAAAAATAGTATTTAATGAACATATTGACAAAATGCACATTTTGTGCTACACTGATATTGCGGATACAAAACGTATTAAATGGAAGGAGGGAAGAAGACGTTTTTCTCGATGCTCGTGTAGGAATAATTGGAGCGTCAAGGAGGTCTTATGAAAAAACTTGTAAGGTGCTGTGTTTTTCTGTTAGCTTTTTTCATTTGTATACCGGGTTGTGCAAGCGCCTCCTCTGATGATTCTGCGAGGGGGAGGGAGGTCTATTCTGAGGATAGTATCTTCAATTTTTTATACGTCTCTGATCAGTCGGCCGGTATATATGATGTGAAGATTGGAATGCCGGTGGAAACGGTTCTGGACGTTTTGGGAATTGCAGAGGATCAGGTTCAGATCAGTGAGCCTTATGAAGATGCAAAGACCGGCGTAAAGATCAGTACGACAAGCGTGTATGCTGATTTGGATCGCACATTCGCAGAATTTTCAGACTTCAGTGTGACGATTATTTTGGTTTTCGACGAAAATGGATACCAGAAAGCACAAATCGGACTGCGTTATTATGATATGGATATCAATAAAGTAAACGACATCGTGGATAGTACGGTGCATCTGATGAATGGGCATTTCAAGAAAGCAACGATGTTCACATCCGGGGATTACCAGGAACGCGCCATGATGGATCATCTGGATTCGCGCTGCCTGATCCAGTGGGTGTTAGACGACAAAGCACCGCTTTCCGCTTCGTTCAGTATGCAGGATATGTCACAAAGTGAAGTGGTTGCGGCTGACAACGTATTTGGTATCTCTTTTCAGGTTATGGAGTAAACACACGAACATGGAAGGACAGTTTAATAGATACCAGAAAGGCCGGCCCATATCCTGGGCCGGCCTTTTCAATAAAGAATCATAAAAATTAAAAAAAGGCTTGACAATGACAAAGGAGGGTAGTATAATAATTGGGCACTCGCGAGAGAATGTCTGATTGAAATAGTTTCTCAGGAAAAAAGATTAAAAAAGTCGAAAAAACTCTTGACAAATCAATTTGACTGCGATATACTAATCAGGCTGCTCGAGAGAGCGGAGGCACAGGAAGGAAACGGAGTCAGGAAAAAGTTTTTCAGGGAATGAAAAAAAGTACTTGACAAAGCAAACGGAATGTGTTAGACTAATAAAGCTG
>URVL01000218.1 GCA_900551265.1 uncultured Eubacteriales bacterium | reverse complement strand
GTCTCGATGCGGCATCGATAGGCGCGCACGCAACGGGGGCACATACGCCGGAGGAAAAGTTGGAGGCTGAATCCCTGGCACTCAATTATGATTTTCTGAAGGAAGTCTTGAAGATTTTATAAGATGGGGGCGGTGTCAAGCATATAGCTTACACCGCCTTTTCACAAGAAAATCGCTACGTCTTCGCACAGACAAATAAATTTATAAATAGATCGGATTTGAACTTGACATGACGGTGATCCCATGCTATTATAACAGTGTTATATGATGAGGTTTGTGTAAAGAAACATGATGGAGTTAGAACGGTCAACCCAGGAAAATATCTTGCAAGCAGGAAAGCGGGAATTTCTTGAAAAGGGATTTCGGGAAGCGTCTTTGAGGAATATTGTAAAGTCTGCAGGCGTGACAACCGGCGCGTTTTATGGCTATTACAAAAGCAAGGAGGATTTGTTCGACGCCTTGGTTTCTGAGGCGTATGCGACATTGATGGCGCGGTTTAACCAGGCTCAGACGGAGTTTGCCGCATTGCCCTCTACCGAGCAACCGGAACATCTCGGAGATATTTCAGGCGACTGCATGATTTGGATGACTGGATATATTTATGAAAACTTTGACGCGTTTAAACTGCTGCTTTGCTGTGCCGATGGCACGCGTTATGAGCAGTTTATCCACTCGCTTGTGGAGATTGAAGCAGGGGCAACGGCGCGGTTTCTCTCAGTTTTACGTGGCCTTGGGTATACAGTCCGACATATGGATCCACAACTGGAGCATATCTTAATCAGCGGCTTTTTTTCCGGATTTTTTGAAATTGTTGTGCATGATATGCCACTGGAACGGGCATATGATTATGTCCGTGAGCTTCGAGACTTTTACCTTGCCGGATGGAGAAAAATAATAGGACTCTGAGAGTAATTTTGTTTGTCGATAAGTTAGGCAAAACTAACCTAGATAAAAACTATTAGTTAGCAAAAACTAACCAAGGAGGTCTTGTCATTGAAAAAGCAATCCAATTTATTGCGCCTGATGGGCTATGCCGGTAAGCATCGATATTTCACTTATGCATCGTGGATACTTTCTGCGTTAAGCGCGCTGATTGCACTTGTTCCATTCTGGTATATTTGGAGAATCATTCGTGAGGTACTAACTGTTGCGCCTGATTTCGGCCATGCGCAGGGTTTGACGTACTATGGATGGATGGGGGTTGCGTTTGCCGTCGTATCCGTTCTGGTTTATATTGCAGGGTTATTGTGTTCGCATGTTGCGGCGTTTCGAGTTGCGACGAATATACGAAGTGCCGCAATGCACCATATTGTAAAGCTTCCATTGGGTTTTGCGGAGGAGTTTGGCAGCGGACGGTTACGCAAAATTGTGAATGAATCCAGCGCCGCTACGGAGACATATTTGGCACATCAGCTTCCAGATAAGGCCGGCGCAATTGCCACCCCATGCGGTCTATTGGTGCTATTGCTTGCATTTGACTGGCGTTTGGGCCTTCTGAGTCTGATCCCTGTTGCTTTGGGGTTCTTAATTATGACAAGTATGACCGGTGCGAAAATGCAGCAAAAAATGAAGGAATATCAGAATGCACTGGATGACATGTCAAACGAAGCTGTCGAGTATGTGCGGGGGATTCCTGTCGTCAAGACATTTGGGCAAACGGTTTTTTCCTTTAAGAAATTTAAAGATTCAATTGACCGTTATGGTGTTTGGGTAATTGCATATACGAAAGATTTACGTGGGCCCATGATGTTATACACGGCGGCGATCAACGGCGTTTTTGTGTTTTTAATTGCAGCCGGCTTGCTGTTTACACGTGATGGCGTGACAAGTACTTTCCTTTTAAATTTAATATTTTATGTAATCATAACACCGGTGATTTCCTTAACATTGACAAAAATTATGTTTCAAAGTGAAAATGCGATGATTGTCGCCGACGCGCTTGAGAGAATTGACAGCATATTAAATCTGGAACCCTTGCCCGAGACCGCCGTTCCCAGGATACCAAGGGACAGCTCCATTGCCGTGGAGCATGTCAGCTTCAGCTATGATGGGGTAAAAGATGCAATTTCTGATGTTTCCCTTTCAATTCACCCGGGCCAGACTATCGCGTTTGTCGGTCCATCCGGTGGAGGAAAGACGACGTTGGCGAGTTTACTTTCCCGGTTTTTTGATCCGCAGAAGGGAGCGGTCTATATTGGGGGCGTAGACATCCGGGATATTCCAAAAAAGAATTTGATGAATACCGTCTCCTTTGTTTTCAGGACAGCCGTCTTATTAAGGCATCCGTTTTGGAAAATGTACGTATGGGAAAACCGGATGCCAGCCGTGCAGAGGTCTTGGAAGTACTGAAGGCGGCACAGTGCATGGATATCATTGAAAAACTGCCAGATGGTATAGATACAGTGATTGGTGCCGACGGCATATATCTTTCCGGCGGGGAACAGCAGCGCATTGCCATTGCACGTGTTATGTTAAAGAACACACCCATTGTGATTTTAGATGAGGCCACCGCTTTTGCTGATCCTGATAACGAAAGCCGCGTGCAGGCGGCTTTTCAGGCGCTTTCCCAAGGGAAAACGGTGATACTTATTGCGCACCGCCTTTCTACAGTTGTTCATGCGGACCGAATTTTTGTTTTAAAGGAAGGCCGGATTGCGGAAAGCGGTACCTATTCCGAACTGTTGAAGTTCGGCGGAGTGTTTCATTCAATGTGGAGCGACTATCAGACCTCTATCCAGTGGAAAGTTACAAAGGAGGGTTGCGTGAATGATTGAAAAATTACAGAGAAGATATGCTCTTTCTGAGCAGGGTGCAAAGGATCTTGTAAAGGGATGTATTGCGTGTGCATTGCAAAATATTTCGTTTATGTTTCCGGTGAGTCTACTGTATATCTTGGTCACAGATCTGCTAAATGGAGGTGTGAGAGGCACACGCATATTCCTTTATGTGACGGGTTGCGTAGTCTGTGTGGGACTGATCTTATTGACGACTTGGTTTCAGTACAATTCTACATATTTTGCTACGTATCGAGAAAGTGGAGTTCGCCGGATTAGTCTTGCGGAGAAGCTCCGCAAAATCCCGCTATCCTTCTTTGGAAAAAAGGATTTGGCAGACCTCACCAGTACTATTATGGCGGATTGCACCTTTTTAGAGCAGAGCTTTTCAC
>URVL01000217.1 GCA_900551265.1 uncultured Eubacteriales bacterium | reverse complement strand
GTCAGCGGCACAAAGGTCAAATGCAGGTGGGGGGTCTTTTCGTCCATGTGTACCACCGCCGACACGATATTCTCCCGGCCTACCCGTTGGATAAGAAAATCAGCCGCCCGCTGGAAATAGGCTTGTACTTCCCTTGGTGGCTTGCCCTTGAAAAACTCCGGGCTGGCGGTGATGAGCGTATCGACAAACCGGGTGCTGTCCTTGCGTGTCCTGCACCCGGCCTGTTCAATGCGGTTCTGAATGAAATGATAATAACGGCCCTCCGGCTTGACGATATGGAAATTGTGCTTGCTCTTTGCCGTGTCAATATCCGGGTTGCTGGCATACTTTTCTTTCTGCCGTTCGTGATGGGCTTCCAGCGGCCTTGCCGGATTGCCCTTGTGCTTTGCAAATCGCAGGATTGCGTATTGCGGCAATCTCTATCAAACCTCCTTTTGCGGACAGTTAGGGGGCATTTTCCGGGGCGGGGCATACAAACATACAGCCCCGCCCCGGACAGCCCCTAAAAGTCCTTGATTTATGGGCTTTTGTCAGCCCCTATTTGTCCGTATTCCAGCGGCGTTTCCGGTCGCTGGCGTTCTTCAGCCGCCTATGTACCCGTTTGGCGCAGGCTTCGCAGTATTTCGCTCGGTTGGAACGGGGGACGAACGCCGCCCCGCATTCGGCGCACCGCTTCACGCTGGCGCTGCGGAATATCTCCGCCTCCAGCGCCTTGTCCTGTGGCAGCACCGCCCAGCGGAACCACTTGCAGCAGACGGAATAGGAAATCGTCTGGGGACAGATACATTCCTCCCCATCGTCCAGCAACAGGCAGTTGCCGTTATCGTAGTTGCAGCAGGTTTTCCGAATAAGGGCGTTCGCCCGTCTGCGCTGCGCCGGGGGCATGCGAGGCAAGCCGCCGCCCGGCGGGCGCTCTATCTCTGGTAGTTTTTTGCTCATGCGTCCCTCCATTTTCGCTTTACTGCCGTTTCCCCCGAAAGCCGTTCCTGCCCCATTCCTGCGGCGTGTCCCGGCGTTGGTACGCTCTCCCCACTTCGGGACAAAATGTCCCGAAGTGACCTCTGGCCACAGTGGCCAGAAGCGGGGGTCATGGCGTACTTCCCCAGCCGGTAATATCTCTTTCGGACGGTCATTCACTTGTGCTTGTCCATCGATGAACTAACACAAGTCTACACTTTTTTGACCGCCCCTCCCGTATATCCGAAAGGTTGGAAATCCCGTCCGAAAACACACTATTTCCACGCTCTCGGAATTGTGGTAGAATAAAAAAGCAGAATGATAAATGCCCGTTTAGAAAGGCAGGATGTTACTATGAATGTAAAAGAATTAGAAAAAATTGTCCTTGAAAAATTAGACCAAGGTTTGTTGGATGGTATAGTTGGAAATGATTTTGTAACAGGAGACTATGCAAAAGTAACTTTCCGTAAAATCATAAAAGATGGAATACCGCAAATTCTCCGTTTTGGAGCGGATAGCAAATTTTTCGACAACAAGGAAAATGTACGGATAGCAGGAAAAACGTCAGCTCAGTTATTTAAGACAGTTGCGGAAAAATTGTCTTTCTTGCAAAAATACGGTTGGCTAATGGACGACATAGACGTTAAAGCATACAGTGCTTTATTTAAGAAAATAAAGAAATGAAGCAACAAGGGGGGCATAGCATGGCCTTAACGATACAGGAACGCCTAAAAGACCTGCGTGTGGAGCGTGGGCTGACGCTGGAACAGCTTGCGGAGCAGACCCGCCTTTCCAAGTCTGCGCTGGGCAGCTATGAAGCGGACGAGTACAAGGACATCAGCCACTATGCCCTTATCAAGCTGGCGAAGTTTTACGGCGTGACCGCCGATTATCTGCTGGGATTGACAGAAACAAAAAATCACCCAAACGCCGATCTTGCAGACCTGCGTTTGAGTGATGATATGATTGACCTGCTAAAAAGTGGGCGAATTGATACCGCCCTGCTTTGCGAACTGGCGGCGCACCCGGATTTTGTGAAACTGCTGGCCGATATACAGATTTATGTGGAGGGGATCGCCGCAACACAGATACAGAACTTAAACGCATGGGTAGACGTGGCGAGGGCTGAAATCATCGAGAAGTACCGGCCGGGGGAGCATGACAAGACCGCTGGTGTCCTGCAAGCCGCCCATGTGTGGGAGGGTGACTATTTCAGTAGCCGGGTACATCACGATATTGACGCTATCATGGAGGACATACGGGAAGCCCACAGGGGCAGGCGCGACAGCGCCCCGGAGAATACCATTGTGGAGGAACTCAAGCGGGATTTGGAGGAAGTAGCCAGCTTCAAAGGCAGCCGGGCGGAACAACTGCTGATGGTGTTCTGCAAGCAGACAAAGCTGCGCTACAACAAATTGACAGAGGAAGAAAAACAATGGCTGACCCGGATTGTCCAAAAATCCGAACTGGCGAAAAGCTATATGCCGCAAAGAGGGAAGAAAAAATAGTGAAAGACAATTTCGATTTATATAAAAAAGGGGGTAAGTGAGTGATAGATAAAGAGGTTAAACAAACGGTCATTAACATTTTTGATGATGTGGATGAGTTGATGAGTGAAAATGGATTTAACAGGCGGAAAAACGGCCTTGTTTATTCACGAACTATTGGTAATGTAAAACAGAGAATTGAACTCATTTTTTCCTCACACCCTTTAGGACAGATAGACGCATTGGCCCAAATTTATCCGTGGTTATCCGTGTACTATCCAGAAATAAATGAATTAGCTGCGAGTATTCTAGGAGATAATATTCTTTTAGATAGTTTAAAGGGTTTAACCTTAAGACAGCCTGCTCTAATATGTACAGATGACAGATGGTTTTTGTTTAGTAATTCCAATGAAAAAGACCTGTCTTTGAAAATATCGTATTTTTTTCAGTTTACTACGATTCCATTTCTTAATTCATTGACCGATGTAAACTCTTATCTAAAGCTGTATGAAACTAAAGATAAAAGGCTTCTAATGGACGATAGGCAACATCTTTATTTTGCCTGTGCATATGCTTTAAAAGGAGATTACAAAAAGGGATATGATTTGCTTGAAAAGAGATTTGGAAAAGCTTCTCGCAGGATGTATACAAAATTGTTCAAATATTTTGAACAATACTTATAATACAACTTCCGATTTTATCGGTGAGATAGCAAAGCCAGCCGAGCCAGTCAACGGTCAAGA
>URVL01000216.1 GCA_900551265.1 uncultured Eubacteriales bacterium | reverse complement strand
CACCTGACGGATTTTCTTTGAGGTCTGGTAGCAGTATTGATCGTTCATTACGTTGGTGATGGGAACGATAATGTTTGATACGCTGTCGGGGTTGCGGTAGCTATCCACGCCCTCCGCCAAGCTGATAAAACGGACGTTGAGCCGGACGAAAAGATTTTCAATCAGGTTTCCGGCATCGGTATAGTTTCTGGAAAGACGGGACAGGTCTTTTACAATCACGCAGTTAATTCTGCCGCTGGATATATCGGACAGGAGCCGCTGAAAGTCCTCGCGGTTGGTGTCCGTACCTGTTTTTCCGTCATCCACATATACGTCCGCTTCCGCGCCCTCATAGAACTCATCTAGGTGGGCCTGGTGGTATTGTTCCAGGAGCCGCCGCTGGTTTACCACGCTGTTGCTTTCATCGCGGCCACGGAGCAAATCTTCTTTAGAAAGGCGAATGTATTTCCCTAATCTCCAGCGCATCACATTGTATGAAGTTGGGGAACTGGCGCTCATTGTCCCCCGGTTTGCTGTTCTTGCCATGTGTCCTCCTTCCTATCACATTACATCTATATTATACCTCTGCACCGGGGGTACAACAAGGATGACTCCACCTCTGGACAAAGTGTCTGGAAGTAGCGGATCGTTACAGTCCGCTTTTCTGCCGCAGGAAAAAGCCCGTCAGCAGTTCCTGGAGAGAGGGGCCGTCCTCGGCAAATTCCAGCTTGATGGCCATATCGCCATAGCGGAAACAATAGGGGTTTTTCAACTGTTCCAGCATACGAGCAGCTCGCTTTTCCAGCGGCAACGAATTATCAAAAACAAAACCGCTTGCGTCAACAAGCGTTTCCTTATCCACCGCGTCAAGATTGACGCTCTGCATCTTTTCAATCACTTGTGCGTTTAGCTTCACAGAAAACCTCCTTTGCAGTTATTCGCCAGTATTTCCAATGATGAGCAGAAACGGCCAGCACCGTGAAAGTGCTGGCCGTCCGGCTAAATGGCTACCTCTGGACAAAGTGTCCAGAAGTCAGTATGGGCTTTCCTCAAAGTGCTGCTGGGCCTCTTCCAGACTGCGGAAGTCGAAAACCTCATAGAGCTCCGCCACCACGCGCCGGATGTCGTTGGGAGAAAACCCGCAGTTCTCCATCGCGTAGATGACATAGCCACGGCAGGCATTGTTGCTCCACGGCTGGGACAGCATAGCAGCCAACATAGGATCATAGTCCATTCTGTTATCCCTCACTTTCATAAATGGCGGGGAGCGCCGCGCTCATTTTCTTGCCCCGTCATAAGACAGCCATACTCGGCATCGGCGCTCCCCCACAAAGGGGGCGGCGGCCTGTGGCCCCCGCGCCTCCTTTGCGGAGAGAAAACCTCCTCTCACATACCACCAGAAAAAGAGGGGTAAATGGAGATGGTAACTTAGAAATTTTTTCGCAAATATTTTTTCATGCGCTCAATCCCGCATTTCACGGAGCAGCGGACGGCGCTCTTGTCCACGCCCTCCTCGCGGGCGATCTGACGGTAACTCTTTCCCAGTATCAAATGAGCGTCCACCCGGCGGCCCTGGATCTCCGGCAGAGAGTTGAGGGCGTTCCACAGCCGGAAGAACAGCTCCTTGCGATCCATAAGTTCCTGGGGGCTGGGCTCGTGTAGGCAGGCGGAGTATTCGATCCCGTCGTCACAATCCAGGGAATAATAAGCCTTGTTGTAGCGTACCCGTTCCGCATGGGCGGCCTCGCGCCGCTTGCTGGCCATGAGTTCCTCCGCTACCTCGTCAGGCACCTCCAGCAGCTCGTCCGTTAAGTACCAATAATAAAAATCTTTCAGATTGATCGTTGTCATAGCTTGTCCTCCATTTTGTTTCGGTTGATGGGTTGAGCAGAAACAAAATGGAAAGCTGGCGGAGAGCGGCACCCAGGGGAGCCGCCTCGCACCTCTGGACAAAGTGTCCAGAAGTCGGACAAACAAAATGCGCCTGCGCGACACAAGGCCACGCAAGCGCATGAAATGACAAATTCATTTATGTACTGCCAAATTTCGCATCCGCCGCCGGACTGATCCTGCTGTGCGGGTGGGCTTTTTTTGACAGGTTAGGGGGGGAGAAAAGGGAAAAGGACACAGCGATACCTCCTGGACACCGCCGTATCCTTAAAAAAGGGCGACTTTAATACACCCCCCGTATTCTCATTTTTCAAAAAGAAAACGGCGGCCTTGATTTCTCAAAACCGCCGTCAGGCTACTGTATTATGTCAGGGGGGATGGATCCCCAGCCGCCAAACAGCGGTTTTTATTATCCCGTTTTCCGCGGTAGCCCCTTATGTTTAAACCTTGGTAATGTTTGTTACCGGGTAAGCGTGTACGAGATTGACAGATTGGCATCTGTGTCAGAAAGATTTTCCACGGTGATCTCAAACTCACCATCGTAAGGAGCGGTAAAGGTAATGCTCCCAGTCCCTGTTTCCAGAGTATAAGGCCAGTTTTCTCCCGAACTTGTGTTACGAATGTTGATTTTAATTGCGTTACTTCCTTCATTTTTGCACTCAAGCACAAATGTATCGCCTTGTTTCCAACTTCCGACACCAAGCGTTACTGGCGCATCTTTCGCAAGTGATATAAAACTATCTCCTGTGTCATCGAGAATGTTTTTTGAATTATCATTCTGAACTTCAACTAAAGTTAAACCATTATAATTAGAAATGAACCATACATCACTTGAATTAGTCTCATTAGTAACATCCACCATTTGCAGGTTACAATCAGAAATGAAGTGTACGTCGCTTGAATCAACCTCACCAGTCACATCCACCTTCTGAAAGTTACCGTCTACGTCAATCAGAACTGCGTCACTCCGGCTAATATGTGAGCCATTATCATTAGTTGCAGTAGCGGCAAACGCCGTAGTTGCACCAGCAATCAAGGCAAGTGCCAAAATACAGGCCCAAATAGATGTCTTTTTGAATTTCATAATTGCTTCAATCCTTTCTGAAATTGCATTTTTGCCAAAATGGCTGTATAAAGCGGACATACCGCTTCTCTTTTCCTCCATTTTAATTAACATCAGCGCATAGGAGGAACGATTTTTTTCACCCATCATTCGGATAACCCAGGCATCACACGACAACTCTATATCCCGGTTGGCGAGAACATACATGACCCAAACCAACGGATTAAACCAATGGATGCAGAGTACAGCAGCAAAGAG
>URVL01000215.1 GCA_900551265.1 uncultured Eubacteriales bacterium | reverse complement strand
GTTTGTTCACACCTTACTATCTCTCTTCTTGCGCCTTTTGTCATCTTTTTTTCGGTTTCTACTATTGATTCGCATCTTTTGGGTTTTCGCTGCTTATTACTCGGTCGATTCGTTTTTGCGCAATTAAGAATGTTTCTTGGACAAGATCTTCTGCAAGATCCTGATTAACATAGCTCCGCGCAAAGCGAAAAAGGCAACTGTAGTGCTCAACATACAACTGGTGTAAAGGATCATTTTGCTGCATCCTGTTTCCACCTCCGGAACAATCCAATACCTCCAAGTCGTTATTTTGATTTTTGGCTGAGCCAGTTACACACTAAAAGAATGTTGTTTTCAATAAACTCCAAATCATCATTTGGCATACTCTCCAGCATTTTTACAATGTGTAAAATTCGCCCGTCTTTTGTGCTGCCGTAAATCAGGATATCGGCACTAGTTTGCAGGCCTTCTGCCACCTGAACCAGTGTTTCGATGGACATCATACGCCGCCCAGTTTCTATTTGCGAACAATAAGCTGCACTGAAATCGCATATTTCTGCCAATTTTTCTTGAGTAAGCCCTTTGGAATCCCTGCATCGACGAACATTTTCACCGATTCGTAGTTGTAATTCATTCTTGTTTTTGTTTTTGTTCATGTTTTTGCCCGTCAACCTAACTGATAGTTAAAAAAACTTTAGCAACATTATAATCAGCATGAACAAGAAAATTGAAGCTGCCAGCGGCTATATTATCCTAGCTATCAGCAAGGTGCGGAAAATATTTCACTCCGCTTGTCACTTTTGCGGCTCTCTATCAAATAAAGCATATAGAAGCAGCGTGGGAATTTATTCTCTGCCCAAACAGCCTGGAAGCGCCGTTGCAGAGCAAGCTATCTGCGCCGAGTAGTTGAAAAAAATTCACGTAAAGTGTTCCACTGTACGTAAATTAGCGTCCAAGCACTTGCAGCGTCAGGGGTTCCTGTGTTGATGACGGGAATACTGACTGCAAATAGGCACAAAAAAACCGCCGACACGGTACCGTATCGGCGGGCGAAACCGTATTGAATTTTGCGCGTTATGCGCCGATCTGCAAAACGCCGACGCTCTGTATACAGCGCCGCTTGCTCTCAAGCGACGGATGAACATATAGTTTTAATGTGGTCTTGATGTCTGCGTGCCCCAGCATCTCACTGACGCTTTTGATATCTGCTCCGTTCTCAATACAGCGCGTGGCGAACGTATGCCGTAAGGCATGGAAACCCCGGTGACGGATACCGCAGCGCTTGAGAAGCACGGTAAACTGGTACTGACAGGTGCGCGGGTCCATAGGCCGGTCAACCGAACCGGTCATGACATAAGCGTCGGGCTGCATACCTGCGGTAATTTTCCGCAGCAAGAGCAATAATTCCGAGTGAAGCGGCACGACCCGTTCCGAGCTGTCGCTTTTCGGGCGCTGCACAAGCAGCTGCGACTTCCCGTTCAGCGTCATTCGCTGCACGGAACGGCAGATTTGGATGGTTCCGGTCATGAAATCAATATCGCGCACACGCAGCGCACAGACCTCGCCGACGCGAAGCCCCGCGTGAAGCGCAAGCATGACCGCGCAGGTGATCTTCGTTGACGGCGATAGGGCTTTGCTCATGACCGCCAGCTCCTGCTCGGAGAGAACCTCGATATTTTTCTGCGCGCAGGCAGGCAGTTTCATGTTCAGCGCGTCGCAGACGCAGTGGTATTCGCGCTGCGCGAAGCGAAGAAGCGTTTTCATCAGAACAGCCAGATCGCGCACGGTTTTTGCGGACAAGCCGCCTTTCCCGTCCAGCCTCCCATTCTTCTTCAGATGCAGCAGAAAAGCGGAAAGCTCTTTCGCCGTCAGCTTGGCGACAGGCATTTTCCCAAAGTACGGCACGATATGCCGCTCCAGCATGAACCAGTACCGTTCGCGCGTGGAGGTTTTCACGTCAGCCTGCGCAAGATACTGCGTGAAAAGCTCTTTTACCGTCAGGACGCAGGGCGAAGTTTCATCCTTTGCCAGTGCCAGCATACCCGCCAGCTGCTTTTCCTTGGCAATATCGTGCGTTTTCCCGTAAACGGACTTGTATTTTGCCTTCCCATCTGGCAGACGCATGAAGATATACCGCGCTTCCCAGCGGCCATCCTTGCGGCGATAGATGTTCTCTCCGTACTTCGACATACGCAACCTTTCCTTTGTACCAGAATCGTGACGGCAAATACAAGACAGAATTGCTCTGCACCATATGATGCAGGTTCACATAATAACGTTGCATACTTTTTATGCAAGGAAATTTGTTAAAAATTGATGAATGAAAGACCGAAACTGGATTGACTTTTCTATATATGCCTGTATAATAGAGGTGAAAGCAGAATATCTTGGGTTTTCGCATTCACGTAAAGTGGAACACTTTACGTGAAAAAATCCTCACCGTACACACGGTTAGGATACCACAAAAGAGAAAACCGATTCTGCTGTCGCACAATTTTATACTGCGTGATTTTTTGTGTGCCGAGGATGTGTAATCATGGGTCGCGGCCGTAGTAGGACTGAGCCTGTGATGAAAGAGGAAGGCTGTGTGCATTGGGAGTGTACGCGGCTACTCGCCCGGAGCCGTGCGGACAAGCAAGACTCTAAAATGATCCGCAGCAAAACGTAAGACAGCGTTTTGTTTGTAGGTCATGTGGTCGAAAGACCGCCATTGTGGGGTTCGCCCCATGAGAAGGTAGGAGTCAGAGCGCGGATGTAGATTACATCCATAGTCCAAGTCGGAAGAATCGCTATTCTCACTGCATGGGATTCTGTCTATTTTATGATCCCTGAAATGCAGAAGGCAGACAAAAAACGTATGGTAGGCAGCACGATGATCTGCTTATTGTACTTGACACGGGCGTCAACTGTTCCCTCTTTTACGGAACAATTGGCGCTTTTTTTGTTTGTGTCCAATCCAGATTATCCCACGACGGGGATAGTTTGCGAAAAAGTACGATAGGAGGAAGATCATGCGCGACGAAGAACAGCAGAGAAAAGAGCGTCAGGCAAAACTGCTATCCGCGATCGAGCGGAAGATTGCCTACAAAAACATTGATTTTATCATTCAGCACCAGAACGATACCAAGGACGAGCTTGCAGCTTACCTGAAAGCCTGCATGGACGACATCGGACATGCCCCCGCCAAAGTGGAAATCATCGGCGGCGATCTGATCGAATACCGT
>URVL01000214.1 GCA_900551265.1 uncultured Eubacteriales bacterium | reverse complement strand
TGGAGGGATGTGCGGGAGGGATATTAAAACCAAATGAAAATATGAAGTTGTGAAAGCGCCGATTTATCAAGGGTTTTGCCAGGGCACCCAACATTCTACGAAGTAGATTTTGAGTCCAGCACGTCTGCCAATTCCATCACGCCGGCATAATTCAGAATGATGGCATTATACCATAATCACTGTAATTTTTCAAGACTTTTTTCGCAAAGTTCATACGCATCTTTTGTTTTATATGACGGCAGATAAAATTTTATGTAAAAAGCAGCTTCCGCATTTAAAATCATGACAGCATATGTTATAATATATTACAAACTATATAATAAAAGAAAAAAGAGAACTGGGAGAATTGTATGAAAAAAAGCAGCACTGATCTAACTGAAGGCAATATTGTTAAATTAATTATCGCATTTGCTTTGCCGGTCTTCATAGGCCAGATTTTTCAAAACCTGTATAACAGCGTCGATGCCATCGTAGTAGGGCAGTTCGTCGGCACAACGGCACTGGCCGCTGTCAGCTCATGTTCGGATATTTCCATGCTTTTAACAGGTTTCTTTACCGGACTTTCTACAGGCGCCGGCGTTTTGTTTTCCCGTTACTTTGGAGCTAAAGATTACCGCAACCTGCATGATACCATTCATACAGCACTGGCGTTTGCCCTGCTTTTAGGTGTCTTCATGGCAATCGCCGGCATTCTTTTGACGCCCCTTCTCCTGCGGGTTGTGGACTGTCCTGCAGACGTTTACATAGAGGCAGAACGCTATTTACGGATTTATCTGGTCGGCATTCTTTTTACCGCTATCTATAACGTAGGAGCCGGCGTCCTGCGCGCAGTTGGCGATTCCAGAAGTCCATTTTACTATCTTTTGATCTCCTCGGTTGCAAATATTGTCCTGGATCTTGCCGCCGTCGTGTGGCTGAATATGGGCGTAATCGGCGTGGCAGTTGCCACTATCTGTGCGCAGGGATTGTCTGTATTCCTTGTCTTTCGACGGCTGATCTGCACGGCGGATGTCTATAAAGTGACGCTGAAGGATCTGCGGCTTCAAAAAGAGCTTCTCCTGCAGGTCCTGGATCTCGGTATTCCGGCGGCAATTCAGGCCAGTTTGATATCCATTTCCAACCTGTTTGTGCAGCGTTATATCAATGGATTCGGTTCTGCGGCCATGGCAGGCATCGGCGCCGCCAAAAAAATAGACAAATTTGCCGGCCTGATCTCACAGTCCGTCGGCTTGACGGCAACGACCTTCATCAGTCAGAACTGCGGAGCCGGCAAGCTGAACCGCGCTTTTCGCGGCATTCGCGCCTGTCTTATTATCTGCGGCGTCTGTGTCGCAGCGCTGGGAATACCAATCTATCTGTTCGCTGGCTTTTTTGTCCGTATTTTTACAACAGATGAAAGCGCCGTCTCCTATGGTATCGCCATGATTCACACAATGATGCCGCTTTACTATTGTCAGGCGCTTAATCAGGTCTTTTCAAATACGGTTCGCGGCTTCGGAAAATCCCGTGCTGTTATGGTGCTCTCGCTTTTGGGGATGATCGGTTGCCGTCAGTTGTGGCTTGCGATCTCCATGGGAATTAACAGCTCTGTGACAAATATTTTCATCGGATATCCTGTCGGGTGGTTTTTCTCTGCGTTCTTTGTATTCCTATACTATTGGTTTGCCGTGCGAAAAAAGTATAAAGCTGCAGCGGTACAATCAGGAATGGCCGCCGTATAGGCGGCCATTCTGTTCTCTGCGTCAGCTCATTTTCTTTTTCCACCGCAGAAAATCAGCCAGGGTTCACAATATCTACCTTGTTGTCTGACAATTTCTGTGGTATGCTTTGACTATAGCAATTTTTCAATGCAAGTTTCCGTCTCCTGATAAACAGTTTACAGGTTTCGGAACAGAGGAATGTTACCATGAAACATGCAAAGATTGTGGAATCCGTCGTACAGCACGCACCGCCTCCGGTTATTGAACCGGATCCCGAGCAGGGGCTGAATGTCCATCAGGTAAAAGAGCGGCTGCGCAGCGGCTGTGCCAACACACCTGTTAATCCGCCCTCCAAGACCGTTGGACAAATTATCTGTTCTAATGTTCTAACCTACTTTAATCTGATCTTTTTTATTCTTGCCGCCTTTATCATTGCGGTCGGTTCCTGGCGTAATCTGACCTTTATGGGAATTGTGCTTGCCAATATTGCCATCGGTATCATACAGGAACTGCGATCTAAAAAAATACTCGACCGCCTGAACATCATTTCGGCCCCTAAAGCCACCGTGATTCGCGAGGGTCAGCAATTATCCGTCAATACGGCGCAGACCGTACGCGACGATATTGCCATATTCTCTACCGGCAATCAGATTTATGCAGACGCCGTCGTTGTCTCCGGTTCCTGTCAGGTCAACGAAGCGCTTATCACCGGCGAGGCAGACGAAGTGCCAAAGGAACCGGGCGACACATTGCTTTCCGGCAGCTTTGTCGTCAGCGGAAGTTGCCATGCTAGGTTAACGGCGGTCGGTGCGGATTCTTTTGTCTCAAAACTCACAATTGAGGCCAAAAAGGCAAAAAAGCCACAGATGTCTGAAATGATGCGCTCTTTGACAAAGCTTGTCAAATGGATCGGTTTTATTGTAATCCCCTTCGGCGTCATCCTCGCCATTAAGGAAATTGTGTGGCTCGACCGCGATTTGACAACCGGCGTCACTTCTACGGTTGCCGCTTTGATCGGTATGATCCCGGAAGGGCTATACCTCCTGACCAGCCTTGCGCTTGTGGCAGGGGTTATGCGTCTTGCCAGAAGAAAGACGCTTGCGCACGATATGGAGTGCATTGAAACGCTTGCCCGCATTGATACGCTTTGCGTGGACAAGACGGGTACCATTACGGAAAACAAAATGGTTGTTGAGGATGTCGTCCCGCTCTGCGAGGACGATTATACAGAGGCCGAT
This sequence comes from uncultured Eubacteriales bacterium, assembly GCA_900551265.1. Classification (GTDB taxonomy): domain Bacteria; phylum Bacillota; class Clostridia; order Oscillospirales; family QAMX01; genus Allobutyricicoccus; species Allobutyricicoccus pentlandensis. The sequence continues at coordinate 280 of URVL01000214.1, read as the reverse complement.
ATCCGTACAATCATGGAAAATTATGTGTATGCCACGCAAGACGACAACGATACCATGGTAGCCCTGCGCCGGTATTTCACTGGCCGCGCTCAGAAAAAGGCGTCGGCCGTTCTGCCTTTTTCTTCTGCGAAAAAATATAGCGGCGTCTCTTTCGGCCGCGACGACAGCTATCTTTTGGGTGCGCCGGAGATCCTTCTCGGGGAGCAATATCTAGATTACGCCGCACAAATTGAGGCGTATGCGGCAAAAGGATGCCGTGTCCTGCTTCTGGCGCTTTACG
>URVL01000213.1 GCA_900551265.1 uncultured Eubacteriales bacterium | reverse complement strand
AGCGTTTCTGCGAGCGCAAATGCAATCCGCAGCTTTTTCCAGACACACGGCGTGCAAGCCATGTGAAAAAAATTCAAAAGAGCCCTCATTTGCATGTGAGGGCTCTTTTTACCGTCAAAATTCAGCACTATGACTTTTTCTTAAACTTATCAAATAAACGTTTGATAACCCCGTTCGGTTTATCCCGCATTTTGGGTTTTGGCGGCATCATGATTCTTTCTCCCGTTTCAGGATCTATCTCCTTTACGCCGGCATAGTCCGACGAATGAACCGGCAACGCTTTGCGTTCCAAGGATCGTTTGCACAGCGCCGCAATTAAGCTAAACAGCAACGCACACAACGGCACGCCAATAATCATGCCTAGGAATCCGAACAATCCGCTGAAGAAAAGAATGGAAAACATCGCCCAGAAACTTGATATACCGACGGAACCGCTGATAATTCTCGGTTCCAGCACATTGCCGTCAAACTGTTGCAGGACAACGATAAATATGACAAAGTAGAGGCATTGCATGGGACTTACCGTTAAAATCAGAAGTGCGCTGGGGATCGCACCAATAAACGGCCCAAAAAATGGGATAATGTTTGTCACGCCAATAATTACGCTGACAAGCATTGCATACGGCATATTGCAAATTGCCATAAACGCATAACACACAAAACCGACAATTAACGAATCCAGTAACTTCCCGGTAATGAATCCACTGAACGTTTTATGAACAAACCGCATATTCTCAAGAAACGTGTTCGCGGTCTTCACTTTGAATATGCTGTAAACCAGTTTTTTTGATTGTACGGCAAAAAGATTTTTGCTCACCAGCATATAAATTGCCGCAATCAAACCGATGAGGGTGTTTTTCAAAAACGTAAATGTTCCCGTAAGCGTGCCAACAATCCCGCTGGAAAGCCCGTTCACCATTTCCGTGACATAGGGCAAAAGATAAGTCTCGGCCCAGGTATTAATGTTCCCAACATAGCGCGAGATGATATCTGTAACCGTAGCTTCGATCTCCGGATTGTCCTGCAACACCTTCTCTGCCCAGTCTAACACCTTTTTCCCTGTTTCAGGCGCGCTTCCTACAATTGATACAATGCTCCGCCCCAATTCCGGTAGGACAAGGAAGCCAAACCCGACTACAAGCGCCAGGAAAAACAGCATTGTAAGGGTTACGGCAACAGCGCTTGCTAAAACACGCAGCCTGTGATCTGTCTTTTTTGTCCGCTCCTTCCTGCAAAAAGTCTTTTGCAGCAAGTTTACCAGAAAATTGTAAACCGGTAAAAGCAGATACGCCAAGACAAAGCCATACAAAAACGGCGTTAAAATACGCCAAATCATCAGGCAGAATTCCTTAATCACCTCAAACTTAAAAATAGCAAAAACCAGTAAGATACTGGCAGCCACCACGCAGAACGCAATGACGCCAATCATGATATACTTTTTATATTGTTCACGATCCATGGCCCACTTCCTTCCCCGTTTTCTGCATTGTATCACATTTCACTGTAAAAGGACAATATTGATTTCCTATTTTCTTGTGGATTATTGATAATTAATACGCAAATTTTCGTCAATTATTCTGAAAGTTAAATAAAGTTTACAATTTTGTAGATTAGGGCTTGCATATTATTCGTACATGTGTATAATAAATACATCAACTGATTCACATATCTTTGTGATCACTACATATTGGAGGAACCAACCATGAAAAAGTCCTGTAAAATCTTAGCGCTTGTCCTGGCAGCAGTTATGATGCTTACGATGTTTTCCGGTTGCCAGGAAAGTGCTGGCAATAATGAGGAAAGCGACGTCCTGATTGTCACCCTCTCCCCCGACTTCTCGCCGATGGAATTCGTCGACACCTCAAAGTCCGGTCAGGACCAGTACGTGGGCTTTGATGTCATGCTCGCCAAATATATCGCCGAGAAACTCGGCAAAGAGCTCGAGATCCGTGCCATGTCCTTTGATGCCTGCCAGATGGCCGTGCAGCTCGGCACCGCAGACCTTTCAATCTCCGGTTATTCCTGGACGGCGGATCGCGCGGAGAACTACTTAATGTCTGATTATTATTATGCCGGCGATAACGCCGCCACGCAGACCCTGATCGTGCGCGCGGACGAAGTGGATTCCTATCAGTCCCTTGAAGATTTCGCGGGATGCTCCGTGGGCGCTCAGACAGCTTCCCTGCAGATGGATCTCTGTAACGCCCAGCTTCCAGAAGATACAGATATCCAGGAATTCAAAGCCATTGACGACGCAGTGCTGGCTCTGAAAACGGGTAAGCTCGACGCAGTTGCCGTGGAAGGCGGTAACGGTGCGGCGATTATCGCGAACAACTCTGATATTGCGCTCTCCGGCGTGCTGTTCTCCGTGGACGAAGCTTCCGAGAATAACGTCATTATTTTGAATAAGGAAGACACCGAATTGTTGGAGCAGGTCAACGCGATCCTCGCAGAGGCTGAGGCAGCCGGCCTGTACGGCGAATGGTATGCAGAGGCATTGGAACTTGCGGGTGTGGAGAGTGCGTCTGAAGTGGAATACGACGATGAAGGCAATGTCGTTGAGGACGGTGAAGATGCCGACACGACCGGTGACGAGGGCAACGCCGGTGAGGACGGTGATGACGCCGGTGCGACCGACGACGAGGGTAATGCCGAATAAAGAATCGTGTGATACAGCGGGCGGCCGGTTTCTGTAAGGATACCGGCCTTGTCCGTTGGTTTGCCAATAGGAGGATCTATCGTGTCGTTTACAACAATCTGTGAAAATATCGTTATGCTCTTGCGCGAGTATTGGCACGTATTTTTGATCGAAGGCGTGAGTTATACGCTGCTTCTGTCGGTCATTACCGTGTTTTTCGGAGCAATTTTGGGTTCGCTTCTGGCCCTGGGAAAGCGCTCCCGATTTCGGCTCGTGCGCGGCATCATCACCGCATTTGTGGAAGTAATCCGCGGAACGCCAATCCTTTTACAGCTCTATTTCGGTTATTTTATTCTGCCGATGATGGTCCCGGCACTGAATTTAAGTGCGTTCACTTCCATTTGTATTGCGCTTGTCATCAACAGTTCTGCCTATGTTTCCGAAGTCATCCGCTCCGGTATCCAGGCAGTGGATCACGGACAGACGGAAGCTGCGCGTAGCCTTGGGCTCAACGCGCGCCAGACCATGCTGCGTATCATTCTGCCGCAGGCTGTGAAAAATATCCTGCCGGCGCTCGGAAACGAATTTGTCATGATGATTAAAGAGACCTCCCTGGCATCCACGTTCTTTGTCGGCGAGCTGATGACTTCGTATCT
>URVL01000212.1 GCA_900551265.1 uncultured Eubacteriales bacterium | reverse complement strand
CTGGCTGCTGTGCAAATTCGTTGCATTGCTATTTGGTGTACTGTTTTGACCTGATCTTGTGTAGACACTATTTAATGAAAAAAGTATTCTTGGCTTTTCCGAAGAAACCACTCTGGAAGATTGGCTTCTGTATTGGCTTGATGCTTATGTAAAGCCCGTTTCCAAACCGTCCGGCTATGAGCACTATCGAGATAATTGCGTAAAACACATCATTCCTGCAATAGGAGAAATCCAACTTGGAAACCTGACGCCACGCGTGTTGCAGCGCTTTTTCAACGAGCAGGCACGGACAGGCAATCTTCGTACCGGGGGACCGCTGTCCACTAAGAGCCTGCGCAATATGCGGGCCGTGTTGGATGTTGCATTGAAGCTCGCTACGGCCGAAGAATTGATGCCCAGCAATCCCGTTCCGCTGACCGCAATCAAGTCTGTGAAAAGCCGCCGGGTTCAAATTATGACCAATGACTCCCAGAGGGTCTTGGAAACATATCTGTTCGAACATTTCGGTCACAAAGAAGCCGACATTCTACTGGCACTGTACACAGGTATGCGTTTGGGCGAGATCTGCGCCCTGCGGTGGAAAAATTATCAGGAATCCACCGGGATGCTCTCCGTTGAAAGTACCGTGCGCCGCATCAGTGATATCGACTCAAGCCCTATGGCATCAAAGACGCAGCTGGTATTCGGTTCTGTAAAGACAACTTCCTCGGAACGAGAGTTATATATGCCAGACGTGGTACAGCAGTTGTTGAAGCTGCAGCGGGAGCGCTTTGCAAAAGAGTTCAGTCGGGAAGCCTGCGACGAAGATTTTATCGTTTTTAATCGTTGCGGCCGTGTGATGGACCCGGACAACCTCAGCCATTACTTTTCGCGGATTCTGCGGCAACTGCATCTGGAACATGTCAAATTTCACGCCATGCGACACACGTTTGCGACACGCGCTATCGAAAACGGCATCGACGTCGCAACGGTATCGGGCCTGCTGGGCCATGCCGATGTGACGACACCACGCATTTCTATGTGCATCCTCGGGACGAAGCTATGCGAGCCGCTATGCGTGGCATTGTGCCGGTAGGAACAGCGAACTTCGGGAACGGCGCGTAGCCAAATAGACATTTTAGGAAGTTCGAGCATATGAAACATTTGCTATGCTGTTCTATTCGCCACCTAAACAAAGGCTTGCAAGTCATCAATGTTGTCACATACAGAACTTCGTAAGATATTTTTGATGTACTCGTATACCATAGCCTCTTTTTTAGTAACAGGATTCATAGATGGTATTATCATCTGCAGCGCTTTACCCAGTGCCTACTCAGCAGGGGGTTCAGAGTATTGTCCTCTTCTACTGGTTCGGTTTATGTTGTTATATACAGCACCTGACGTCAAAAGGCAACTTATTGAGCACAGACAACATCTTGCGGAAAACAGTTGCGCCCAAAGGAAGCTTGTGATACTATTTTTATCAAATAATGTCGACAGACAATGCACAGATCAATGAGAAGACATTGCCGCAAATAACCGTAAGACTATTATTCGCTACGTCATCGCGCTTTGCGTTTTACCAGTATAACCACAAAAGTTCTGCACTTTGCGCTGATTTCTCTGTTTTTTCTCGGCAAAGCTGCGTTCCTTCGACTCGAACCTGCTGTCTTACAGTGTTTTCAAAGCCTTTGTTTTCTTATGTCGCGTGTACTTACCAGGTGTATCTTCAGGCCGGGCATAACGTTCAAAAGTAGGGAGTGTATGCAAAGTGAATGAAAGCAAACTGGATGTAAAAAAGAAAGCGGTCATCGAGATCGCAGAAAATTTGTTTTTGTCACAGGGTTTAGCAACGACCGAGATGAAGGAGATTGCCCGTTGTGCATCGATTAGCCGCAGTACACTGTACAGAATGTTTGATTCAAGAGAGACGCTGGCCTTTGCGGTCGCGGACAAATGCCTGCACGAACTGTTTGACCCCAAGCCTATGGAAATATACGGCACCGATCGATCCGGGTTTGAGATCCTGCGCAGCTATTCCAGCAATTTGATCGAGACGATGATCCAGGGCGTGCGCTACGTAAAATACCTCAGCGAATTTGACCAGATGTTTTCTGGCGATTATCCAGACACACCGGAAGCACGGAAATACGTGCAGTTCAACCGGCAGCGCCACGATCGTCAGATCCTGCTGAATATCCTGCGCCTGGGGACGGAAGACGGAAGCATCCTCGGGGATATCGACGCCAATATGCTGGAACTTACCATCGGCAATACGCTCCTTGGCGTCGCGCAGCGAATCCTCCCACGGGAAAAAAATTACCGGCAGGAATACGGCTATGGGCGGGAAATCCTTTACAATGTCATGGAACTGATGGTGGAAGGCGTGCGCAATAAAGACGCTTAATAGCGTTTTTTTAGGTGGACGGCCGTAAAAGCACAGCGGCCCGCGGCAAGAAAAAACACATAAAAAATTAATATTGACACACGTGTCTCACTTTGATACAATGTACTTGAAGGTGAGACGCGTGTGTCATTTTTTGCATGCGCTCTATGACGGACCAGAAAATGTAAGGAGGTATTTATTATGAAAAGGTTCACAAGTATGTTCCTCGCGGTATGCATGTTAGCGTTATCGGTTTCCGGTTGCTCCCAATCTTCCGGGGCGGAAGCGTCGACGTCCGCTGCGTCCACGGCTTCTGGGGATGCAGCGGAAGAAATGATCACCTTGACCTATTGGGACGGCTGGGCTGATGTTGGGACGGAGCCTACCGCGGCGGCTGTGACGTATGCGCTTGAAGAGTGGGAGAAAGAAAACCCGAATATCCAAATCGTGGCGGATCACACTACCTCTACCTCTGGCGCGTATAAAACCAAGATCAAGACAGCGCTGTCTTCCGGGGAAGCACCGGATGTGTTCCTGATGGATAAAGGCTCGTTTGCACAGCCTTATATCGACGCCGGCAAACTGCTTGAACTGGATTCCTACCTGAGCGAGAGCCTGGACGGTATGAAGGAGGGCGTTATCGAGACGGCTTCGTCCGGCGGAAAGATTTACGGTGTGCCGTTTAATATGCATGTCAACGGCATTTACTGCAATACAGAATTGTTTGAGAGTAACAACATCAGCTACCCCACCACGTGGGAAGAACTCATCGACGTATGCCGGCAGTTCAGCGAGTTGGGCATCACCCCCATTGCCATGGGCAACAAAGAGCTATGGCAGGCCATCCAGCTGTTCGAACCCATGATGCTCAGCGAGGCTGGCTATGATTACTGCCTCGATGCGATCAATCGGCTGGAATCTTTTGACTGCGAGGCGACGGTCAAAGCAGCCAATATCATGCTGGAACTGGCGAAATCCGGCG
>URVL01000211.1 GCA_900551265.1 uncultured Eubacteriales bacterium | reverse complement strand
GGCCGGATGGTTCCATGTGGAGCGCCGATATGAACTCTTTTAATCACTATTCTTATGGATCCGTGGGTAAGTGGATGTTCAGCGTGATTGGGGGAATAGATGCTGATGAAGCGTGTCCCGGTTACCGGCGTGTGCGGATCGCGCCAAGGATGGGCGGGGGCTTGACCTATGCACGGACGAAGTATCGCTCGCTTTATGGCGATGTTTGTGTCGCGTGGGAAAATCAGGGCGATTCGCTTGTTGTTACGATAGAAGTGCCTTGCAATGCAGAAGCGGTGATAGACCTCTCTCCGTATGGAATCGCGGATGGTGGCGGACTTGACTTTCTCAAGGGCGTGGCCCGTACCGGGTCGGGTTCTTACCGCATCGTCTGCCGGATATAGGGCGAGGTGACCGTATGCGATATATTTTATCAATTGATCAAAGTACTTCTGGAACAAAGGCCGGTCTGTTAGATGAACGGGGAAGAATCGTGAGAAAAGCGGCCCGGCCGCATGCGCAGTCTTATCCGGCCCCCGGCTGGGTGGAACATGACGCAGAGGAAATTTATCAAAACACACTGGCTGTGATCGATGAGGTTCTGGATGGGATCCCGTCCGGCGATGTTGCTGCGATGGGAATTGCCAATCAACGTGAGACAACGGTGATATGGGACAGGCAAACAGGCAGGCCGCTCTGCCCGGCGGTTGTCTGGCAGGACGTACGAAGTTCTGCACTCTGTGAAACGCTTTCTTCCCATGCGGACTACATTAAGCATACGACAGGACTTGCCTTGTCACCGTATTATCCGGCGGCCAAGGCTGCATACGTGTTGCATGGTCATTGCTTTGACACGGACTTTTGTGTCGGCACCATGGATGCCTACTTAATTTACCGCTTTACGGAGGGCCGTGTATTTGCAACAGATGTCTCAAATGCCAGCCGTACCCAGCTTGCCAATATTGAAACGCTGGATTGGGATGAGTCGCTCTGCCGTATTTTTTCTATCCCGCGAGAATCTCTTGCCGCGCGGATTCTGCATTCAGACGCCTGTTTTGGCGAATTTCGAGGTATTCCCATTCATGCTGTGATGGGAGACAGCCATGCTTCCTTATTTGGCCATGGTTGTCATGAAGCCGGTATGGTGAAGACAAGTTATGGTACGGGATCTTCTATCATGATGCATACGGGACCCGTACCGGTGTATTCCGAGAATGGGCTAAGTACGTCTGTGGCGTTTGGATACAGAGGTATGGTATCGTATGTGCTGGAAGGAAATGTGACGTGTTCCGCCGACACGCTTATCTGGCTTCGAGACGAACTGGAACTGATCTCTGACGTAACGGAAGTGGAAATGCTGGCTGCATCTGTACCGGATACGCAGGGAGTTTATTTGGTACCTGCGTTTGCGGGACTTGGCGCTCCTTACTTTGATGAGAACGCCCGTGCGGTTCTTTACGGCATGAATCGCGGTACGCGGCGTGCGCATGTGGTGCGTGCTGCGCTGGAGTCTATTGCGCATCAAAATGCGGATGTACTTGACGCCATGGCTCGTGATATGGGAACGCCTGTAAGGTCGCTCTCTGCCGATGGCGGTGGATCCGTGAACACACTGCTCATGCAAATGCAGGCTGACTTTGTTCCCGGCCGGATCATCTGCACAAATGAATCGGACATAACGCTGTATGGCGTCGGCCAGATGGCCGGTTTAGCTGTGGGATTGTATCAGGACTATATACCGCCTTGTGTGAGAGCGGTATACGAACCGCAGATGGATGACCGGCGCCGTTCGGCCATGCGTGCCGGCTGGGACGACGCTGTGCGCAGATCAAGATAGGAGGCTATGTTATGTCAACTTTTGGTGTACTGATTTCAAACCGTTCCTTTTTTCCGGATCATTTGGTATTGGAAGCGCGTGAGACGCTGCTTGACTGCCTGCAAAAGTGGGGGCATCAGGTGATAACGCTTTCGCCTGAGGAAACCAACATGGGCGAAACAATGACGTATGACGAGGCCGTGCGCTGCGCAGAGTTATTCCGGCGTAATGGGGACATCATTGACGGCATCATTATTTGCCTGCCAAACTTTGGAGAGGAGGCGGGCATTGCGGATGCAATTCGTATGTCGCGTCTGGACTGTCCAATCCTGATACAGGCGTGTGACGACGATTTTGACAGGCTGCAGTTGGAAAACCGGCGTGATGCATTCTGTGGGAAGTTGAGCTTGTGTAATAACCTTTATCAGTATGGGATCAAGTATACGCTGACATCCCGGCATACCTGCGCAATTGACTCTGAAGAATTTGCGGCGGATGTAGCGCGCTTTTCACGAATCTGTGCAGTTGTCAAAAAATTACGGCATGCCCGTATTGCACAGATCGGCGCACGCGTTATGCCGTTTCGAACGGTGCGGTATTCAGAAAAGTTGTTGCAGGCATCTGGCATTACGGTTGAGACGGAGGATATGAGTGAGATTTTTGCCGATGTTGAGGCGTTGTCAGACGAGACGGAAATCTCTTTAAAAATGGAAGAAATTCGTAATTACGGAAACATTGTGCCGGGTATTTCTGAAGAAAAGATACGCCGGCAGGCAAAACTGATTCTTGCAATGGATCATTGGATGGCGGCACACCATTGTGACGCCAGTGCGGTTCAGTGCTGGGACAGCGTAGAGGCCAACTATGGCTGCGCGGCGTGCCTGGCTATGAGCATGATGTCACAGCGCGGGTTGCCGTCCGCCTGTGAAACGGATGTAATGGGCGCGGTATCTATGCTGGCGCTTTTAGAGGCGGGCGGTGTGCCTCCTGTTTATCAGGACTGGAACAACAACTATAAGGATGATCCAAATAAGTGTATTAACGTTCATTGCTCGAATTATCCCGCATGCGCTTTTGAGAGTAAGCCGGAGATTGGCAATCTTGACATTCTCGCAACAACGCTTGGGAAGGACGTCAGTTTTGGCGCGCTGAAAGGCCGCGTTAAAGCCGGCAGTATGACATATTTGAAAGTTTCTACGGATGACCGCCGCGGCGTAATCAAATGTTATCTGGGTGAGGGCGCTTTTATGGATGATGAGCTGCCGACTTTTGGCGGTGTTGCCGTATGCGAAGTGCCGGATTTAAACCGTCTCATGCATTATTTAACAAAGAATGGATTTGAGCATCATGTGGCAATTGCTCAGGCGCTTTGTGCCGATGTACTGGAAGAAGCACTAGGGAATTATATGGGATGGGAAGTTTACCGGCATAGTTAATTTCGTATCAAAATTTTTTAGGAGTTTATATGGATATATGAGTAAGCCCAGTATTCTTGTAGTAGAGGACGACGGCACCGTCAGAAATATGATTGCGGCCGCTCTTGAAACACAAAGCTATTCGTACAGGCTTGCTGAAACGGGAAGT
>URVL01000210.1 GCA_900551265.1 uncultured Eubacteriales bacterium | reverse complement strand
TATATGTTCCTCGATCATTCTGCTTGATATAATGACATATAATACTTTTATCACATTAATTATACTAAATAACACGATAGATTGCAATTCATTTTTTATACGGCTGGATTCCAATCATGGACGGCTCCGGGAAAATTCGGAGCGGATAGCGGATATTTGTATCAATCACCAAATGCACGCGTTTGCTGTATACTTGCGAGTCTTATACTTCTGTGATACAATCAGAACATTGTTCTGCGATGATATGCGTTTATTAGAAAATACGAATGGTGGGAGACTTATGAGTAGTGATGCGCCTGTAAAAAAAATGACGTTGTTTTCGTTGGCTATCCCCATTCTAATTGAGCAGGTTCTCCGAAATCTGATGGGGACGGTCAATGTCTTTATGCTCAGCCACTATTCTGACGATGCGGTTGCAGCGGTAGGCGTGGCAAATCAAATTATCAATGTTGTTGTGATTGCCTTTACGATGATTTCAGCGGGTGCTGCAATTGTGATAAACCATGCGCTTGGCGCAAAATCTTATAAAGACGGAGCCGCCATCAGTATGAATGCCGTTACTTCTGCCGCAGGGCTGGGACTCTTGGCAAGTGCGGCTTTGGGCTTTTTTGCGGAGCCGTTTGTCAGGATGGTGGGACTTGAGGCGGCTTTGCTGCCGGATGCGGTGAGCTATTTGCGTATTACCGGTGGCGCGGCAATCATTCTGGCGCTTTCTACCATGATGTCTACCATCTTCCGCTGCTATGGAAATGCGCGGGTGCCGATGGCGGTTGTCGTACTCAATAACATTTTAAATATTATGGGAACCTCCCTCGTTATTTTTCGTCCTTTTGAGATACCGCTTACGGGAGTGGCGGGTGTAGCTGTTGTGCGCGCTGCAAGCGAGTGCGTTGGACTGATTTTTCAAATTGTGGTTATGGTGCGTTCGCGCTTTGATTTCCGTATCTATGACATTTTCCATGTGCGTTTTGCACGTGTCAAACGGATTGTCAGTATGGGCTTGATGTCAGGTATGGAGGGAATTTCCTATACGCTTGGTCAGGTAGTCACAACAGGTTTTTTAACAGCGTTTGGCGCCGCAGCGCTTTCGGCAAAGGTATATGTGCAGAATGTTGATTACTATGCATATGTCATTGGCCTAGCTATCGGACAGGCCACGCAGATTATTGCCGGCCATAAAATCGGTGCCGGTGATTTTGACGGTGCCTATCGCTTCGTACGGCGCAATTGGCGGTATATTGCGCTGTGTAATGTGGTGTTTGGATCTTTGATGTTTGCGCTTTCTCCGCAGCTCATGTCGCTTTTTACGGAGGATCCCGCTATTGTTGCACTTGCGCGGCAACTTTTCCTGATTGATATCTTCATTCATGCCGGCCGTTCGCTCAATCATTCGTTTAACTATGGCTTGCGCAGTGCAGGTTATGTGTTCTGGCCGATGGTGATTGCAGTTTGTTCCATATGGATTTGCAATGTTGGGATGGGATATGTCTTTTCGACGGTATGCGGGCTTGGCGCAGTGGGGCTCTGGCTTGCACAGATGGCCGACGAATGGATCCGTGGGCTGTCCATGGCCACACTGTGGCTGCGCCGAAAATGGGAAGCGCCTCTGCGAAAGACACAGGGGATACCGGAAAGCACGGGAATCTCATAGAGGATGTTATGCCGGCCGAATCGTTGGAAGTGGAAAACCTGTCTTTTTCTTGCCTTTTTGGAGTAGTTGTGCTATTATGAAGACGACGGGGGGATTTTTTATGAATAGAATTAGAGAGCTTCGTAAAAACCGGAATTTGTCGCAGATGCGTCTGGCGAAAGAATTAAATGTTCACCAGACTGCCGTTTCTCAGTGGGAGACCGGACGGACAGAACCTGATATGGAAAGCGCCCGTCTGCTTTCAGATTTTTTTGGCGTTACCATAGACTATTTACTGGGACATGACAGAGAGCGTGAGGAACTGGATGATGTCTATCTCAATCTTGCGCGGGCGGCGCGCGACCGTGAGTTGAAGCTTGATTCAGATGATATTGCCTTTATCCTCGACTTTGCACAGAAATTAAAGGATCGAGATCGGAAAAAATAGTATGGCAGTTATGACACGCAGCGCGCTGTACCGCCGTATCGACTCCATGCGTAGAAAATATGGCATTCAGGGTGTTTTTGATCCCTATGCCTTCGCCGGGGCGCAGGCGATACCACTTGCGCTGCACAGGTTTACAAATGAGCGGCTTCGTGGTATACTCGTGCGTACCGGTGCCTATCATGGCGTTATTTTGGATACACGCCTGACACCAGCTGAACAGCGCTTTACTTTGACGCATGAAATCGTACATTTTGAGCTGCACTGCGGCGAGCAGGGCGGATCAGCCTTTCAAAACAACAGCGGCGAATATCAGGCGGATGAGGGCGCGGCGGAGCTTTTGATGCCGTATCGAGATTTTATTCCTCGCGTAGCTGCAGCACGAAGAAAGCTCTTACAAAATCCAACGGAAGCCTTGACGCGACTTGCGTTGCATTATCAATTAAATTGTGAGTATATCCGGCGTAGGATGATCTCGCTCGACCATGAGCTGGATCTATATCGAAAGGGTGCGCCGGTCTGTGCACTGGAGCCGCTCTCCTATCACCGCAGACAGGAGCTGGGTGTGACGGAGGGATGTTTCCTGGGGAAAAAGAGTCCGGTGTCCGTGGCAGGAATTGATATTTTCTGTGACGACAATTCGAGACTCGGGGTTGAATGAAGGGGATCTGTATGTTTCTGTCTGACCTGCATATGCATACATGGTTGTCTCTGGATGGCTGCGAGCGTGTGGAAGCGCTCTGTGAGGCGGCCATACGGCGGGGAATTGGCGCCATCGCCATTACGGATCATTGGGATGGTTTTCCGCCCGGAAGACGGGACGATGGGTATGCGCCGCATTTTATGGATTCACGTGACTTCTGGGATTTGCATGGCGCAAAACTTTTTCCCGAGATTGCATCTGCGCGTGAAAAGTATCACGGCCGCCTGCAAATTCTCTACGGCGTAGAGTTGGGACAACCGCAGCTGGATCCTGTGAAAACGCGTGCGTTCCTGGAAGCGCATGACTTTGATTTTGTCCTGGCGTCTCAACATTTGAATGGCGCCTGTGAGGATTATTATACGCTGGACTACGGAAAAACCGACCTTGATGCGCTGATGCGCGAGTGCTTTGCGCTGGAGCTACAGGTCGTACGCTCCGGCGTGGCCGATGCGTTGGCGCATATTGATCAGCCTGTACGCCTGATGCGAGATACCGGTTTTGATATTGGCCTTTCCGCCTATCGTGAGCAGGTGGCGGAGCTTTTGCGGGAAATGGTTGCGCGTGGGGTGGCGCTTGAACTTAACACGCACGGCCTTCGCAATTGGTATCGCCGTATTTCACCGCCGGAGTGGGTCCTTCCGCTGTATCGGG
>URVL01000209.1 GCA_900551265.1 uncultured Eubacteriales bacterium | reverse complement strand
GTCGGTGTTTTCTTCTCGCGCGGGGTCAGCGCGTTTGCATATTTCGCCATGTTTCCCTTACACCTCCTGTGGGAGCACCACACACCGCCCGTCGCGGTCGGCCTCGGCCAACTCCCGCAGGCGGTCAACCGGAATGCCATAGCGTCTTGCCGTTGCATGAAAGAACCCGCTTTCTACATCCGCTGCAATTTTTTCAATTTCCTCCGGTTCAAGTCCTGTTTCCTCATAGGCCGCGAGACGGTTCCATGCCGCTTCTTCCCACGGACATCCGTCTGAACAATGTCCATTGTAATATACACATTCGGCACTAAAAAAGTGAGTACAGCAAGTTTTCTCAACTCCCTGAACGCTAATTGTGGGATTTGTAAATCGTTTCATAATACGATTCCTCCTAATCCATGCCGTCATAGAGTGATTGGCTTATATCGGCGGTCAAGCTTGTCCGTTCCGGCCGCCGGATTCCAACAGTCCGGCATTATTCCGGTACGCTTCAAACAGCGTCTGCCCCGACTGATTGACCATGTACGGTAAAAAGATTTCGTCTATTTCTACCATCTCAGATTCCAGAATCGCCATCTGCGCCTCTACCCAGTCCTTGATAATACGCCATGCGACGCGCTCCGCCTGCTCCCGGCCGCATTTGACCTTCTGTCTTTGCAGCACCGCGTGTACGGCGTCCACGTTTGCAGGCAGCCGGATTCCCTGCGGCCCGGCAGGCGTATCCACCAGAAATGACAACGATGTAATACGCCCCTGCCCGTCGTAATCCTGCATGATCTTGCGCGCTCCGTGCCGTACAAGCTGCCCTTGTATTGCGCCGATTGTCGTGTAGACGTCAACCTTCGTTGTGTAGTTTAATAGCGGCATGTTACTTTACACCTCGTCTTTGTGTTCTATTTCTGTAATCACATGCAAACCCATCAATAGTTCTATTAGATTTTCATTACCCGATGAAATCGCATGTTTTGCAATATCTTTGATATATTCATTAACCACTTGCAGCCCTATAGTAATACTGTGATCTAATCCTGTTCTTTTCGCATAAGTAGAATGATTTAATACATCAAAGATTTCATCTAACAAGTGATTATAATCAACTTTTAGCCGCATTTTCCCTTACACCTCCTGCGGGAGCACCGCTGCGCCGTCGTAGGCGGCGCGGAACCAGTTATGGCCGTCGCGGCCGGAGAACCACAAATATTCCCGTCCGATCTCGCGCGGGACGTCCTCGCCCCGCTGCTGCGCGTCGTGCCGCGTCAGCACGTCGCGCGCGATTGCGGCAAGCTCTTCGTCTACAGGGTTCTGCGCGCTGTACCCGGCAAACTGCCCCGGCGCGGCGACGACTTCCGTCACCGTATCGCCGTAACCGCCGTGGTCGAGACGGTTGAGCGCCACCCACATGCACGCCGCAATTTCGTAGTCCGCAAGCCCTCGCGCCTCGCCGTACGCCATCTGCGCCAGCGCCGTTACGTCGGTTTCGTCCGGTACGTATGTAGGTATGGGCGACAAGAGCACCGTTGCCGTAAACAGCACTGTGAATAGTTTAGTCATAATAATCCTCAAACCTTCTGCATTTTTTAAAAATATACCGGTTATTACACCACCTTTGTAAGCGTAATAATTCATAAGGCGCGTGCGATTTATTGTATATGCGCACGTCCGGATCATACTCCATATCGCGTAATGTATAAATTCGTTCCAGGTTTTCTTCCATTGTACTATTGTAGTTCGTCAGGATATATACCGACGCATACGCACCATGCGGTTTGTGTCTGGCCGCTTTTGCGTAGTCCGCAAATCGGGATTTCAAGTCTTCGTGGGGATTGTCCCATGCAAAATGCAATTGTTTGATTCGCATACGGTTTAATGCATCAATGTCATATCCGTTAAGTAGTCGGATATCTAACCCCTGAGAAAAATCCACTAACGCTCCAGTCTCCGCATATTGATCAAATAAATCTCGTTTATCTGGACAGGCTGTCAAGTTTGCATCCAGTGATACGATTTCTTTTTGCCCCTGGTAATAATCGTACAGATTTCCGGTCTTATAAGCTTGTTTTCCCTCCTTCGCTCCGACATGACACCACGGGCATCCTCGTGGACATCCACGGCTTGTCATAGTGATACAATAGGAATACTTAGGATAAATACTGCTATCTGGTATCATACGCTCTATTTCCGGAGGCAGATCAGGATCGAGTGCTTTGTCATAAGTTTCGATTTCATTTTTAGTCTTAATTGCATAGCCTGTGCCTCCTTTGATAACAATGTCAGCATTAACAGGGTCTGGAATATCCTGTGTATAGGTATCAGAAAACACCTTAGACTTATAAACAACATCGTAGTGTTCCCAACCCCACCACCATTCCACAGTGTCCCCGCGCGACTTATGATAGGCCGAAAGGCGCATTAATGCGAGATTTGGAAAATGGTGCCCATCTACATCGATCAGCCCAATTTTCACTTTCTGCACCTCCAGGCAACCCACGCCGCCACGCCTCCGCATAACATCACAGGCCACAAAAGTGCACTCTGTACGACTGCTACTAATGTACATACCACTGCCGCAATCCCTGCCGCGTACCCGCCAGCCACCGCCGCAGCACGCGCCATGCGCCGTACCTTACGCCGCGCCGCGGGCGTCACCACAATTTCCACCCCACCGATGGACGCCGCTACCGGCTTTATGCTTCTTGTCATAGCTTCCTTCCTCCTATGCGCCGAAGAACTCTGCGAACTTGTCCGCGCCGTACTGCCCTCTGGTCAGCTCGATCATTTCCCGCACGCTGTATGCTTCTTTCAATTCCGGAAGGCGTTCTATAAACTGCTGCGTCCCTGCCTGACACGCGCCTGTAATCACGCGATACATCGTAACGGCCTCGTCAAACGGAAGTACGCTGTCCAGCGTCAAATGGCGGTACTGCTCCGCGCCCCTGTCCGCCGCGTGCTTATACAGCAAGTCCGCAACGCCTTCCCGTAAGGTACGGCAGTGCGCCCAGTATGTACCGTCCGACACGACGTTCCTGCCCTTGATTTTTCCGAGGTAATACGTATATGCGCCGGATTTCCGGCGGTTTTTGACGTGCGTGAGAATCCCGTCTGCATACAGGTATTTTCCCGGTACATAGTCGCCGTCTTTCAGCACGTGCTTCAGCAGCTTTTTTATGTTTGGATTGTTGGAGAATATATAGCTGCCAACTTTCAATTCTTCCGGCAGTGCGGTGATTGGCGTACGTCTGAGATCGAGACTGCCTCCTACCGTAAGCCCTTCCGGCAGTGCTGTGATCTGCGTACCGCTGAGATCGAGGTATCCGCCTACCGCTAGCCCTTCCGGCAGTGCTGTGATTGGCGTATCTCTGAGATCGAGGTATCCGCCTACCAAAAGCCAATACTACAGAAATGTGATATGCGTAAGTCTTAGAAAGAGGTCTCCGCCTAGCAATATAA
>URVL01000208.1 GCA_900551265.1 uncultured Eubacteriales bacterium | reverse complement strand
GCTGGGCGCATCCTGCGCCGCGTCAGCCCGATCCGCCTGCTCGGGGTGCAGGTGCATATAGCGATTGACTTCGTTCCATTTGACAGTAAAGCCCGCGCCGTGGGCGCAGAAGATGGAATCGGCTGGGTTGCCCAGATCGCGCTCAGGATCGTAGCCGCTTGCGGCCACCACCGCTTCCTGATCGCGGCAGGGCGCATAGCCGCGCAGCGTGGCATAATAAGGATGGAATCCCTCATGAAAATAGTCGATCGTGGCACAGTAACATTTCGGCCAGGTATCGTTAAATTTACAGGAAAGATGTCCTTTGGAACGCAGCGCCGGTGGGAGGTGATCCGTTGGACCTCCCATTCGAATCCGTTCGATGTTATCTCGCAGCACCTGGGCATAGGACGCACCGAAACGGTAAATGTGATCGGGCGCGTTATCTGCGTCATAATATTCCCAGTAAGGCCCGGTTTTGACGTGGCCCTGCGCGCCATGGTTGGAACGCTGCATCCAGTTTTCCGGCATGGGGAAACGATCGCCAAAAGAAAACTTACCGTCGTAACCGTCCGGCCACACGTCGCCGTGGATCATGCGTTTCAGGCTGTGCAGCACCGGCGGAGAGGTACGGATGTCCTCTGAGATAAAGTTGGGATATTCGTGAAACGGATATTGCCAGATACAATCGTAAGTATGATAGTCTCCGGTACGGGGATCGTTGGCCCATTCGCCGCCGGAGGGAGAGGAGAGGTGATAGTAGCGGCCGGGATCAAGCTCTGCAAGCAGCGCGGGATAGTCTTCCTGTAAGACGACTTTGCCGATGACAGGCATATCCCGGAAGTAGAACTCCGAGCCCATGACGCTCTCATTTCCACCGCACCACATGAAAAGACAGGCATGGTGGCGCAGGCGCAGAATCAGCTCGCGTCCCTCCCGGCGGTAAAGGCGCCGGTATTCTTCAGAATCCGGGAACATGCCGTGTCCATGGAAAAATTCCTGCCAGATGAGGATGCCGCGGCGGTCGCATTCGTCATAAAACTCGTCGCGGTAAGGAATGCCGCCCTCGCCCCATAGCCGCAGCGTATTGACATGGGCGTTTACCGCCATGTCCAGGATGCGCCAGGCACGGTCGTGCTGCCAGACATAGGTATAAGCCTGGAAGGGATCCATACAGCCGCCCCAGAGACGGATCGTTTTTCCGTTAATTTGAAAGCCCATTGAGTAACGCTGCTCAATACGGCGGAAACCGACATGCTTTGTAACGCTGTCGCACAGGCGGCCGTCAAGGAAAACGGCAACCTCAACGCGATAAAGCGGGTGTTCGCCATAACCGGCAGGCCACCAGAGCTGCGGGGACGCAACAGGGAGATTTATCTCTTCGCCCCATGCACGCCCGGCAGCCTCGCCGGTAAGCGTACCGTCTGGGGCATATAATTTTACCTGTATGGCAAGATCGCCGGGACGATGGCAGACACCGTCCAGTGTCACGCGCAACGCGCCTGTGACAAGATCCTCACGCAAGGTGGCGCGGATATCGTCGCAGGTAATTTCCGCTTCATCTGCCAGAATCAGTTCAACCGGTTCATAGATGCCGGTGGGGGTATGATAACCAACAATTCCCTGATAGGAACTGCCTTCGCCTTCATAGGAGGGAAAATCGTGTCTGGATTTACGCAGCAGCTTGAATTTGTCTAAATGTGCCCACTATTTGGGCTGATCCATGGCGTCGAGAACGCCAAGCGCGTTGTGAAAGTGGAGAACCAGCGTGTTTTGTGCGGCAACGACGTCGGTGACGTCGATCAGATCGGAGACGTAAAAGTCATTGTGCGTACCGATAAGCGTTCCATTTAAATAGATATCGGCGAAGGTATCAAGCCCGCCAAAACGAAGATAGGTACGTACGCCGGGCGTCTCACAGGTAAAATCAAGACGGTAAAGCCAATCAAGCTTTGTCACCCATGCTGAGCTCTCGCACCAGCCGATCTGGTATTCCGGATCCAGCTTGCCATGCGCCAGGAGAATGTCGTGAACTTCGGCCGGTACTTCCGGAACGGTAAGCCAGGCGTCGAAAGCCTCCTGTGCAATGGCAGAGGGATTGATTGTCTTCGCAGGCTCAAGACTGCGGATATGCCATCCGTGCGCAAGCAGAATCTTTTCTTTCATAAGTATCCCCCCTTTTTTTTGATCATAATTCAATCAGTTTCGACAACGCCACGGTCAATCATGGAGCGGACGGCCTCGTGGACGGCATCCATGCCGCTGTACAGCGGCACATATCCAAGGATACGGCGCGCTTTTTCACAGGAGTAATTGTTGCAGTGCGTGATATGGCGCCAGGTACGGTTGATTTTTTCTTCGTCTGCCGTTACTTTCACCCATTCGGGCCATGGAAGGTATTCGATGTTGGCCTCTTTCCCGAACCACTCATACATATGCTCGGCATAACCGCGCAGCGTAATTGCTTTTGGCGCCACGGCGAGGAAATCCTGGTCAAGTGCTGCGTCGCGGTGGCGGATGGCGAGCTCGAACACCTGCGCCACGTCGTCTGCATGAACGTGATGTACGCACTCGACGCCGAAATTCGGAACGTAGATGCGCTCGCCGTGCGCAATGGCGGTGAATACAGACGGGTCATGATTGCCGGTGGGATTGATACAGGTCCAGCCGGGGCCGGAGATATGCCCGGGCATAACAGCGGTATACGGGAATCCGTGCTTTTCATATTCGCCGTGCAGGTATTCGATACTCCGGATTTTATCGCGCCCGTAATCGTCGATAGGCTTGCGGGGCGTATCTTCGTCTGCCGGGACGGTAAAGGAGGCGCCGTGCTCCCAAATGGAGGAGGCAAACAGATAGTGCGATACATTGGCGCCTTTTAAAGCCTCCACCGTCTCAATCGTGCTGTGATAGTCCAGACTGATCATGTCAACTACGACATCCGGATTCATGGCGGCAATTTTGCAGCCAAAACCGTCTGCCTTTTCAAGCGCCAGACGGTCGAGCTGGACGCGTTCTACCTCATGCCACTCAGGAAACAGCGTATAGGGATCTCTTGTGCCGCGGGAAACGGCCGTTACCTGATAGCCCATACGGACCAGGCGCGGCACGAGATAGGTGCCGACGTGCCCTGTGGCTCCTATGACAACTGCTTTTTTCATGTAAATCCTCCCTTACGATACGTTGATGACGCCGCGGGCAATCATGGACGAGACGCATTCGCACACGGCCTGCAGGATGGTGTAGCGCGGCGCATAACCCAGTATGCGGCGCGCCTTTTCACAGCTGTAATTATCGCTGTGCGCCAGATGACTGTAGGTACTGTTGATGAAAGCCTGGCTTCCGGCTGTTTTTTTCCAGGCCTCCCAGGGCAGATATGCAATGTTCGGCTCTTTCCCAAACCAGGCGTACATGGACTCGGCAAAACCACGCAGGGTCATAGCCTGCGGCGCTACGGCGAGAAAATCCTGGTCGAGTGCGGCGGTGCGGCGCTGAATTGCGCGGAAAAAAACCTGTGCGACGTCGTCCGCGTGGACATGATGTACGCACTCCATACCGAAATGTGG
>URVL01000207.1 GCA_900551265.1 uncultured Eubacteriales bacterium | reverse complement strand
CTTTTTCCGACATCCAAAACACAATCTGGTCTTTCTCTGCGCGGTTATCGCCGGCGGCCTGTTTGGTATGCTGGCATTCTCTAAAGGGCTGCTATATGTAACGGAGACCTATCCCATGCCAATGCATTATTTGTTTATCGGCGCGATTTTGGGACTCAGTGGCTTAACAATGCCGGCTTTTCTTTCCTCAGCACTCTCCTCCGCCGCTGCCTGTATGTCTCCCGGCGCCATGCTCCTGACCGGATTTATTATTGGAACATTTGAATTTAAGTCTCTTTTGACAAATAAACGCATTTATTTAGCTGTGTTTTTTCGTTTGATTGTGATCCCTTTTCTTATGGCGGGCATTATGAAACTGCTTGGTTTTTCAGGCAGCATTCTCATTTGTGCGCTATGCGCCTACTGCATGCCAATGGGGCTCAATACGGTTATTATTCCGTCGTCCTACGGCGGAGACACGAAGTTGGGGGCGGGAATTGCCTTAATATCCCATGTACTTTCCATTATTACAATTCCTGTCATGTTTACGATTTTTACCTGATATGGCATATCACGAATTTGGTATTTTATCCACCCACGAAGAACAACGTCATGCATATTTTGAATATACACCGGAAAAATTTAGCTGTATTCGGGTAGATATGAGTTTGATCGACAGCTGTGGGCTCTTTCTCGAACTGCAGGATCTACCTACGTATTTTCAGCGTATTTCCTGGCCCGCATATGGTTTTGATGAAGCAGGGATTACACTCATACCACCCGATTCCCTGCCGCGTCTGCGTGCCGCTGCGGCACGACACGGGCTTACGGAACTTACAGCTCTGGTGGAACAGGCAGAACAGATGCGCTGCTTTGTGATTCATTTCGGCATATAAAATAAGCCCGTCCTGCGTACATGCAGGACGGGCTTCGCACATTTCTTTTCAGAAAATCATTAATTCGATATAATCAGAACGCAATACCATAAGCCAGCATGGACTCCGCAACTTTCAGGAATCCTGCAATATTCGCACCCATCACCAGGTTGCCCGCGTCACCGTACTCCACTGAAGCGGCGTATGCATTCTTATAAATGTTCACCATAATGCCGTCGAGCTTCGAATCGACCTCTTCAAAAGTCCAGCTCATGCGCATGGAATTTTGCGACATCTCCAGGCCGGAAGTTGCAACGCCGCCGGCATTTGCAGCTTTCGCCGGTCCAAAGAGAACGCCAGCCGCTTTAAAGGCCTCAACCGCTTCAGGCGTAGACGGCATATTTGCACCCTCTGCTACGGCAATACAGCCATTTGCAATCAACGCCTTGGCGCCGTCGAGATCGAGTTCATTCTGCGTAGCACAGGGAAGTGCAACGTCACACGGGATTGTCCAGATGCCACGGCACCCTTCGGTATATGTCGCACCCGGCACAGCATCCACATATTCCTTGATTCTGCCGCGACGGACTTCCTTGATTTCCTTCACGACATCCAGCTTAATGCCATCCGGATCATAAATGTAGCCGTTGGAGTCGCTCAATGCGATTACCGTACCGCCAAGCTCCGTAGCCTTCTCCGTTGCGTAAATTGCAACATTGCCGGAGCCGGAGATGACGACCTTTTTCCCTTCGAAGGAGTTCCCGGCGCCTGCCAGCATCTCACGGGTAAAGTAGCAAAGGCCATATCCAGTCGCCTCTTTACGGGCAAGAGAACCGCCATAAGTCAGGCCCTTACCGGTCAAAACGCCGGTATGCGTATCAGTCAAACGCTTGTACTGGCCATACATATAACCAATTTCACGTCCGCCAACGCCGATATCGCCAGCCGGAACATCGGTATCCGGTCCGATATGCTTGAAAAGTTCCGTCATAAAGCTCTGACAGAAACGCATAACTTCTGCATCAGACTTACCCTTTGGATCAAAATCACAGCCGCCTTTGCCGCCGCCCATGGGAAGTCCGGTGAGTGAATTTTTGAAAATCTGCTCAAAACCCAGGAACTTCAGAATCGAAGCGTTTACAGACGGATGGAAACGAAGTCCGCCCTTGTACGGTCCGATTGCAGAATTGAACTGTACGCGGAAGCCGCGGTTAACTTGTACCTTGCCCTGGTCGTCCACCCACGGCACACGGAACATAATCATGCGCTCCGGCTCCACAATACGATCGATGACACCCGCCGCCACGATATCCGGACGACGCTCGACAACAGGCGTTAACGATTCCAGTACCTCGCCGACCGCCTGCAGAAATTCAGGCTCGTTTGCATTACGCTTTGCAACAGCATCATACACGCCCTGCAAATAGGTGTTTTTAAATTCCATTTGTTTTGACTCCTTTCAATATGAGCAGTACCGGATATACCGGTTTAAAAATTCCACAACCTTTATAACTATACACCTTCATCAAAAGTTTGTCAATAAATAGAAGCCTAACTAGAGCAGATTCTTTGTTTTTTGAAATGATACCACACGATTTTGAGGTTTGGTATGTA
Organism: uncultured Eubacteriales bacterium; assembly: GCA_900551265.1. Lineage (GTDB taxonomy): Bacteria > Bacillota > Clostridia > Oscillospirales > QAMX01 > Allobutyricicoccus > Allobutyricicoccus pentlandensis. The sequence continues at coordinate 1,106 of URVL01000207.1, read as the reverse complement.
GAAAGCATTAATTTATTATAAACAAAAAAACCGCTTTCGTCAATCGGACTCCATCGTTAGACGATTGTTGTAATATGCAAGTTATCAATGATTCCCGCCATCCGTCTCATATTCGGCTTCAGCTCATTATCTGCCCGAAGATACTCGAAAGCCTATTGCCCTATCCCAAAATTTCAATCCGTGTATTGTAAATACGCTTCAATCCTGCTGCTTCAGCTAAGCAGTGAAGCCGTCGCGCAAGTTTCGATTTGGTAAATAAATGAAAGCCGTACAAAAGAAAAAACGTGAGCAATCAATTCCCGTCTTTTGAGAATGTACTTAAAAGAAACTGAAGCCATAAAAAAACCGTAGAGGTCCGGCTTGAAGGTCCTGCGACTTTTGAGAATGGCCTTGGTAATCCTTTTTTGACTTGGAAATCATTCCACAGTCACCTGCAATGAACCGAAAAAATCATCGCCCTCCAAAGTAAGATAATTGTCGCCTTCATCAAGGGTAATGAAATATGTGCCAGTATCGCTTGTATCGGCGATGATTCTTTCCTCTTCTTTATCTCGCCAGTAAAATCGAACTGTGCCGGAATCAACCGTCAGCTCATAAGTGACAGTGAGATCACTGCCTTTGTCCCGTTCCAGAGCTGTGCCGCCGAAAATGTACTCTTTCCCATGAAAGTCCTCGTAGTCTGCCACATAAGAGCCGGTATAGGTATCCTCACCTTTGGTCTTATCACCCTGCAAATCTTTTTCATCCGTAAGGGCATATTTGCTGAAATGCTGGAGCATATCATTAAAGCCGTCTATGACATTATCTTTTACATGATCGCCGCTGCACCCCGTGATGATAAAGAGCAGACACAAGGAGAGCAGTGAAACAGTCAGAATTTTTTTCATATCATCACCCGCCAATCCTTGTTATAAAATTCATAGCGATAATTGCGATTGCACCAACCGCATAAATGCTGTTAATCACGACACACACCTGCATAAGTTTTGATTTTACCTTTCCTTTAGGTTTTTATACAAGGGCATAATCATAAAACACAACAAAACCGAGCCAACCTACACTAAAACGTCGCTATTTCTTTGTGAAAAGCGACGTTTTTTTATGGC
>URVL01000206.1 GCA_900551265.1 uncultured Eubacteriales bacterium | reverse complement strand
ATGGTTTTTCATGAGGCGTTGAAAACCTGTTTGTCAAAGTACACGACCTCGCTACCTATTTTCGTAGCAAGGTACATAGGGACTTCCCTCATCATTATTATCCCTCTGTTCGGGGAGGATTGCAAGGATGCCTTTGTTAGAGGAATTAGGCGTATTGTTCGCAAAAGAAGATAGCAATATCTGCTTCGCATGATGAAGCGCCGTTGTGTTGCGGTCATCCGCAAAGCTGGCTGACACCTCGTAGCCGTCAATGGCAAAAATTGTGCTGCGCCTTGTGTTTTCCATTGAAATGCCTCCTTCACAAGTCGTTGAAAGTGATCCGGCTCCCCCTTGTCCTGTGGAGAAACGCAAAAAGGCGGAATCCGAAGATACCGCTTTTTCGCCTTGCTCCACTTTGGGACAAAATGTCTCGAAGCCCACAAGGGCCTTATGATGATTTAGGGAACGCCGCGCTCATTTCCTTGACCTGTCATAAGACAACAATACTCGGCGCGGCGCTCCCACGCAAAAGCTGCGGCGGCCCGGAGGGACAGGCGGCCAGCCTGCCCTGTTGCGGATCGTGGCCGTGGGATGGCCCGGCCCACTTGCGGCGCTGGCGTTGATCGCTCGTCCCCGTGGAGGAAGTCATGGCGCGCCCGCCGCCAGGCTCCCCGCGCTATGCTCGGGGCCGCCGCTGGTCTTTTGCGGAGAGGTTTAACTACCTCTCATATACCACCATGCAGGGGGGATGTTTTTTACCCTTGCACTCAAAAGTTTTTCAAAAACTTTTTCATAGATGCAAGTCCGCGCTGAATAGAAACGGAAACAGACTTTACACTTACACCTTCCCTTTCGGCTATCTCGGTCATGCTCTTGCCGAGAATGATGCAAGCATCGATCCGGCAGCCCTGTATTTCGGGCAGAGAATTGAGAGCGCGGCAAAGGCGCTCAAACCTCTCCATGCGCTCGATGAGCGTCTGCGGAGAGGGCTCATGCACACAGGCAGAATACTGGATCCCGTCGTCACAGTCGAGGGAATAGTACGCCTTGTTGCGCCGAACGCGCTCGGTATGGGCGGCCTCATAGAGCTTGTCCGCACGAAGCTCGGCGGCCACCTCGTCGGTTACTTCAACAAACTCGTCGGATATGTACCACGGGTAAAAGTCCCGCAAATTGATCGTTGTCATTCTGAATGACCTCCATTTCTGATTTGTGCCGGGGGAACAGGGGAAAATCAGAAGTGGAGGCGGCGGGGATCGGCACCGGGGTCTGTCCCGCTGGGCCGGGACTTCGGGACACTTTGTCTCGAAGCAGGCACAAGGGAAAACAAAAGCGCCCGCACAGAAAAGCACTGTGAGGACGCTCTGATTTCTTGTTATGCGAAATAAAATTTCATGTGGAGGACCGCAATCTTCCCATGCTAAAACAAGGCTTTTTTTGAGTGGTTGAGTTTGTTAGGGACTAAAATATAACATAGCGGCGTTCTCCTTTATGCCGCAACACACCTCTAATCCCTCTAATTATCTTGTGACTAAAAGAGAGTACGGCGGACAAATCCCATTCAACAAAAGAAAGAGCCGACAGCACGCAACAATCAGCGTGTTATCGGCTCTGCGTCTATGCGCCCGGCTCTTTGATAACGGATATATTTAGCTTTTCCGCGTTTATAAGGGTTACTTGCTTACACTTTGGACAATAAAGAGGATAGTTAATTAATACTGTATCGTCCCGAATCCTATCTCTTGTCTTACTTTTGCAAAGTGGACAATATATCCACACGGCATTTCCCTCATTGTTCATGGTTGCCTTTCTTAATTGAGTGACAAGATGCGAAAGGCCTATGCTTAATCAAAGTATGCTTCTACTAAATGGCAGTACAAATACCCATTTTCTTCGTAGGTTTGAAACTCTCCGGTAACGGTAATTGTTGCGCCCAATTCCGGATAATCCTTTGGATAAGTAAGGCCCTCGTCTGCCAGTACAAATTCAATTCCTTGTTGGCAGCAAGCCGTCGCGTCTGCTGTGACACAGGCGTAATAGTATGGCCCAGATTCTGTTTCCGCATAGACCGCAAATTGCCCGCTCATTTTTATGGTTCTACCGATGTAATTATCGGGAGTAACCATCATGTTATAAACCTCCGCATAAATCATCGTACTACTCAGAGTCGTAAGATCGACATCTCCCTTTTGCCTAACACTTTCGTTGTTATCCGTCACATTATTTGCAGGCTCATTTATTATCTCCGAATCGGAACTATTCTGGGTACTGATAGAACTGGGGTGGATTGAGGGCGCGGGAGTTGTCGTTTCTGTATCATTTCCACAGGCGGCGAGTAACAGCACCATTAACAGCACTGCAAAGGCACACATCAACTTTTTCATTTCATACCTCCGCAGATTTTTCCGGCAAAAAAGAATATACCAAACGCCACAATATCGACTGCTACAATCGTTGAGCCGACAGGTGTTCCGGCAAGAATGGAGATGATGATCCCAAACGCCGCACAGCACACCGAGAGGATGGCTGAGCAAACCGTAACGCTGCGAAAGCTCTTGAACATCCGCATAGCAGAGAGCGCGGGGAAAATCACCAGCGCGGAGATCAAAAGGGAGCCCACAAGATTCATAGCCAGCACAATGATCACGGCGGTGATGACCGCAATCAGCAGATTATAGACACTTGCTTTTGTTCCGCTGGCCTTTGCGAAGCTCTCGTCAAATGTGACCGCAAAAATCTTGTGATAGAGCAGAATGAATACAGCCACAACGATTACGGACAGCACAGCGCACAGCCACACCTCCGTTTGGGTCAAGGTCAGAATCGAAGTTGAGCCAAACAAGGTGCTGCATACATCGCCCGTCAAATTGGTTGAGGTGGAGAACAAATTCATCAGCAGATACCCTATGGCAAGAGCGCCAACGGAGAGCATCGCAATCGCCGCGTCCCCTTTGATTTTGGTGTTCTGTCCACTCCGCAGGAGCAGCACCGCACAGCCGACCGTAATACACAAGATCAGCGGCATATCGTTTGTCAGATTCAAAACCGCCGCAATCGCCATCGCGCCAAATGCCACATGGGAAAGCCCGTCACCGATAAACGAAAACCGCTTGAGTACCAGCGTCACGCCCAACAGCGAAGAACACAGGGCTATCAGCACGCCGACAATCAGCGCATAGCGGACAAAGGGATATTGAAAGTAGAGAGTTAGCTTATCAAGTATAGCGGTCATGCGTCATCCCCCCTTTGTGGATCGGAAAAGACGCGCCCTGCCTCGCTTTCAAGATAATCCTGCGTCGTCCCCCAAAACAGTTTTTTTCCAATGTGCAGGATATGGCTTGCGTATTGAATGGCGGTCTCTATATCGTGGGAGATCATTATAACCGTGATGCCGTCCCTGCTGTTCAAGTCCTCAATGATATGATACAATTCGGCGCTCACCTTTGGGTCAAGCCCGGAAACAGGCTCGTCCAGCAGTAGCATTTTCCGGGTCGCACACAGGGCGCGGGAGAGTAGGACTCGCTGCTGCTGCCCGCCGGAAAGCTCTCGGTAACAGCGCGTTTTGAGTTCGCTGATTCCCAGCTTTGCCATCGCTTCCTCTGCAAGCTGTTTTTCCGTCCGGTTATAAAATGGACGCAGGCCGCACCTTCCCTGGCACCCGGAGAGAACGATCTCT
>URVL01000205.1 GCA_900551265.1 uncultured Eubacteriales bacterium | reverse complement strand
TATGCGGATGGGAAACGTATCTGAAATCTTCCTTTTTACGAAGAAACGGTTTGTCTTTCACCGCAGCCAACCCTGTTGCACTGTCCCTGTGCGTTGTATTTTCCGCCTCCCTCTTAATTTGTGCCAGATAATCGGGCGGCCCGCTCAAAATTGCTTCGTTCGGATACAATTTCTGGATATCCTCTATACCCAAAATTGTTTTACACATTTTCATTTGAAAACGGTCCATTCGTTTTTTTAAAGCCATGCCTTGAGCCGTACCGTCCATTCTTTCTTCCGGGGGCGTCCTTCCGTGGTCGCAATACATCCGAAGGCTATCTCGAAATTTCCCGCCCAGCATCCGGTAAACCGGGATTTGGTAAGCTTTGCCCGCCAGATCCCACAGGGCGATTTCTATTCCGCTCACCCCTCCGCCTTGCCGCGAGGGCCCGGCAAATTGCCTGATTTTGCGGAAAATGTAATCGACATCGCAGGGGTTTTCCCCAAGGATTCTACTTTTCAGCATTGCCGCGTAAGTAGCGCTTGCACCGTCGCGGATTTCACCCATGCCAACCAGCCCCTGATTGGTATAAAGCTTCAGCAATATGCAATGGACGGAGGAAGACTCTACGTGCGCAAAACGCATATCTGTAATTTTCAGTTCGCTAGGTTTGGAATATGTATTCACGTAGTTCAAGGCGTCTTCAGCAAATTTTTTCATGTTTTAGTATTCAACCTTTCTAGATAGTGTCGTCAATAAATGAGCAACCAAATGGCAATACAACGGATTTGGACGGCGGCGACGAAAGAAGCAAGATTTTTAGCGTAGCGCGTCGCAATACCGCGCCATCTTTTGAGGAGCAGGAAAGCATTCTCAACGAGATGTCGAATTTTGTAGAGATATTCGTCGTATTCACGTAACTGTTTCCGATTTTTCTTTGAGGGAATGACAGGAATCATGTCTTGTTCCATCGCCTGAAGAATGATCGCGTCTGTATCATAACCGCGATCGGCCAGAAGATATTCTGCCTGGAACCCCTCAATCAACCGTGCTGCAACTGTGCAATCCGCTGTGGTATCAGAAGTGATAAAGAATCGCACCGGCATACCATGCGCATCCACGGCCAAATGTATCTTGGTGTTGAGCCCCCTTTTGTACGACTCATTGCCTGATTCCCACCCCGTGCTCCAGCGGCATCAGGATGTACCTTGACATGACTGGCGTCGATCATCAACCACTCAAAGTCAGTGTCGTCCCCCAGGGCCTCCAGAATCTTCTCCCAGACTCCCTTGTCACGCCACCGGCAGAACCGGCGGTGTACATTTTTCCAGTTTCCATACGTCTCTGGCAAGTCCCGCCAAGGTGCTCCAGTACGCAGTATCCAGAATACACCGTTGATAAATTGCCGAGTATCCCGGGCGTTGCCTCCTCGTGTCCCTTTTTCACCGATGGTGTGCGGTCTGATTTTCTCCCGCGCTTTGTCATTGATGTCATGCCGCTGCTGTTCTGCTGTCATTTTTCTGCCCCCCCCCTTTTTCTTTGAGGACTATTATATCACATTCTTATTGACGACACCATCTAGCAGGTATTGAGCTTATGGTTTCAGCAACCCTCATATAGTAAACTAGTAACCGCCGCCCGGCTAAACAAGCATGGCCCCTCCGTCTATCCTAAGGCTCGCGCCGGTGATGTGCTCCGCCTGGACTCCCGCGAAATAGCATACGGCATTGGCAATGTCCTCCGGGCGCCCGAATCGTCCGACCGGATAGCCTCGGTACTCCCTGTCCCTGTGTATCGCCTTTAAATTCCACTCTTGAGAACCCTTTACCTGTGTTTTAAATTCAATATCGACAACCGCCGGCAAAATTTCATTACAGGTAATCCCTTTTGACGCTAACCTGATCGCCGCTTCCCGCACCAGCATTTTGATTGCCCCTTTAGACATTGCATATAGCGGATCGACGCCAGTCGGCCTTTTGGCATGGACGGAAGAAATGCATATGATTCTCCCTCCCGCGCTTTTCTCCAAATGCGGAACCGCGTACTTGATGCAATTCCAATATCCAAACAGGTTTGTCTGTATAATGAGGCGATAATTTTCTTCCGTGCAATCCTCAAACCTCCGGTTTAATTGAAGCGCCGCATTGTTAACCAGGATGTCCAAACCTCCAAGCTGCCGCGCGGCGCTTTCCACCAGTTGGCGGCATCCCTCGGCAGAGGAAACGTCCCCTTTCAACAGAACAGCCTTGGCCCCGCATTGGTTTAGCATCGCCATGGTCTCCTTTGCGGTATCCTCGTTATATTGATAGTTCACCGCAACATGAACACCTTCTTTCGCCAACGCTAGTGCGATCCCCCTCCCAATCCCTTTTCCAGAACCTGTGACCAGCGCTTTTTTCCCTGTAAGTTGCAAATCCATCACGGCACCCCTTATTTCCTTACTTCATAATGCAGCAAAAAACCTGCATCCACCCGTATTTCACTGCCATTCAACGAACTGTCTCCTATTAGCTTCTTTACAGTTTGGGATATCTCCCCTTCTCTAATCAATTCCCGGCGCGGGATACAATCCTTCGTGTGGTCATAAAGAGGGGAAATGGTTCCGCGCATCTTTTCAACATCCTGTTCCATCGGCCCAACTTCCAGCAAGATATATGCATTTCCCCGACCTGCCATTTGTATGGCGGCCTCTCGGTGCAGCATTTTTATCGCCCCCATTGAGCAACTGAACGGCAAACTCGCCCCTGTTGGTTTTTCATCATGGAAAGAGCCTATGTAAATTACGCTTCCCCGACCCTGCTTGGCAAAATATCGCCCTACATATTTCGTGAGAAGAAAAGCCGTTTTTACATGGTGGTCAAACAACGCTTGAAACCTGCGTTCGTCCTCCAAAAGAATATGCATTGCTTGTATTCTCCGCGGTGAAACCACCAAAGCGTCCCAATTGCCGACAGCCGCCATAAAGCCAATCAGTTCCTCCATATCCGTCTCTTTACTCGGATCATATGGCAAGTAGGCAACTCCTGAAAGCTTTTCTGCTGCTTTGTTGCAGGCGAGCGCATACACATCAAAGCCCCAGCCCGCAAAATCAGCAGCCAGCTTTCTGCCGAGTTCATTTTCGATATTAGAAATCAAAATTCTCATTTTCAACTTCTCCTGTTTTTCCATGATCGCAGCGTTCCATCAATTCCATACACATCCGACCGTTATGGTAAGGCCCAATCCAATAATCCGCTTTGCACTGATCCGGCCAAGGACAATTTGTTTCAGCGTTCAGCCTGGGGAACCAGCCCCCCCCAGCCTTATCGACAAAATGCCTCAGCGTAAAATCTAATATCTTTTTGGAAATCTGTAAAAAATGGCTTTCTCCCGTCATTTCCCATGCGTTTAAAAAGCCTACTACCGCCTCCGTCTGTTCCCACCAACTCCAATAGCGCGTCTTTTTCCCTGTTTGAGGGTTAACCTCGGAGATAACCGCACCATCTTCCGTCACGCCCACCTCTGAACATACTCTAGCCATGCAAACGCAAACCGGCCCGACGAGCTGCAACAGTTCCGCTTCCCCAAGCGCTCTCGCTGTGTCCCACATCAACCAGCTCCCCTCAATATCGTGTCCGTTGGAAAACTCGCAAGTGGTAGGCGCCCAATCCTTACGCTGAAAAAAATAAAAATGTCCGGATACCGGATCTACCACCTTTTGGACGA
>URVL01000204.1 GCA_900551265.1 uncultured Eubacteriales bacterium | reverse complement strand
CGCCCATACTCGTTGAACCCTTCGGCAGCACGCATATAACCGTCATAGGAGCTGAAACAACTGCGCGGGAGCATTCCGTTCCGCACATAATGCGCGTCAAACTGTTTGCAACGGCGGACGATGCGGTCAAAGTCGGTAGATAGAAGATCGCCGGGTTCATCGGGCATATAGCGCTCATAGATAATACCTGGGGCAATAATGTGCATGTCGTAGGCGCGACATGCAGCGGCCATCTCCTCCGCAAGCTCGTCTGTTACGGATATTTTAGAAAGTTCCAGATAGCTGATTCCCAACTCTTTCACCATCCGAAACGCATCATCTACTCCGTAGATCTTTTTGTCCTTGATTTCTCTAATTTGTAAAAGACCCTTTGCACCGAAGCTTGTCACCTCGCGTAGCGTCATCAGTTGCAGGGCAATTTTTCCGTTATTCATACGGATGCCTCCTTTTCCTGTTCTATTTTTTTCTGAAGCAGTCTGTAAAACTGGCTTTCATCAAATGGAATAGCAGCGGGCTGACCGGTCCAACTGGAAAGATACATCGCATTGGCAAGTGTCAGTCCTTTGATCCCTTCCTGCCCCGGAGCAATCAGCGGTACACCATTTAACACGGCATCGGTAAAGTTTGAAAGAACCTGCTGATGTTGTACGCCCCACTGGTCGGGAATATCCAGAACGGTCTCGTCATACAGCTTTTCCCCGGAGCCGGTGCCGCGCACCAAAGCGCGTACGTCATCAAAAGTGAGGGTGGCATTCAGTTCTTCTTCGGGGCGGCGAAGAATGCGAATCGTGGCTTTTCTGCTGTTTTCAATAACGATTTTCCCTTTGTTGCCAAAAATTTCAAAACGGTCTGTTCCAAGGATATCATGCGTACAAGTAACAAAAACCCCGGTTGCGCCGTTTGGATATTCTAGTGTGGCCAGGACATCGTCCTCAACGGTAATCTTTCTGTGTGAGCCATATTTCAGATGGGCGCTCACACTGCTGGGCATACCGCAGATCCATTGCAAAAGGTCAATCTGATGCGGCGCTTGATTGGCAAGCACACCGCCGCCCTCTCCACCCCAAGTGGCGCGCCATGCACTTTGCTCATAGTATTTTTGAGGGCGGTACCAGCTTGTGATGACCCAGTTGACGTGGCGCAATTCGCCGATTTCACCGCTGGAAACCATTTCTTTAATTTTGCGGTAAAGGGGATTGGTACGCTGGTTGAACATCATTCCGAACACCAAGTTCGGATGTGCAGCTGCAACGGCGTTCATTTCACGGACTTTTTGCGTGTATACGCCGGCAGGCTTTTCCACAAGCGTATGCAGTCCAGCCTCCAGCGCGTCTATTGCGATGACCGGATGCAGGTAATGCGGTGTAGCGATGAGTACGGCATCCACCTTGCCGCTGGACAGAAGCTCATGGTAGTCTTGATAAATGGCGACCTCATCCCCAAACGTCTGTCTGGCCCAGTCAAGACGTGCGGGAGCGATATCGCATACCGCGGTAAGACACGCACCGGAGATATTGCCTGCGTGCAGCCATGCAGCGTGATTTCCGCCCATGAACCCTGTGCCAATAATGCCAAAACGAACCATTTTCATAGGATACCTCCATTCTACGTCACACGAAAGATAAAAAATTATTTCTGCGCAAATAAATTATAATTCGCTTGTATACAAGTTGTCAAATTAAAAGAGGGAGGTCCCGAAATTTTTATACGATATGTGTAAAAAAAATAAAATTTACTGTGATTATTCACAATGAAAAAAACAAAAAGCCCGAACTGCAATTGCCGACGGTGTTTTTAATATTACCGACCTTGCAGCCCGAGCTATTTTTTAGGAGGAATATCAGCAGGATTCATTGGAAGTTAAGCAAAAGAATTCCGGGTAGGCGCGTACGACGCGTGTGATATTTTCTGTACTGTTGTATAAAGGACGCTTGTAAAGCTCCTGCATATGCGGAAGATCGCGCGCTTCCAAAGCATCCACAATATCACGATGGCGCGCAAGGATATCCAAACACACATGTTGATTCAACGTATCGTTCAAAATTCGAAAGCGATTGTAATGCGGACGTGTGGTAGAAATAAAATCCCATACACCGCGTCTGTCCACTAAAGCGTACAACGTTTGGTGAAATATATTGTCCAAACGAAGAAAAGACCGGACAAATTCTTCACGGGACAGTGCGGCCTCAAACAGCTGTTCCTGTTCCATGATTTGGAGACGCAACTTGAAAATACCGCGTGACTCAATACGAGCCAAAAGCTCCGTCAGGGCTGCAAGCTCCACTGATTCGCGGATGAACATCAGGTCGTACAAAGAATCCAGGCGGATACGGCTCACGAAAGTTCCGCGCTGGGGACGGACCTCCAAAAGCCCTTCCAGCTCCAGCCGTTTGAACACTTCACGCACCGGAGTGCGGGAGACAGAAAAACGTTGGCTGATATCGCCTTCGCTTACAAGCGTGCCCGGTTCCAGCGTGAGGAGCATGATTTCCTGACGCAGTGTTTGGTAAATTTTATCGGTATTGTAATGAGTGTCTGCCATGTACGGACACCTGCTCTCTTTTTAGTGCTTTTACTATATCATATTTCCTAGTTTTTGCGCAATTCTACTTAAAGAAAACCGAAAAACTTGTATACATGTATAAAATGATTATAAATAGCGATATTAATGAGACTTTTTTATATATTTAGCACAATATACAAACGGATAAAGTGGTTTTTGACACATTTTATAAATATTTATTGCTGTAATAAAAAATTATTGAAAATTGAGCCATGACCTGTTATGCTGAACACATGGGGAAGATCCCCGGTAAGTGAACCACAAATATTGAGACCAGAGAATGGAGGAGCTACGATGAAAAAGTATCTTGCGATTCTTCTTGCAATTGTAATGGCCTGTACAATACTTGCTGCGTGCGGAGGAAATGCATCTTCCACAACACAACCCGCCTCAAGTGAAGGGGCAGTCTCTAGTTCTGCCGGGGAACCGGCAACCGCACCTGATGTAACGCTCAGCTTCTCATGGTGGGGCAACCAGACGCGCACTGAGCGCACAGAAGGAGCGTGCAACCTATATACAGAGCTGCACCCGAACGTCACATTTGAATTGAATCCGATTACCGGCAAGGAATATTGGGATAAGCTTACAGCGCTTGCGGCAGGCGGAAATGCTCCTGCACTGCAGCAGCAGGATTACGATCGCTTCCTTGTTTTCCAACAGAAAGGAATCCTGGAAGGGATGAATGCCTATGTGGACAACGGTACCATTGACCTGACCGATATTCCGGAAGTGTATCTGAGCGGCGGACAGGTGGACGGCCAGTATTATGCTTTTAATCTGGGCGTAAACGTACCATGTCTGGTTTACAACAAAACCATGTTGGACGCCGCGGGCATCACGGTGCCGGAACAGCCCACTTGGGACGATTTCCATGCGCTGGCCAAAGAGGTTTACGAAAAAACTGGTGTTAAAACATCTTATGGTACATATTATGGGCCGCAGCACCAGATTCGTATGTCGGTACGCAACGCCGGACAGCATGTGTACAACGAGGATGGCACGGCGCTCGGCTTTGACGATGTAAGCCTTGTAGAGCGTGTATTTGCAAATTACGAATATTCTTATACAAGCGGATATGGTGTACCGGGCGAAATGTATACGGGTGCGACTTCTGTGGAACTCGGCCC
>URVL01000203.1 GCA_900551265.1 uncultured Eubacteriales bacterium | reverse complement strand
ATACGTGTGAGTATGTGATCACGGACGCTGAGGGGAATGAACTGGAGTCCGAATTTACCCGGCATATTGATAGTACGGTGCAGGTGGATATTCCGGTTTATATGTCCAAGGCTGTTCCAGTAGAGGTAAGCGTTGTAGCAAGCGCCGGCGTTCCGAAAAATAGCATTGTGGTAGCGTATGATCCGGCTGAGGTTGTTGTTTATGGCCGCGCATCGGATATCAGTTCCTTAAAGTCCATTAATCTTGGAGAAGTGAGTGTACGTGACTTTGTTTTGACCTATGACCAGGATTTCCCGTTGACCCTCCCTGAAGGTGTCAGCTTTTATGAAGAAGAGGTGGAAACCGTCAATGTTCATGTTTCTTTCCGGGATATAGATACCATTCAACTTGCCGTGACAAATATTTCATTGGAAAATGTTCCGGAAACGGCAGTGGTTGATTTGGAGACGACAAACCTTGAAGTTACCGTTCGCGGCCAGACGGACAAGCTGACGAATGTGGACGCCAGTAATTTCCGTGTTTCAGTTGATTTGTCTGAGGTGGACTTACAAGAGGGACGTCAGTTGGTTCCGGCAACGGTTAAAATCAGCGTTGGTGGATATGATGTCTGTGGAACCTATAGTGTAATTATTAACGTCATGGAGACGGGCGAAAGGTAAGGGCTCTGTTTGCGGCAGGAAGCATTGGTAATACGCGGGGGAAAAGTTGCCCGTATTATGGTACAGCGTGGGGCGGCATGTACTGGAGACTGTGAAGGTTGTGGTTTTTGTGCGGAAGGCCGTTCTTTATATGTAGACGCCTATAATCCGGCTCGAGCGGAGGAGGGGCAGACTGTGATCGTAGAGACGGCGACAAATATCGTCATGACGGCCGCCGTACTTGTTTATTTACTCCCGCTTGTTGTGTTTTTGACTGCGTATTTCGCGATGCAGGCGTTTGGTGCGGAGAACACATGGTCTGTGATCTGTGCGCTTGCAGGTTGTGCCGCCTCTTTTCTTGTGGCGAGGTACTATAACAAAAAGTGCTTGGATAAGCCATCTTGTACCATTGTTGATGTTAAGGAGAATAGGGGACTGAAGTGATATGTTCGGGTACGTTCGTCCTTTTAAACCGGAGATGAGGGTGCGTGATTTCGAGAGTTTCCGCGCTATGTACTGTGGCCTGTGTCATACGCTCAAAGCCCGGTACGGGTTTGGCGGCAGAATGCTGCTGAGCTATGATATGTGCTTTGTAGCGCTGTTAATGGCCGGTGTAACGAGTTGTGGAATTAAGACTTGTCAAAAGCGATGCGTGGCGTCGATGTTTCGAAAGCGTGCATGTGTAAATGAAAATCTTGCGCTTGATTTTGCAGCAGATTGTTCGGTGATTTTAACGTATTGGAAACTTCGCGACAGCGCACATGATGAAAAAGGTTTGCATGCGATGAAAGCGCGCCTTACAGCGTATTTTTTAAGGCGTAAATATCACAAGGCAAGCACACAGCTTCCCGATTTTGCAAAGGCGGTCGAAGAGGGAATCGCACAACTTGACGCGCTGGAACGAGCCAACACGCCGTCGCTTGACCGGGCGGCGGACGCTTTTGCGGCGATGATGTGGGAAGCTGCAGCTGGGCTCCCTGATGAGAAGATCCGACGGCCTGTGGAGCAGATTTTATATCATGTGGGCCGCTGGGTTTACATAACGGACGCTTGGGATGATTTGCAGGATGACTTAAAAAGTGGTAGTTACAATGCAATCGTAGCGCGTTTTGAGGTGAAGACTTCCGAAGGACTTTCGGAAGCAAAGGAGGCCGTGCGTTTGACGCTTTTGCAGTCAGCGCAGACGGCCGCCGCAGCGTCGGAGCTCTTGGATCTTGGACGAAGTGATCCGGTGATTAAAAATATACTGTATATGGGACTTCCGGCAATGGCGGAGTCCGTGATGGAAGGTACAACAAAACAAAGGAGTTCAAGGCATGGATCCATATAAAGTGTTGGGAATATCTCCGAATGCCAGCGATGATGAAGTGAAAAAGGCGTATCGTGAGCTGGCGCGAAAGTATCACCCTGACAACTACGTAAATAATCCCCTCGCAGATCTGGCGCAGGAGAAGATGAAAGAAATCAATGAGGCTTATGACCAAATTACGAAGCAGCGTTCTTCCGGTTCATCTTCCGGCGGATATCAGAGTACGTATTCTTCTGGAACCTACTCTCAAAATACGGGCAGCCCGGCATTTGCTCGCGTCAGTTGATTATGGCCGGCAACCTGGATGCCGCCGAGCAGGAGCTAACGGCTTCCTCGGACCATGGCGCGGAATGGCATTTCCTGATGGGAAGTATCTATTTGCGCCGCGGATGGTATGATGAGGCACGGCGGTATTTTCAGAATGCGTGCAGTATGGATCCCAATAATATGGAATACCGGGTGGCGCTTCAAAATATGAATAATACCACCGCTTACTATAATCAGAACCGGGGGATGTCAACGGGCGGCGGCTTTTGTGATGTCTGTTCCTCATTGCTTGTAGCCGATTGTTGCTGCGAATGTATGGGTGGCGACCTGGTCCCGTGCTGTTAAATGTATGAATAAAAAAACATATCGAATTACGGCGGCGGCTTTTATGACGGCCGTTGCGGTCGTGCTGGTTTATCTGGCGCAAATTGTTCCGACAATGAAATTATCGCTTGTCGCCATGGCAGGCGTTGCGGCGGCTTTTATTGTGGCGGAATCGGGCCCACTTTACGGACTTCTCTGCTATGCGGCGTCGGCGATTCTTTCGATGATTCTCGCACCTTCCTCTGGCTGGATGTATGTGGTGTTCTTTGGCTGGTACCCTGCTGTCAAATGTCTGATTGAGCGTATCGACCGGCAGATGATTGAGTGGCCGCTAAAATTGATCGCTTTTAATGCGGCGTTTTTCCTTCTCTGGTTCCTGTTGCCGGCAGTGCTTGCCGATGTAATCCCAGGACTTGCCAACATGTTTTGGCTGTTATTTTTGTGCGCAAATGCGGCGTTTGTCCTTTTTGATATTGGCTTATCAAAACTTTTGAGTTACTATATACGCGTAATACTCCCAAAAATACGGAAGAAGTAAGAGGGTCAGGTATGATAAAAAGCATGACGGGTTATGGCCGCGCGGTAGAAGAACTGCATGGCAGAATCATCACGGTTGAAGTAAAGAGTGTGAATCACCGGTATTTTGACTGCACGGTGAAAGCCGCCCGTGTATATTCTTTTTTAGAGGATGCAATAAAAAAAGCTGCACAGAACTGTGTCTCTCGAGGAAAGCTTGATGTCTATCTCTCAATTGATGATTCTCGCTCGGATGATGTGGAAGTCGTTTTCAACGAACATATATTTGAAGCCTATTATCGCGCCATGAGGGAAATGGCGGAACGTTATTCCCTGCGTGACGATATATCGGTAGCATCACTTGGCCGTTATCCAGAGGTGTTTACAATTGAGAAAAGGGAAGCGGATGCGGACGAGCTGCGGGAGGATGTCGTTTCTGTCGTGCAGAAGGCCCTTTTGGAATTTGGCGCTATGCGCGCGCGGGAAGGCGCGCGTATGTATGATGACATTTCTGCCCGCTGTCTGGAAATCGGCAGGATGGTGAATGATATTGCTGCACGTGCGCCGCAGCTGGTTGCAGAATATCGCGAACGCATTACGCAACGTATCCGGGAGATACTTGACGGTGTTCAGCCGGATGAGGCACGGCTTTTGACAGAGGCGGCTCT
>URVL01000202.1 GCA_900551265.1 uncultured Eubacteriales bacterium | reverse complement strand
AACCACTGTCCACAATATCCTCAACAATCAAGACATGATAACCTTCGACATCCCTGACATCCTGTTTAATGGTGATGACACCCGAGGACTCTGTAGTATCACCGTAAGATGACGCTATCATAAAATCTATCTCACAGTGGAGATCAATACTCCTCACAAGATCGGACATGAAAATAAAAGAACCTTTTAACATGCCAATTACAAGCAAAGGCTTTCCATCAAGCCTCCCGCGATAGTCATCGGTAATCTTCGCCGCAAGTTCACTTACCCGTTTGGCAAGTGCCTCCTCCGACAGCAGGATCTTACATAGATCATTGGATGCCGTCATCATGGTTGTCTCCTCCATCAATGTTTGAAATTTGCACAATCAGCATTTCGCGGGTTTTGGCCGTCACCGCTACACGACTCGCCACGCCAAGCCCATCCACTGCAACAATACCACGCTCGTCACAAACGACTGGAACAAGGCCACGCTTAAAACGAGGAATCTTTGCATCTATCATTGCCTTTTTCAGCGTCTTCCCGTGTTGATGGCCCGCAAGATGAATATAGTCTCCTTCTCTCCTGGCCCTTACCGAAAGTATACCACAGATACGCGAATAATCAAAGTAGAATTTGTGAATGAATCTGAAATTCTGTGACAATTTCGGCTTAATATCACAGAAAATTTCTATGCCAGCTTCCTCAAAAAGTATCGATTTTCCGATTTCCAATTGCCGCGAAATCAGCTCCCGCGGTGCGGCATCGCGTTCAAAACAGAGCATCCCATATTCGCGCCGTACGACAACGCCCGCCGGCAAAACAGCGCATGCCGAAGGCCTCAGCGAACGTGCCAGCGCGCTCACCGCCTCACAATTTGCTGCGGTAAGCTGCGGCCCATCCGGCGCCAAATCTCGATAAAGACGCGCAACAAGCCTGCCGGCTATTGCGGGATGTAGCGCAGAAAAAGCATGCGTATCACACGTAGAATCTATGACAAAATTACGGTAAGCGTCACGGACAGCGGACTCTATAAAATCAGCGTCCTGCCGCAGCCTGCGCTGGGTACCCGCCACCGTATCGTAAAGCGATGGGTTTAGACGTTCAAGCGCCGGAAGAACATGCAGGCGAATATGATTACGGGTATACGTGTCGTTTGTATTCGTAGAATCCGTAACGTATGACTCATGCATGGACGCAAGATACGCCTCAATCTCCGCTCTGGAAACTGCAAGCAGCGGACGCACTACCGTGTATTCCTTTTCGCGGCGTACTGCCGGAATTCCGGCAATACCGGCGACCGCCGTACCACGCGTCAGGTTAAAAAGCGCCGTCTCCAGATTATCCTTTGCATTATGTGCGGTTGCAAGGACTTTTATGCCATGCGCATGCATTAGCTCTTGAAAAAAAGAATAACGCACCTCACGTGCACATGCCTCAATCCCCTGTCCTGTACGTTTTGCACGCGCAGTCACATCCGTCCGCCGCACATAAAACGGAATATCCAGGCGATGACACAACGCACGGACAAACGCTTCATCGCAGTCGCTCTCCGTACCTCGCAGACAGTGATTGACGTGCGCAACCTCGAGTATCAGATGCATGGAAGGCGCAAGCGAACAGAGTGCAAGCAGCATTGCCGTACTGTCCGCGCCGCCGGATACCGCACACAGGATATGTGCGCCACGTTCGAACATATTTTCTTCGCGGATCGTCCGCCGAACCTTATCAACCAGCTCCATGTACAGTATCCCTTGAAGAAAACGTTGTATACTGCCCCAGCCAATGCAATTTAACGGTCCCTGTCGCACCATGGCGATTTTTCGCAACGATGCACTCCGCCGTATTGGGGTCGTCCGTCTCCTTATTGTAATAATCATCCCGATATAGGAAAAGTACTACATCGGCATCCTGCTCAATGGCGCCGGACTCACGCAAGTCGGAAAGCATAGGCCGTTTATCGGCGCGCTGTTCCGCCGCACGGGAAAGCTGCGCACAACAGAGCACCGGGACGTTTAACTCTTTTGCCATAATTTTAAGTGCGCGGGAAATATCGCTAACTTCAGTCGTACGGTTTTCAGCTTTTTTACCGGATTGCATCAACTGTAGATAGTCAATAATAATTAAACCCAAATTATTGCCCAGCCTGCGGCATTTCGATTTCATGTCGGCAACAGTCAGGGAGGGATTATCGTCAATATACATCGCGGTCTTGCTGAGCACCTCGCTGGCGTGCGCAAGACGGCCCCACTCGTCGTCATTCAACGTACCGGTACGGAGCTTACGTGAATCAATCAGCGCCTCACTGGACATCAAGCGCAGGCCAAGTTGCTCACGTGACATCTCAAGTTGAAAGATCACAACGGCTTTAGCTGTCACCTTTGCAGCATGCAGCCCGATATTAAGAGCAAAGCTCGTTTTACCCATACCGGGACGCGAAGCCATCAGGACAAGGTCCGAACGATTCAGGCCGCTGATAAACGTATCCAGTTCCCCTATTCCCGTCGGAATTCCCGGCAGCTTACCCGCGTTGCGCGCCAATTCGTCAAGCTGTTCATAGACGTCAAAAATAACGGATTTAATGTGATAAAGGCCCTTGATTTCACGACCCTCGCGAACATCATAGAGCAGGCGCTCCGCATATTCAACAATCTCTCGCGCGCTCCCCTCTCCAGAATATACTGATTCCAATATTCGCCCGGCCGCATCCGCCGTCTCACGCAGCAATGTCTTGTCACGTAAAATACGAATATACTCCTCGACGTGTGCTGCGGTCGGCGTAATATCCATCAACTGCATGAGATAGGATCGTCCGCTCGCTTCATCAAAGAGGCCATTCTCCTTTAGTTTTTCCAGGACCGTAACGGGATCGATCGTTTCGCCGGAGAGAAACATTGAGACGAACGTCTCAAAAATCGCGCGGTTTTGTGGATAATAAAAGTCATTCGCTCTCAGTTGCTCAATTACAAGTGCAATACAGTCGGCATCAATCAGCATGGAACCTATCACAGCCTGCTCTGCCTCCGCACTCGAGGGCACCGCGCGTGCATTCAATTCATCCAAAACCGTCCCCTCCTGTGTCTAAAATTACCGTGCGTTATTCCGTCACGGTAAGAAAGAACTTTCCTGTCACTTGCGGGAAAAGCTTCACTTTGACCTCGTAGTTACCAAAGTTTTTAATCGGCTCATCAATCGCAATCTTGCGATGGTCTATCTCAATATTTTTCTGTGCAAGCATGGCCTCGGCAATTTCTCGTGCCGTTACAGCGCCGTAGAGCTTACCGTTTGCTCCGGCCTTCATTTGAATACGCACCGTGATGCCTTCCAAATCCTTGGCAAGCAGACGCGCACGCGCAAGATCCTCCTCTGCACGGCGGCGGACAGCCTCATCGTGGCGTTCCATTGCGTTTAACACATCCCGCGTCGCCTCTACAGCAAGTTTTCTCGGGAGCAGATAGTTGCGGGCATAGCCATCGGAAACATTTAAAAGTTCCCCTTTTTTTCCCTGTCCGCGCACATCTTCTAACAATACCACTTTCATAAATTCTTCTGCGGTATAAAACCGCTCTCCTTTCGTTACATCATGCTGGTATAGGCGTTAATGGACGCCTTTAATTCATCTATCACTTCCGCCACAGGACAGTCGCCCGGTTGCGCTCCGGCCTCCATCATGCTGCCACCGCCGCCCATCCGTTCCAGGATGATCTGGACGTTAATTTTGCCCAGCGAACGTCCGCTGATATGCGT
>URVL01000201.1 GCA_900551265.1 uncultured Eubacteriales bacterium | reverse complement strand
TTTTGAAAACGTAGAGCCTGATCCATCTGTTGAGACAGTAATGCGCGGTGCCGAGGCCATGCGCGAGTTCCAACCGGACTGGATTGTCGCAATGGGCGGCGGCTCTCCGATTGATGCGGCAAAGGCCATGTGGGCTTTTTATGAGTATCCAGAGACGACGTTTGAAGATTTGATTACGCCATTCAATTTCCCGGAGCTGCGTCAGAAGGCGCGTTTCCTTGCGATTCCGTCTACCAGCGGCACCGCAACGGAAGTAACTGCGTTCTCTGTTATTACCGATTATGCCAAGGGCATTAAATATCCGCTTGCTGATTTCAATATTACACCGGATATTGCCATTGTCGATCCGGAACTTGCAGAAACCATGCCGCAGAAGTTAACTGCACACACTGGTATGGATGCGTTGACTCATGCGATTGAGGCCTATGTTTCCACGTTGCACACCCCGTTCACAGATCCGCTTGCTATCAAGGCCATTCAGATGGTGTTTGAGTATCTTCCGGCGTCCTACAACGGCGATATGAATGCACGTGAGCAGATGCACTATGCGCAGTGCCTTGCCGGTATGGCGTTCTCTAACGCGCTGCTCGGTATCGTCCACTCCATGGCGCATAAGACCGGCGCAGCATTCTCCACGGGCCATATTCCGCACGGTTGTGCAAATGCAATTTATCTCCCCTATGTCATTCAGTACAACGCGAAAAATCCGGAGGCAGAAGCCCGTTACGCTACCATTGCCCGCTATGCCGGTTTGGAGGGCAAGACCAATGCAGAGCTGACCAAGGCTCTGTGCGACAAGATTGATTCCTTCAACGTTCAGCTGAACATTCCGAAAACTCTGCGTGAATTCGGAATTGATGAAAAGGAATTCAAAGAGAAAGTTGCTTCTATTGCTGAACTGGCTGTCGGCGATGCCTGCACTGGTTCCAATCCGCGTCCCATTACGCCTACTGAGATGGAGCGTCTTCTCAATTGTGTCTACTACGGCGAGAAGGTTGATTTCTAAGTCTCTGTTACCGGTGGTCGTTGTCTTTCTCAAGCAAGGGCCGTCCGTTTATGATAAAAGTCCCGTGCTGAAATTCAGCACGGGACTTTCTTTATATTCAATTTTTGTGTTAACAAAAGACGAAAGAATACGCAACAGGCGACATCTCTGATCCCAACCATTACAATATTTTCGCCGCCGTCAATGAGGAACATCTTAAAATTCAGACCATATTCAAAGATTAAACAGCATCTAAATGTGAAAGGGTTTCCAGCGCTATTCGACTCTAAATCTTCAATCCGATTCAAGAATTATCTCAAACTTCAAACCAAGCGCATTTTTGCATTATGATAAAAGAAAGGAAATCTAATAAGATTTCCTTTCTTTTTCTTTTATTTACGGTTATTTCTTTTCGTCAACGTCGTGTTCCAGCGGCGGCATCCAAGGTGGCGGAGGGGCCGCGCGGTTAGCGTCATTACGCTCGCGCTCCGCCCTGCGTCTTGCTTCCTCCTCCGCACGGCGGCGCTCATCTTCTGCACGGCGCTTTGCCTCTTCTTCGGCATGCAAACGGGCCTTTTCTTCTTCGTCAGCCTCAATCGCTGCAATGTCATCTCCCGCCATAATGCGGTTAAACACTTCACCGTCCATCGATTCATGTTTCAGAAGGTAACCCGCAACCGCGTGAAGGCTCTCAAGGTTGTTATTCAGGATTTCCTCGCACTTATGGTAGGCGTCATTGATATAACTCTGGATTTCATCATCGATTTCCGCAGCAATTTTTTCAGAGTAATTGCGCATCGTCGTATAATCCTTGCCCAGGAATACCTCATCATGCGACGAACCATATGTGATCGGTCCAAGACGGTCGCTCATGCCGTACTTGGTAATCATCTTGCGCACGATATCACTGGCACGCTCAATATCATTCGAGGCGCCGGTGGAAATATCGTTAAGAATCAGCTTTTCAGCAACACGACCACCCAGCAGGGCAATAATGTCCTCCAGCATTTCAGACTTTGAAGCGTAACTCTTATCCTCCGACGGCAGATTAAGATTATAGCCTCCGGCTCTGCCACGCGGGATAATGGATATCTGATGTACCGGATCCTGCGTCGGTAGAAATTTATTGACAACAGCGTGTCCCACCTCATGATACGCCGTCAGACGTCTGTCTTTTTCAGAAATGACACGGCTCTTCTTTTCAGGCCCCATCACGACCTTCACAAAGGCCTCCTGCAGCTCGGGATTGCCAATTCGCGTCAAATTACGGCGCGCAGCAAGAAGCGCCGCCTCATTTAAAAGATTTTCCAAATCTGCACCGGTAAAGCCCGCTGAAGTCCGCGCTATCGCACTGAAGTCAACGTCCGGTTCCAGTTTTTTATTGCGCGCATGCAGGCGAAGAATGGCTTCGCGTCCCTTAATATCCGGCAGCCCAACATAAATCTGACGGTCAAAACGTCCCGGGCGCAGAAGCGCCGGATCCAAAATATCCGGCCGGTTAGTCGCCGCGATAATGATAACACCGTCGTTCGCGCCAAAGCCGTCCATTTCAACAAGCAACTGATTCAGCGTCTGCTCCCGCTCATCGTGGCCGCCTCCAAGGCCCGCGCCGCGATGACGGCCGACAGCATCAATTTCATCAATGAATACAATTGCCGGCTGCTTCTTTTTTGCCTGCTCAAACAGATCGCGTACACGCGACGCGCCAACGCCAACATACAGTTCAACGAAATCAGAACCCGAAATAGAAAGGAACGGTACGTCTGCTTCGCCAGCAACAGCCTTGGCAAGCAGTGTCTTACCAGTACCAGGAGGCCCAACGAGCAAAACGCCCTTCGGAATGCGCGCGCCAATCTCCGCAAATTTACGCGGATTCTTCAAAAACTCTACAAGTTCCTGCAGCTCAGCCTTCTCTTCATCTGCACCTTCCACATCACGGAACGTCACCTTGCGCTTTTCATCCGAGGCCAGACGTGTACGAGCCTTGCCAAAGCTCATGGCCTTACCTGCGCCGCCATCCGAACGGTTTATCATATAGTACCAGAATAGTCCGAAAATTACGATCATAATCAGATACGGGACCATACTGACCCACCACGGGATCTCCCGCGCTGCAATTACATCATAGTCGGACAGGATACCGGCTTCTTTCTGCTGCTTAATCAAGTCATTCAAATCCGAAAAGAACAGATTCCAATCCGGAAGCAAATAACTGACGATACTACCGTCCTTCAGCTGCATCTGCAAAGTATCGCCGTCCAGTACGAAAGTTTCCACTTGCTCGTTATAGAAGAAATCCAAAATTTCCGAATACTTCGGCCCGGTATTCCCTGCGGAATTATACATCACCGCAATGGTACCAATTAAAATGATCAATACGATCACATAAAATCCAATGCCTCTAAAGCTCTTGTTTTTCAAACGCTCACCCCTCTATCTGCCTCATGCTCTTCAGCTATACATCTCAGGCTTCAATACACCTATGTACGGCAGGTTTCGATACCGGCTGGCATAGTCAAGCCCATATCCCACCACAAATTCATCCGGTATCTCAAAGCCGCAATAATCAATATCGACAGACATTTTTCGTCTTGAGGGCTTATCCAGCAACGCACAAATTTTTAAGGAGGCCGGTTCCATGGCGGACAGGTGATTGGCCACGGCCCGCAGGGTCAGCCCTGAGTCCAGAATGTCCTCTAAAATGACGACATGGCGGCCTTTAACATCGACAGAGACATCCTTTTTCA
>URVL01000200.1 GCA_900551265.1 uncultured Eubacteriales bacterium | reverse complement strand
TTAAAAGAACAGTCAAAAAAAGGACGCCTGCCGCTCGGCAGGCGCCTTTTTTATATCACTTTTAATAATAAAGCTTCGTCAGCTCTTTGTATTCCGGTTTGAGCGCCTGATAAAGACGGTCGTAAAGGCGGAAATAACCATCGTAAATTTTTGCCTGTCCGGCATCTGGAGCAAGAGGCTCGTTGGTACGGATGATCGCGTCGCATGCCTCCGGGACACTGGAATAAAGGCCCGTTCCAACTGCCGCAAGGATTGCAACGCCGAGGGCACCACCTTCGGAGGACTGTACGGTGGTAATCGGCGCGTTATAGACATCAGCCTGAATTTTACGCCAAATCTTGCTCTTACCGCCGCCACCGGTAGCACGAACTTCGCTTGTAGAGATACCAAAGTCACGGAGGATTTCAAGACTATCACGCAGCGAGAAAGCAACACCCTCGAGAATCGCTCTGGTAAAGTGCGCACGGGTGTGCTGTGGGTTAATACCAAAGAATACGCCGCGCGCGTCGGCATCACAGTGCGGCGTACGCTCGCCGATGGGGTAAGGGAGATAGATGAGGCCCTCACAGCCTGCCTGCACTTTGGCGGCAGCCTGATCCATCAGGTAATAGGGATCAACTCCCATGATTTTGGCCGTATCCATTTCAGGGCCGCAGAAATTGTTGCGGAACCACTGTAAGGACATACCCGCACCCTGCGTGCAGCCCATGAGATGCCAGGCACCGGGAACCGCATGGCAGAAGCTCTGGATAACGCCGGAGGGATGAACCTTAACCGTATCGGTATGGGCAAAAATAGTTCCTGACGTACCGATCGTTGCAGAGACAACGCCCTCGCGGACGATGCCGTTACCTACCGCACCGGCAGCCTGATCGCCTGCACCGCCGGCAATGGGCGTGCCCGCTTTTAAGCCGGTCAACGCAGCGGCCTCCGCATTTACAACAGAACTGATAACCGGAGACTCGTAAACGGGAGCCAGCCAGTTTTTGTCAACGTCAAGCTTTGAAAGCAGCTCATCACACCAGCAACGATGCGCCACGTCGAGATAAAGCATGCCGGAAGCATCGGAGACCTCCGTAGCAAATTCACCGGAAAGTTTGTAGCGGATATAGTCCTTCGGCAAAAGAATTTTGTCGATTTTTGCATAAATCTCCGGCTCGTGGTTGTACACCCAGCGAACCTTAGGGGCTGTGAAGCCGACAAGAGCGGGGTTGGCAGTCAACTCAATCAGATGTTCCGCGCCGATAATGGAGGTGATTTCTTCACATTCTGCGACGGTACGCTGGTCACACCAGAGAATTGCAGGACGGAGTACCTTTCCCTCTTTGTCAAGAAGCACAGAACCGTGCATCTGACCGGACAAGCCGATACCCTTAATCTCGGAAGCGTCAATACCCGCCGTAACCTGCTTCAGCGTTTCGCATACTGCATTCCACCAGAGTTCCGGATCCTGCTCGGCCCAGCCATTTGCAGGCTGAGACATAGGATACTCGCGCAGAGCGGACGCAATTGTAGTGCCGGCTTCGTCAAAAAGTACAGTCTTAGTACCCGACGTACCGATGTCGATACCAATTAAGTATGCCATATGGGTTCCTCCTACGTTTTTGTATGTAAATTAAAAAATAGTACGCGAATGAGATAGACACAGAGCCTCAAGACGGCATGCACGTTGATAAGCGTCGGCAAGATATACTTCTGCCGGACGCCGGTCCGGATTTTGCCAATCCTGTGGGTCGACTTCCAACGCCAAAGTACCGCCATATGCAGTTCTGGATAAAATAAGAGCGAATGACTCCCAGTCTACGTCACCGTCAAACGGAAGCAGGTGCTGATCGCCAGTACCATCGTTATCGTGCAGGTGTAGCGCCATCAGGCGGTCCGCATACCGCTTTAAAAGAACATGCTCCCGACCATATACAACGCGGGAATGACCGATGTCGTAGCAAAATCCAACCATTTTGGAATCCACGTGTGCCAGTGCATAGTCCAAGTGCCGCGACTGCCGCACATTTTCAAGAGCAAGGCGAATATTCAAACGCTCGCAAAGTTCCGCCGCACGCAAAAGCGTATCGAGTCCGCGCTGTGTTGGTTCGGGCGGAGACACACCTTCCGAAACATGCGCTACCAACACGGGAACGTCGTACTTCGAACAGTTCTGAAGACCATCCAACAAAAGTTTTTCAAAACTGCCGCCTGTCCACAGCTCGTTTGCCATAATGTAGGGAAGATGTGCATTTTCAACTGTTAGTCCGTAAGTACGGGCCAGGGAAGGGTGGGTGAGATATTCCCCGGGACTTTGGTCAAACTCGCCGCCCCACCAAAGCATCACAGAAGTAAAACCCGCCGCACGAATCATCGTAAAGCGTTCCGCCATGGGAAAAACATAGCCAAACCACGAAAAAATACCTTTGTCCACTTCCTGCTCCTGAAAACCAAACATATGGAGAAATACACAGTTTTAGATCAGTTTTTTGTAAAAACAGTACATTCGCCTGCCTTTCATTATAGCATAAGCCGTGCAATCTGGCAAGCGTAAAATAAGCGGTGCGCTTTATTAAGCAAAAAATTTAATAACATTCGCGATTTTCTACAAAAATGCGGTAATTGCCGCCAAAATGGCTAATTTCATATTGAAAGCAATGAAATATTGTGTTATAATACTTTGTTAATAAGACCGCTAAATTAATGTGCATGCAAAATAATATATGGCTTTGCCGGATGCCGGCAGCGGTTTGCCTGGTTTGTTGTCGCAGTTTTAATTTTTCGGGGAATGGAGGTACAGATGAAAAAAGGTAAAAAATGGGCGTTTTCTGAAAAATATTCCAACGAGACTGCACTGCGCATTGCACAGGAAACGGGGCTGCCACTTCTGCCATCTCGTGTGCTTGCCGCGCGCGGCGTTACGGATCGCAAGAGCGCAGAACGTTATCTCAGCAAATCTCCAAATGAGCTTTTTGATCCCATGTTGCTCCCCGATATGGAGAAGGCTGTTAATTTGATACAAGATTCTTTGGAAAAGAGTGAGAAAATTGCCATATATGGTGACTACGATGTAGATGGTGTTACTTCTACCTGCATCGTGCTGAAGTATCTGCGGGCGCGAGGGGCAGACTGTACATATTATATACCAGACCGCTTAAACGAGGGATACGGTCTCAGTGCATGTGCAATTCGTAAACTGGCAGATCAGGGAACAAAGTTGATTATCACGGTCGATACCGGCATTACCGCAATTGACGAAGTTGTCTATGCGCATTCACTCGGGCTCCGCATTATCATAACGGATCATCATGAATGCAAAGATGCCATTCCGTCGGCAGACGCAGTGGTGAATCCAAAACGTCCCGACAGCGTTTATCCGTTTAAAGACCTTGCAGGTGTGGGGGTGGCTTTCAAGCTCATCTGTGCGCTGGCCGGACCTGAAAAATTTGATGATACGCTCTGTGATTACTCGCCGCTCACAGCGCTGGGCACTGTTGCGGATTTGATGCCGCTGGTATCTGAGAACCGCGCGATAGCGTCCTTTGGCATGAAAATGCTGGAGGCAGACCTCTCCCCGGGATACATGGCCCTTGCACGCCACTGTGAACTGGATGAACGCAAGCGTACGAGCGCAATTTCTATTAGCTATGTCATTGCACCACGGATTAATGCGGCCGGTCGTTTTGGTTGTGCGGAGAAGTCGGTAGAACTTTTTTTGACGGATGATCCCATCCAGGCCGATGTTCTGGCAGGAGAACTTTGTGC
>URVL01000199.1 GCA_900551265.1 uncultured Eubacteriales bacterium | reverse complement strand
CATGACGCCGTCTCCGAACGCCGTGCGTATATGGCGGCAGTTTGCGCCCTCAAGGCCGTCTACCTGTCCCCGGCCGCACACCTCATAAATATCCGGGTACCGGTCCGCCGCACGAACGGAATAGACGCGGCCCTGCCATGCCTTGTGATTCTGCCAACCAACGCCGGTATCCCGCGCGCCGGTATGCGCGGAAACCTCAAAATAATCTGTTTTTAGGTATTCCGCCGACTGCTCGGTATATCTGGCGCACAGTTGATGGACCCCCGTCATCACAGCGCGGCGGATGGCCACGTCCACCTGGTCGCGCCGTCCGCTCTCATAGTTTACGGTTTTGATCCCGCTGTCCGCAAGCTGCCGGACGGCGTTTCGAATGGCCTGATTGTAACTGACCGCGCCGCTCTGCACCTCCAGCGCGGCGTTATCCAGCGCCCACTGATAGGCGCGCCCCGGTGCGATGACCGTGCGCCCGCCATCCACAAGAAAGCCCATGGAACCGGTAATATTGCGCAGGCCCTCCTGCGCCTGACGCCGGATTGCCTCCACAAGCGCATCGTCCACAAGCGTTCCCGGCGCGGTGACGCCTGAGAGGTCGATGACCTCCCTGTAATACCGCTGGTTGCGCGCGACTACGCCGTCCAGAATCTGGTCGAGCTTCTCCTGCCCGATGCCGGCGGTCTCCTGTATGGCCCGCTCGATCTCATCGAGTGCAATGCCATGCGAACGCAGCGTGCGGATACTCTGCACAGTGACCTCGTTTAACTCCCCGGACTGCTTCAGCCGGGAACAGATCTCTTCCAGCAGCGTATCTTCCAGGCTGCGGAACAGTTCGGCAAGTTCTTCCGGGAGGGCGTCAAGCACTTCCGGCTGAAACGGATATTTCATGTGCTTTCCTCCGTTTCACGATTTCTTCATAATGTGGCTCAATGCGAATTACATTCCAGTCGCACTCTTCCGGGACATGGCCGTAGAAGATAACCCACGACGGGTCTAATCGCTTTATCATTTCTTCATATCCACGGAGAAACAGCCGCTTGCTCTCTTTGTTTTGTTGAGTGCCTACACTTGAAACAGCTACCACCCCGCCAGTCGGCTCACCATCAAAGCACCACTCATAGCTTGCTTCATCGCTCCATGAGATGGTCGGGTACACTGTTATCCCGTGTAACTGCCAATACGCGGCTAACCAGTGTTTGCGGTAGTGGTTGTATATCTGCATGGCAACGGGCATATCTGTGTATGTGGAGAAGTCGGGTGAGCACACCGCCGCAAATTGAGATAACTTCGATATGTAGTCATCTGGTCTGTTCCAATAGCGGGTAAACTGGTAATCATCCACAAAGCAATGGACAATCTTTCTTTCTGGGTTCTTGGCGGTCTTTGCGTAATTCATCGGGATAAACTCGCCTTGTGGATACGTTTTGACTGGCTCAATTTGTGGGATACCATAACGCCCGACCCCCGGAAATATGAATTTATCGAGGTTTTCAAAGTTGAGCATGGCTTACATCCAACGCCCGCCCCGTCTCCTCGAAGCGGCGTTCCCTCTTTCTGATTGCCGTCTGCGCTTTTCGTACTCATCACGAACTTCTTGGCTGTTCATTTTACTTTGTACTGCTTCGAAGCGCCTTATATTTTCTCTCAAACCCGCTTTTATACCCTCTACCGTGGCCTTTGATGCACCATATCGCAATGCAGTATCAGCTTCTTTTAATTCCGACCTTGCCGCACTAATATCTCTTTTCACGGATTCCAGCATACTTTCGCCCATCGTTTGGCGGTACATATACATATTATCCGCAATATCTCTTGCGCTTACTCCCTTATCCAAAAACCAAGAGGTCGCCGTTTGCGTGTTTACCGTATCTTGGTAGGCACTCTTATAATCTCGGCTGGAAGCATACTTTCCTACAGTCGCTCCGCCCGCTGAACCTCTACCGCCCATTACTCAACCTCCTGTTGATATTCCGTAGTCATATCCTCCATCTTCGGCAGCATCTTCTTCGCTGTCTCGTCGTCCTCATTCATCCACTTTGCTCTAAACTCCCAGTCGTTCATGATTCCGGCATTGAGCAGCTGCATATCTCTGGAGAAATCGGCTGACTTGTCCTCAATGATTGAGTCGTCAAAATCAACCGTGATTTCAACGTCTTCATTCAGTCCCGCGTTCATGGCCGTATTCCCAAGGCGGAGAATGATCTTGCATAGTTCAATCAGCACTTGCTCCAGGATGATCTCATGCTTCTTGATGGTACGGAACATTGTGGAATTCTCGCTGATAACCTGCGTCGCCGTTGCAAGGCTTCCGTTATCAAACCTGTAATGATTCTCACCAAATCCGCACTTGCTGGACAATAGATTGAGCTGGTCCTGGATGCCTGTGTTATGTTCCTGCGTTCGAAGAGCCATGTCAATCGGCGTTATCACGGACCCGTCGCTCACGTCCTCCGGCAGCACATAGAAAACAAGGTCGCCGCTGTCAAAAACCGGCTCTCCGTCCAGATAATTTGTCGCTGCGGGCTTAACCATAATCCGCTTCTTTCCCAAAGCAAACTCGTTGACGTAGCTGTCGTAGGCAATGTCCACGCCGCGCAGGACGTCAGTGGCGTTTGCATAGACGGAAATGCCCAGCGGTATGGAATCGTCAAAATTATTGGCAATGTTGGGCCGGTCGATGACGAACTGTCTCTGTTCCGATCCGGTATGTACCACAGGCGGGACACGGGCAAACCCCGGTACGTCCGTCAAAAGCACTTCCGTCCCCAGGTTGCCGTTTTGAAACCGGTAAATACGGTTTTCAATGTCATAAAACCCGTTAACTCTGTGATGAATCTGTAAATAGCACCAGGTCTCGCCGCCCGCCGTTACCATGCTGGAAAACGCACACTCCGTAATCACGCCGTTTTGCCATGCCAGCGGCCAGATATGTTCCACCGTCACATAATCGAGCACAATCCCCGCGGCGCTGCCCGGCACCGGGCCTCTTTCCGTGGTCTCCATACCCCCCACGCGCGGTACAAACGCCACAGTCCCCAGCGCAAACGCCAGTTCCTGCATCTCGTTTGCCTTGACGGCGAAGTTGTTTTCCCGGAATACGCGGTCGATGAATTCCTGCTCGGCCTTTCCCTCCAGCGTGATCTTCACCTTCTCATTCATGAGCAGGTTTGCCCAGTCCTCCGGGATTTTTTTGCCCATGCCAAGCGAATACCGGCGGCATGAGATGGCGTCATGCCCGGTTCGCACACGATACCGGTGAAACGCCTTCACGTCCCCGACATACCAGCTCTTCCACTCGTCAACCTTTCGATAAAAAGATTCGTCAACGGTGGCGTACCCCAGTTCTTTCAGTTTTTCGATGACGTTCAAGCCGTCACCCCCATTCTTCTGCTGACAGGCTCAAGACCATATCTCAGGCTGTCGATCAGATGGTTCTTTTTGTCCGGATAGCCGCTCATGATTTCCCCGTCCTTATTTCGCTCGTACTCATAGTTTACAAACTCATCCCAGGCATGCGGCGTTCTTCTCCGGTCAATTACAATCTTCCGGCGTGCGAGCCATTTCATCCCGTACTCTACGCTGCCGGGCCCCTTGACCGCGGCCCTGGCCGGAAGCCCCATGGCGCGGTAGTCCGCCACGCTCTTTGGTTCTGCGCTATCGCAAATAATATAAGCGTCAAGGTATCCGCGTTCCTTGATGATGTTGGCGCTCTGCTCGTTTGACAACCTGTTGCGGTAGATTTCGTCTATCAGAT
>URVL01000198.1 GCA_900551265.1 uncultured Eubacteriales bacterium | reverse complement strand
CAGCTCATCGCTCAGAATGGAATCTATCGCAGAATGTGGAGTGTGCAGGAACTTTCCTCGCGTGCTGTGTGATTGTGTCGGCGTGCCTTCATTAGAAATGCCCGGAGAAAAAGATTTCTCCGGGCATTTTTGTTTTTACGTGTTACAATTCCTTTTCACCAGCCGACTTCACATCGGTGTTAAGCATGGATACAAACGATCCTTCATCTATCACCTCAATGCCCAACGAGCGCGCTTTGTCGAGCTTAGATCCGGCGTTCTCCCCTGCCACAACTACACTTGTCTTCTTGGAAACGGAACCGGAAACTTTACCACCGCGTTTTTCAATCTCCGTTTTGGCCTCGTCGCGTGAAAACCGCGTCAAAGAACCCGTTAAAACAAATGTCATCCCTGCAAAGCGAAGGTCCGTCAATGTCTCCTCTGACAAAAAGTTCACGCCTGCAGCGCGCAAACGTTCAATGATATCGCGGGACTGGTCCTGAGAAAACCATTCCAGAATACAATCGGCAGTAATTCCTCCGATATCTTCCACGGCAAGCAGTTCCTCTCGTGTTGCATGCGTCAGGCGATCCAAATTACCAAAAGCTTGTGCCAGTGCCCTTGCAGCCCGTTCGCCCACCTGGCGAATGCCAAAGGCACAGAGTAACCGCGAAAGATCCCTATGGCGGCTTTCGTCGATGGATCTTACCAAATTTTCAGCGCTTTTCTTTGCAAAGCGATCAAGCTTTTCGAGATCTTCCACCTTCAAATCATACAGGTCCGCGCAAGACGTTACCAGGCCTTCCCTGACCAGCTGTTGAATAACGGCCTCTCCCAAGCCTTCAATATCCATTGCAGGCCGAGAAGCAAAATGTTCCAGGTTACGCAAAAGCTGTGCAGGACACTCCGCGCCGGTACAGCGCAGGGCGGCCTCCCCTTCCAGGCGGCTGACCGGCGCACCACAAACCGGGCAGTGCTCCGGCATGAGATAAGGCGTAGTACCTTCCGGACGTAATTCCGGTATTACACCGACAATTTCCGGTATGATATCCCCTGCCTTTCGGATCAGAACCGTATCGCCAATACGAATGTCTTTATCCTGAATATAGGCCTCATTGTGGAGCGAAGCACGGGAAACAAGGCTTCCGGAAACACGTACGGGATCCAATACGGCGTTTGGCGTTAACACTCCTGTCCGTCCGACCGAAACAACAATATCGCGCAGAACCGTGGCTTTTTCTTCTGGCGGATACTTATAGGCAACCGCCCAGCGGGGCGCTTTTGACGTTGATCCAAGACGCACACGATCTGCCAAATTATCCACTTTGACAACAGCGCCGTCAATATCGAAGTCTAACTCACTGCGCAACTCTCCCAAGCGACGAATTTCATCACAGACCTCCGCAATATTGTGGAAGATTTGGTAGGTAGGACTTACTTTAAACCCATGTGCCTTTAGCCAGTCAAGTGACTCGCTGTGATTTATAAACGTAATATCCGTAGCGGTTTGTACGTTGAAACAAAATATATCCAGTGCACGAGACGCTGTTATGCGGCTGTCCAGCTGGCGAAGAGAACCAGCTGCCGCATTTCGACAGTTGGCGAACTGTGGCTGGCCTTCCGCCTCTCGGCGCTCGTTCAAAACCGCAAGTGCGCGATGGTCCATAAATACTTCGCCACGCACAACAAGCCTTCCCGGAGCATCTTCCAATACCAGTGGAATACTACGGATGGTGCGTAAGTTCTGCGTTACATCTTCACCAACCTCACCATTTCCCCGCGTCGCTCCTCGCGTAAATACGCCGTCATGATACTCCAGCGCCACAGAGAGGCCGTCTATTTTTAACTCTACAACATACGCTGGTTCTGGTATTGTTTCACGAATGCGTCGGTCAAACGCCTGCACTTCTTCAAAGGAAAAAACGTCGTTCAAACTTTGCAGCGGTACATCGTGGCGATACTGCGCAAAGCCTTCCACGGGAGAACCGCCAACGCGCATGGTCGGTGAGTCCGGTGTAATCAGTTCCGGATGCTCCGACTCAAGACGGCGCAATTCCTGCATTAAAAGATCATATTCGTAGTCCGATATTTCGGGCATATCCTGTTCATAATACAGTTTTGCATAATATAAGAGCCGCTCCCTGAGATATGCGGCTCGTTCTTTTACATCCATAATTGCCTCCACGTATTGAGAAAAATCTACTTGGCATGCTTATTATACCACTTTTCATAACTTTACTCAACGTAGTTGAAGATTTTTTCCGTCATGTCACCGCCGGTTGCATCTTCCACATTGGTGTAGGAATCCGGAACGACACCGACAATAACGGTTTCTGCAACGTCTACATGAGTCGTTACCTCTGTTTCAATACTTTCACGTGGCAATATAATCGTTACGGTGGCGGAGACCTGCATTGTGATACTATGACGCGTCTGATTAATACCTGCAGAGGTAAACTCACTGCCGAATGCGGCCGTCGCCTGGCCAAGGGGAACAACCTCAATATGAATAATTGGGCCAATGCCGGATAAAAGGTCTATTCCAGAAATTGTACCAAGCGGTATAGAAAGTGGTGACGTGTCCAATTCGTTTAATTTATCAATGACATAGTTGGTCACGCTTGCTTTCAATTTGTTGATTTTGACAATATTAGTATGTAATGCGGTCACGCGTCCCGCATCGTCCTTTTCCAGATAGATCAAATCGTTATATTCTACGCCACTGTTTGAGATTTCTTCATTTACAGCGTCGTTAATTGTGCTCGTAGCCAGATACACTGCGCGTGAATAAGAGTAATCCCGTATAACAGGGCGCAGCCTCGCGTCCAGCACAAGCAATAAAATCAGGAGAATCAAAAGTACCGACAGGAAGCGGAAGAGATATAATCTTTTTCGATTCCTTACTCGGAAGGCCAGCCGCGGCAGCCGTCTGGACCTTATCACAAATTCGTCACCCCCACATACTTAGAATAACAGGAACGGAGCGCATATAGATCCAGTTCCGATCAACTAATTATATGCAGCGGATACATGGAATATGGCAAAATCTGGCGTATTTTTTCAAAAGAGCAAGAGCTTTGCAGATTAAGATTGCATTAGAAAAGCCTGTTATGGGCAAAAAAATCCGCTAATAGTATCCCATATTTACTTAAAAAGTCTGATAGGCAACATGGCCATCCACCATCACAAGGCGTACTTTGGCAAAGAGATCAAAGGGATGCCGGTCATACAAAACGATATCAGCGTCTTTACCCGGCGCAATGGAACCGACTCGGGAATCAATTCCAACGATACGTGCGGCAGCAATTGTAATAGCGGCCAGTGCATCATACTCCTGCATACCGTTTTTGACCGCCAAAGCGGCACACAGCATCAGATAATTTTCCGGTACCATCTGATGATCTGTGCACAACGCAGTGGTAATACCGCTTTCGCACAGCTTTGCCGGCAATGCAAATGAAAGATTGGAGAGCTCCGGTTTTGAGCGAGTGCCAAACAATGGTCCTGTAATCAGCCCAAGGAAATAACCATCCAAATGAGAGAGCGGTTCACAGACCAGAGAGGCCTCTGTCGCATGAACTATGGCAAACCGCAAATGATATTCCTGAGCAATTCGTACCGCTGTTGCTATGTCATCAGCTCGATGTGCATGAAAGTGAGCCGGCAATTCACCATTTATAACGGGAATCAGAGCCTCGCACTTCATATCAAAATCCGGCGGATCACACTCCTCAATTTCTTCGGCACGCTGAAGTTTTTCACGGTATTCTACTGCCTTTGCTAAATTTTCCCGAATAATTGCC
>URVL01000197.1 GCA_900551265.1 uncultured Eubacteriales bacterium | reverse complement strand
AATCAACGATATCTCCTGATATTCAGGGGGAAGCAATCGATACATTTTGAGAATTTCCTTTTCATCTTCTGTAAGCCCGTCATCGCTTGTGGTGGCGGGCTTTTCTTCCACTAAATCAGATTTTGTAATTCCAAAATAATTTGCCATTGCTTCAATTTTATCAATTCGAGGGTATGTGTTTCCCTTCACCCAATCTGTAAATGTAGTGTAGCTAATTCCTAAATCTTGGCACACATCGTTACGTGTTTTATTTGCTTTCTCCATATAGTACATGATGTTCTTAGCCATTATTTCTTTATTTCCCAAATTGCTCATGGTAAATACCGCCTTTCTCAAAATTAGTATACGTTAAATCCGTAAAAAAATCAAGATTAATTACGAAAAAACCGTTGACATTACGGTTAAACCGTAGTATAGTAAAAATACAAAGAAGGAAAGGAGAAAGAAACCATGGGGATGACATTAAAGGCAGCTCGTGTGAATCAGGGGATGACACAAAAAGAAGCGGCTAAAAAGCTTGGAATTTCTGTGGATACACTAGGTAAATACGAGCGCGGCACTTCTTTTCCAAGCATTCCGATAATTAAGAAAATGGAAGAAATGTATGAAGTTTCATATAGTGATCTCATTTTTTTACCTAAAAATTACGGTTTAACCGTATAAACAGAAATAAAACAAATCCCCGCTCTTTTTATTATGAGCGAGGATAATAACTACCAATAAATTTTTACAAATGGAATTGACTTAAAATTCTCCACATCTTCCTCAATGTGATCCAGAAATACGGCGGAAGCTCCCTCAGATAGATAACGTTGCGCATAAGTCTTTGGCAAAGCACCAATGGCGCCTCCATCTGCAACCCAAACAATTTCATTACCGTTATGATCGATATCTTCTTCAAAAGATAATTTGTCGCCTGGATCTAGACCGAGCATATTAAATTGAGCGTCTTGGTTCTGGTATCGTATCAATTTTATAGAGGCTGAACATTCATGATCAGAAAGGCGTTTTTCTTCATCTCGGTAAAATGCCAAGAATACAACATTTTCGTGGTCTCCGCAGTGCTCAAGCCAAACGCGCACTAAGTCGCCTCTTGACAACCAGTCACGCACCATATTCGTGCGATCCATTAATGTTCCAAGACATCCCGTACAACTAGAAAGCACAGCGCGGTTGTCGTCCATAGCAATTGATAATTCGAATTTACTACTTGCCGCAATCTGTTCAGCAATTGTCTGTGCGTTCTCATTTGGCCTAAAACGGACCTTATGGTAATAGTAGAGAAGAATTTGGTTGCCTACACGTTTTGGAACAGTAATATGGGGAGCAGCATGTACAGCCGTGTTGGTCGCTGACTCTTGAATGGAAGGGACGTCTTGTATGGCCGCATCGTCAGCCCGTACCTGAATGACTTGGGAGGATAGATCGGTCTTTATCGTATTTTCTGATCGGTCGGCATTTAAGTGTGTTGCGGTAGCGGATGCGGGCACCGTATCTTTGGCTTTCTGATGCGAAACACCTGATAAAAACCTTTTGCGCCTGTAAAAAAATAAAAATAATCCGAGTGCGATAAGTAGAGTACCGGAGAGTATGGTTGCCGGAAAAGTTTCCAATTCAGAAACGGTCGTTGGAAAGAACAATTGCATTAACCCGGAAAAAAGAAGCATGCACCCAATGACCAGGAAAACGAGCGGCGCGCGTAGAAACAGGTGGATGGTTGAAATCTTTTTATTTGACACACAATCAACCCCTTAAAAATAGCTTCTGATAAAAAATAGATAAGAAGCGCCGGACGGCAATCCGGGAAAAGATGACGCACCATCAGTATAACAGGGAAAAGGAAAAACCAATAAAACCCCGCCTGTGTTCGCACGGACGGGAGCGGGATGATATATCTCTGCTGAGGAAAGCCACAAATAACCCTCGTTAATCCAGTAAATACTCATCCGGATGGACGCGCTTTGGTTTCATACGAGCATAACCGACAAAGCCAAACACGATGGGCAGCACCAGGAAAAGCAGCCAGAGCAGAAAAAAGAACGCAGCTACGGAATACAGAATCGCGGAAATCAGCACCTGGTTTCGCCGTTTTGTAAAAAAGCCGGACCAGCCGAAAGCAATACCGATTATCATCAACACTACATGCACATATAACGCATACCCCATTCCATTGACAAGAACATTGGTATCCCACATCAGCCCTGGAACATGGCCTATACAGAACATGCCGGCAAAGACAGTATAAATACTTGCAATGATTACGGCGGCCAGTGCGAAGCCGCGACGAACCACTATGACTTCATCGGGACCGGAGTTTTTTAGCTTTGCAATTGGAAATCCACAGTTTGGACAGATAATAGCTTCTTCGGATATTTCCCGCTGGCATTCCGGGCATTTTATGAGCGCCATAAGTTACACATCCTTTCTGAGCGCGGAAACATAAGTCCAAATAGATAGTCCGATTGGTAAGGCAAAAGGTAACGCCCATATCGGGGCATAGAAGAGCATAACAACCGCTGCTGCAAGATAAAAGGCAGCACACACGATGGAGAGGATGCGAATTGAGGTACAGGCACCGGCCCAATTGACGGCAACTGCGATGATAGCCAGCAGCAGGCAATAGGGCAGTATCGATATGGCGTCAATCGTCGGGTTTGCCGAAATCAGATATAAAGAGAGCGCAAAGCAGACTGTGCCAGCAACTGCGGAAACGAATGTAAGTTCTGCGGGGGTCTGCTCATCGTATGTTGTAGAACGGCGTTTGATAGGCGTTTTTTCGCGTGTATATCCACAATACGGACAGAATGCCGCAAAGCTGGAAATCTGCTGGCCGCAGGATGGACAAGTAAGCAAGGCCATATAGCAATCAACCCCTTAAATTTTTCATCTAACACCATA
This sequence comes from uncultured Eubacteriales bacterium, assembly GCA_900551265.1. Classification (GTDB taxonomy): domain Bacteria; phylum Bacillota; class Clostridia; order Oscillospirales; family QAMX01; genus Allobutyricicoccus; species Allobutyricicoccus pentlandensis. Next base: position 887 of record URVL01000197.1, on the reverse strand, counting down.
TTATTACAAAATCATACAAAATGCAACATAAATAGATATTGGACTAAAACAATACAGGGATTAAAGAGACAAGCTGAGATATCCGAAAGAAAAACAAGATTTCATAGAGCCGTGCATATCATGAACAAAGGAGGTGCGTCATGGAGCTGACATCAGAATTAAAGCAGTATTGGTTAGATGTTCTGGCAGAGCTGTGCAGCCGTGAGTTAGGCGTACAGATTACTATGACGCTGAAATCCGAAGATGAGATGGCGGCGCGGGACACGAAGACGGAAAACTAAATGTTACATAGGAGTTGTGTACATATGACAGGTAGGTGCCGGCGGTGCGGTGGAGAAATCGAGGCCAAAAGCGCGAAGAGACAGTACTGTGATGCGTGCCGGAAGCAGGCTGCGGTGGAACGGTCGGTGGAGAGATCGAAGGCCGAGGGGAATGCGGCGCTGGCAGAGGAGCGCCGGCGGTTGGGACTGACGGCAAGAGAAATGGCGGAATACCTGGGAATCGACCGGACGGCGTATTACAAAGCGGAGCGGTACGGGATGGAACCGGGAGCGGAGATCCGGCGGAGGATAGAGGACAAGCTGGGGATCGCGGCAGAGGAGCTGTTCGGAGAGCTTATGTATCTCAAGAGGTGCTGGAGCTGCGGGGATGTGTTTCAGACGCAGAATCCCTGCGGGCGTATATGCCCGGCATGCAGGGAGGCAAGACAGGAGAGACCGGCGAAGCGCGTGCGGCCGGCGGCGAGGCAGAGTATTCAGGAAGTTGCGGCGGCGGCGCGGGAGGCTGGGATGAGCTACGGGCAGTATGTAGCGGGAATGGAGAAAGGAAAGAAGAAATGAAGCTAACGTTAGAAGACGCAAAGCGCATGATGGAAAAAAACGGCGGCA
>URVL01000196.1 GCA_900551265.1 uncultured Eubacteriales bacterium | reverse complement strand
GGTTGGGGATTACGGCAAGACATGCAAACCTGATACGATCGCACAAAAGCAAACGGCCAATGGCAACGGCCCGAGTGAAGATATAGCGCGCTTGGCGGGTGCGCGGTTTGTGAATATCTCCGAGCCGGACAAGAAGCTTATATTAAGTGCGGCACTTGTCAAGACACTCACAGGCAACGATACGATAACGGCGCGATTTCTCAATGAAAACAGCTTTGAATATAAACCACAATTCAAGCTTTTTATCAATACAAACCATTTGCCAGCCGTGACAGACGTTACGCTGTTTGCTTCGGGGCGTGTGAAGATTATTCCTTTCGAACGGCATTTTGGCGAGGCCGACCGAGACGACAGTCTAAAAACAAAACTGGCAAGCCCGGATAATTTAAGTGGTGTTTTAAACTGGTGCCTTGAAGGTTTACGGTTGATTGAGGAAACCGGGTTCGACGCACCTCCCGCAGTGCAGGCGGCTACGGACGAATACCGGAAAAACAGCGATAAGATTGGCCGTTTTCTGGATGAAGTAATGGAGCCGGACGCACAAGCCGAAACCCGTACCAGTGAAGCTTATAACCATTATAAGGCATGGTGTGTTACAAACGGATATTTCCCCGAAAACGCAGCTAACTTTAAATCTTCGCTTGCCAATATAGCCACAGTGGTAAGACGCCGGCCACGCGGAAGCAGCAGGACAGAAAATCCCGTAAGTTTACTTATAGGTTATAGGTTAGAAACGGGATTTTCTGAGACTAATAGGGTTGTACCTTTTAGATGAATAAGGTGTGTGCCGGTGTGTGCCGGGTTTTTATAGGGGTAATAATTTTACTAGTATCGCGAGAAGGCCTTAAAAAAGTCGGCACACGCTGACACACACCCAAAAACAACAGGTGGTAGGCCGATCTCTCCATTGTGGATTTAGAATTGATTGCATGGAGGTTTTGCAAAACATGTATGTTTTCATGTGTGATTACAGGAATGTGAGCGGGCATGATTTTCATCAGGTTTTCGGGACGTTTGAGACGGTTTCTCCACTCGCCGCCGCGAAACGAAAACTCTTGTAAAAACCAAGCTAAAAACCCCGCTCAGTTTCATTGAGTGGGGTTTGCTTTTGCTTATATACTATTTTTCAAATACGTATGCAGTTCCAGAATCCACGCTGGCCGGTATTCTCCTTTTATGAGAAGTTCGCCGTTTCGATACTCTGCAACCTCGACAAAGCCGTTGTCGTTATCGAAGAAATGCGCTTCATCACAGTACGGCAAAATGTTTTTGACTGCTTCCCATCGACCGGAGAAGCGGCGCAGCACATCATCTGTGCCAATATTATGGCCGCCACGGGCGACACGGTTCGCAATGCGGCGCAAAGACTCATCTGACGTATTAAGACCGATATAGTACATGCGGACATAATACCCGTTTTCGTGGGCCTGCGAAGCTGTTCGCACAATTTGACGGCTTGCAAGCGTTGTCTCTTGCGTGAAGTTGACGCCAGTATCTAAACATTCCCGTATCCGATTTACAGCTATTTTGCCGCCCTCAAGCGCTGTCAGGCCGTGCGTGGCTGTGATCTTATCCACATCTATGACAACGCCCAAATCATTCGTCTGTGGCTTTAGCGCGCCTGTAAAGCTGCTTTTGCCTGTACCGTTTACGCCTGCAATGATGGTGAACATTTTCATGCTTCGTCCTCCGTTTTATCCCGCTCGGGTTCATATTCCAAAATATCCCCCGGTTGACATTCAAGCAAGCGACATATCATCTCTATTGTTTTCCATGATACCAATTCCCCATGACGTAATTGTGTCAATGTCGCTTGGCCTATTAACTTTTCATTGCGAATTCGATTTTGGCTATACCCTTTTGCCCTCAATTCACTAAGAACATCAATTTTATACTTTATAGGCATGATCCTTTTCTCCCTTCACGGCCCTGCTTAATAATGATACTGTTTTCCATTATACATAGTATAACGGAAAGTATCACTAAAATCAAGTGAAAATATGTACAATAATAAACACTTAAATTTAGTGATAATGTCAATAGACATCACTTGGTTTTAGTGATACAATAAAGACAGTCAAGAGAGAGACCCCACAGAACCGAAAGCCTGTGAAGCGGAAGCCCATATACCTGTGAGCAGCCAAAGCGCTTAGCAATAGTCAGGAAGATGACTTCCGGGGGTTATCTCAAGAACAGCAAGGGGAGCGGGAAACGCATTCCTAAGTAGTGCCAAAGGCAGCGAACAGACTCACGCCCCGCCCCCCGCAAACAGGAAAGGAGAACGCGGAATGTCACAGAATGAATTAACCGTAAAACTGAAAGAGCTTAAAAACCTGCAAGCTCTGATTGATGAAGCTCAGGCAGAGGCCGAAGCCCTCCGGGACGAAATTAAAGCCCACATGGGAGATCGGGAGGAAATGCGGGTGGATTGCTACAAGGTAACGTGGAAGCGTGTCAAATCCTCACGGCTCGACAGCGGCAGATTAAAAGCCGAGTTGCCGGAAATTGCAAAGCGGTTCACTGTGGAAACTGAAACAAGACGCTTCTGCGTAGCATGAGCATTTAAAAGAAGATATGCATTCTTTTTATAATGGGAAAATATTCATTTACGATATACTTGCAGTTAAACTATTGTCAGGAGGAAAATAATGACGCCATTAAAAGCAATACGCGTAAAATGCCTTGACTGCTGTGAATCGGCATATGAGGTAAAACAGTGCCCAGTAACAACGTGTGCATTATATCCGTTCAGGCACGGTAAAAACCCTAATAGGGCGGGAATCACGAACGGCGGCTCGTTTCATTCAAAAAATAACGGCTCAAATCGCGATTCGGGGAGCGAAATAACTTCGGATGGTAATTATACTACCATGGCACACGATTCAAATTTATCCGGTTTTAGCCAGAAAGAAAACGTATGAAAAAAGCTTCTGTACTCCCTGCCGACCAAAGCAAAAATTACAGAAGCATGACCACATCTCAGAGAGCGGGCCAATTACATTATATTTCACCCGCTCTCTAAAAATCAAGAGGACATTTTATGAAAAAAGAAAAATACACCATTAAAAATCAATAAAGGGGGGGATCTGTGAATGTATCATGACTACGAGGCCGCTCAGTTAATTAAATCACTGGATAAAAAAAACCGTTGTCGACTTAGTGTAAGTATGAGTTTACTATTGAATGGAGTTGCGCAGGGTATTACTCCGCAGAAGCTTATGGAATTGGCGGACCAAGAAATTCTGAAAAGGCTCGGCCCCAACCCGTCAGAGGATGAATACCGAAATATCACAAGTATAATACTTGGTGAATTGCTTGAAAAATATAGATGAGTAAGGAGACTACTAATGAAGCCGAATTACAGTAATTTAAATGAATCAAAAAATGCGTTAATAAGACAGATACTTGATGAAGTATCCCAGTGTTCTTCGCAGGAATTAAAATCTATTTATCTTTTTGTTTTAAATATAAAGATAAAAAAATGCAAGTAGATACTCACTGAATTCCACCATTTACAATACCATTTAACGCATAAAATTGAATAGGATGATCTGCGATAATTTAAAACGATTATATCATTTTCTAGAACATAAATAACATAAAAGGATACAATAATACGTAATAACAAGCAAAAACTATAATTCAAATCCCTCCTTCTCCGCCATCAAAGGGCAATGAAAAAGATATTGCCCAAGAAACCCCCGATTTTATCGGGGGTTTCGCCGTTTCTACGGTCAAAATTTTTACAAGCGATTTTGCAGATGTGAAAAAGGTATTTTTCCCTTTCTGTAGTGAGCCGAACTCTCGCACAACCGAATACAAG
>URVL01000195.1 GCA_900551265.1 uncultured Eubacteriales bacterium | reverse complement strand
CCGTGGCGGTTTTCCCGTTGCTGCCCTTCTTCAAGCATGGCACTGTTTAAGTCCTCGCGTTGGGGTACCATGACGCAGGTCACAGCGCGTCCGACAAGCTGCCTCCCTGGGTGCGTTGCACGGAGATTACATTCGTACTGGCGTGGATAGCCTTTTTGGTGCATGGGTCCCCAAGCCTCTTCAAAGGTAATGCTGCGCAGACGGCGTAAAACATGATCCGGGACACGCGGACGCCCGTCGTCAAAGCGTTCGCCCTTCCAGGCTGAGGTGATTTGTATGATATCTTCTCTGCAATTAAACTGCATAATATTCCCCCCATTTCAGATGGAAATGTTACGTCATGTGAGCAAAAACCCGCCGTCAACCGGTATGCATGCGCCGGAGATATGGTTTGCAGCGTCACTTGCCAAATAGCAGACCATGCCGGCAACGTCTTCCGGCCTGCCCGTACGTTCAATACAGAACATGTGTCTATGGAAATGCCGTACCGGCGGAATCTCGCGGTATACATGCGCGGTAATGGGATGAATGATGGACTGGACATCCGTTTTAAATTCGATGTCTACAGCAGCAGGCATAATGAGATTCGCCGTAATTCCATATTGGCCGAACGCCAGTGCCGCCTCGCGTGTGAGCGAACGAATTGCTCCCTTTGATATGGCGTAAACCGGATCAAAACGAGCGGGCATTTCGGAGTGTACGGACCCTATATTGATGATACGTCCGTGTTCGCTGTGTTTTAAATGTGGGAGTGCTGCTTGTATACAATTAAAGTATCCGCCAAGGTTTGTGCGGACAATCAAATCGAATCCGGCTTCCTCGTACTGGTCAAATATATAATTACTTTGAAGCGCGGCATTGTTGACCAGAATGTCAAGACCGCCGAATGTGTTTACGGCGCTTTCAATCAGGGCTTCGGCGCCTTCCTGCGTAGAAACGTCCGCTTTGACACATATGGCTTTGCCGCCGCCCGCCTGCAACGTCCGTATGGTTTCCTGCGCGGTGGAGTTATTATAGTTATAATTGACAACTACGCACACACCCTGTGCGGCAAGCGCATAGGCAATACCGCGTCCAATTCCCTTACCGGAACCGGTCACCACAGCCACGCGGCCATTTAATTCGTAGTTCATGGCGCCCTCCTTACTTCTGATGATAGTGCGCGGCATCCGTACGGATTTCGCATCCGGACATGTAGGCATTTTCTGCGACGGAAAGCGCAAGCGCCGCTGTATGTGCGGGATCATCGGAGTCGGCAACCTCTGCCGTCTCTAAAAGATTGGCACGGACGCCGGTGCCGGACAGATAGACGCACAGATCCCTGAACAATAGTTTAATGCCACCCATTGCTGCCGAAAATCCAATGGCGCGTCCGTTTGGCTTATCTGCATCACCGCTGCCAATCAATAAGATGGAACCTTCTCCACGTGCCATCATGGCGTGCGCTGCACGGCGGCCATATAAAAACGCGGATTTTACATGATGGTCAAATGTCGCGAAGAGACGGTCAAGGGACCCATCTTCGAAGGTCATGGGGTCGGCGCGCCGTGCGCAGAGAATCACAATATCGGCCTCTTCCAAAAACGGCTCGCCGCAGATTTCATACCCACAGGAAAGTGCGAGTGATTCAAGCGCTTGACCGACGGAATTTGTACGATCTGAAAGAAACAGTTTCATAGAATCAGCTCCATAAACGGTCATTTGCAACGCAGCGGTTCCACACTTCTGTTGAAGCCCATATTTCCGGATAGGCCGGATGTAGATGCTCGGCAATCACATCGTCGTTAAAATTTTCAATACCGAGTCCAGGCAGGTCGTCTACCCGTATCCATCCGTTTTCCACAATTGGCTTGTTGCGTCCGACTACGAGATCGTCCCACCAACCGACATCCGCCGAGTGGTACTCAAGCGCGAGGAAATTTTCACTTGCCGTACAGGCATGTGCTGCTGCCATACAGCCGATGGGACTTTCCGCCATATGTACTGCCATGGCAACGCCGTATTTCAGCGCCAGGTCTCCCGTTTTTTTGAGTTCCAGGATACCGCCGATGGTTAAAACGTCCGGATGGATTACAGATACGCCGCCTGCCTTGAGAAGTGGCTCAAAGTTATCGCTTAAATAAATGTCCTCGCCGGTGCAGATGGGTATCGTCGTAGCGTTGCGCAGACGGACGTATTGCTCTGTATATTGCCAGGGAACCATGTCCTCCAGCCAGGCAAGGTTATATTTTTCCAGCCTGTGTGCGAGTTTGATACAATCCTCTACACAGATATGACCAAAATGGTCGATTGCAAGCGGGACTTCATAGCCAATTACAGCACGCACATCGCGTACATACTGTTCAAGCACATCGAACCCATGCTCTGTGACGTGGATGGCTGTGAAAGGATGCGCAATATTTTGGAGATCGTAGTTGCTGTGACGGCACCGGTATTCGGAGAACTCCTGCTCCTCAGGGACGGGATCGTAGGCTGAACCGTCCGGCATACACAGCGTTCCGGGTTCACCGCGGAGCTGACTGATCCCCAAATCCATTTTAAGAAACGTAAAACCGCGTTCCATACGCAACTTCAGTGCATTTCCCATTGCAGTACCTGTATCACGGCCGCCGACGTCTGTATCGCAGTACATTCGGATTCTGTCGCGGAACCGTCCGCCAAGCATGCGGTAAATGGGAACGCCATATGCCTTTCCGGCCAAATCCCACAGCGCAACTTCAACGCCAGATACGCCTCCACCCTGTCTGGCGTGATATCCGAATTGTTTGATACGGCGGAAAAGCCTGTCAACATCGCAGGGGTTTTCCCCCATAAGGCGGCTTTTCAACATCTCCGCATATGTGCGCGTTGCGCCGTCGCGCACTTCCCCCAGTCCAACGATTCCCTGATTGGTTTCAATCTTCATCAGGGTGCAATGCATTGGCGCGCCGATAATATCGGCAAAGCGAATGTCAGTGATTTTTAATTCCGATGGATTCGAACACGTGTTAAATGCCATACTTCCATTTGCTCCTTTCTCAGACACAATCCATGCCGCATATTTCCTTACCTGGATTGTATCGAGATATGAGCAGACTGTCAATATGTAAGAGAAAATACCGGATATATTCTTTTGAAAAATAAAAATTTTACAAAAGGATCGGCCCTGTCCGGCCTTTATATTGAACCACAAACGACGGGAAGGTGGGTAAGCGGGGTGATTGATTGCACTATGATTTGTGTTAAATCCCATCAAAATGCGCCTTCCAAGGCGATTTAACATTTTACGCACATTTAACATGGATGAGATTATAGATTTAACATGGGCTAAGTATGATAATAGGCGTAGCGAGACGAAAAAACATGAAAAAAGTAAGGAGATTTCAGACATGAAAAAGTTCATCGCATTGGCAATGGCACTATTTATGCTCGTTGCAGTATTGACCGGCTGTGCAGGCAACACGGCGAACCAGGAGATCACTGTTGTTTCCCGTGAAGAAGGTTCCGGTACGCGTTCCGCATTTATTGAGTTGACGGGCGTTGAAGTCGACGATGTGGATCAGACGACTGTTGAAGCGGAAATCAGCAACTCGACGGCGGTTGTAATGCAGACGGTTGCTGGAAACACGGCGGCAATCGGTTATATTTCCCTTGGCTCCCTGGACGAAACCATTAAGGCGGTCACCGTTGATGGCGTCGAGGCATCCGTAGATAACATCCTGAACGGTACATATCCGATTTCCCGTCCATTTAATGTTGCAACTCTTGGCAAGTTGACAAATGAGGCTGCACAGGACTTCTTAAACTATATTATGAGTGATGAGGGCCAGGCAATTATAACTGAAGAAGGTTATGTATCCACTTCTTCAACCGGTG
>URVL01000194.1 GCA_900551265.1 uncultured Eubacteriales bacterium | reverse complement strand
GCGCTGGCCGGTCGTTGCCCCCGCCGGGGGCAACGTGCTCGCTACCCCATTTTCGCTTCGCTCAAATGTGGCCCCGCGCTCGCACCCCGGCCCTCCTCGTTTTCAACTCGGTTTTTGCTGCGCGAAAACCGGCGGGCGCGTCCCCCCCGCTTTCGGACGGCGGGGCGTTGACAAAGCCCGAAAATATCATTTTGTGTGCGTCGTCTTGTCATCCGCCCCGCTCACCCTATCCCCATTGTACGCTCCCGCACGTCCGGTTTTCCGGAATCGGCCAAAAGAAAAAGCCGCAGCGGAAAACCGCTGCGGCTGTGAACACGCTATATATGAGCTGTAAAAAAACAAGCGTGAATCCTATTTCATTCCCTGTTGCCCTTTGTACAAAGATTTCTCCCTTTAAAGCAATCCATCTCCTGTCACAATGTAAAACCAAAATTCAGTTTTTATGGATGCGCATGCGAAAGCGCTCCGCCAATTGAGCACCGTCCGGCTTGTCACGCCATTGCGACAATAAAAATATTACGTTGTATATCATAAATGGAACCGCAATCATCGCACGGCGGGGCGCATTCTCAAATATCAGAAGATAGAGCATCGTTCCGAAAACGAAAAGGTTGGGAATAAATGTAAAATTTATTTTCTTCCGAAACAGTGCAACACCCGCGCTCAGGATATTCGCAGCATATAAAAACAGCATATAAATGGTGCTGTAAGCGCGTATCAGCTGTGTGGGCAGAAATTGCGGCTGTGTTATATAAAACGTCCAATTTGAATCGATCGGCCACAGCAGATACTCGCTGCTCTCGAACATGCTGTTATTCCAGGCAAACAGAAGTTTATTGCGGAGCAATTCCAGAAATTCAGAAAAAGAGTACGACCGGTAATTCTCAAAGATGCGCTTCCAAATTGCAGCCGAACGTTCTTCCATTGTCGGGAACGCAGCCGCAAAGGCCATATCCTTATAAATTTCTGTGCCGCCGCCGGTATCATGGCTCCCAAACAAAAGCCAGAGATTCCACGGCGCGCCGATTTCATCGCTTCTGGTAAAATCTATGATACCGCTGTATCGGTACCATGCTGTAAAAGCGAATAAAAAAAGAAAAAAGCCAAGGAATAATAAAGCAAGGTTTTTCCATCGATGCACATGCCTGCCCAAAAGCAGATCGAGCACGATCACAACAAACCCAATGGCCGCTGTTATCTTCATTTGCACACCAACAGAAAGCAGCAGCCCGGCAAGGAAACCGCGCCATCCCTTTGGAGCGGCGGAAAATTTGTTGCTTAAGTAACAATAAACCCCGCCTGCCGTAAAAGGCAAAACCCAAAGATCGGTATAAAAATTCGGGATACTGAAAACAAAGGGCAGGAAAGCATAGCATAAAAGCAGTGTAAACAGCGCATAGCTGTTTTTCTTAAATACAATTTTAATGCAAAGGCATACCAGAAGTATGGTCACGGCCACCGCCAAAGAGGTCATAACAATTGCCGGCAAATGTCCCGCATCCGTACTTGCGGGGAGCCCCGTTTTCCCGCCAAAGGCGTACACACCTGCATAAAGCATCAACAGGCCAATGTTGTTGGGGTACCGGCAGAAATAGTCATTGTTCGTATAAAGCCCAAGCCCGGGATAATGCATCGCGTCAATGCGCGGATTGGCTTCATTCAGCTTTCCATCACGCAATAAGTCGGCAACGGAAGCAAAAATAATGTCTGTATCTCCCGGCAGATGAATTCGCATTTCATATGCCAGATAAATGCTCACTGCAAAAGCGGAACCCAGCAATAAAACAAACAGGGCATTGAATTTCTTTGCAGAGAGCCGGTCGATTGGGTCCGCCAGCCTGCCGCCAACAATCAGGAACAGCAGCAGGCATAGCAGCGCGGTGCAGTTGACGAGGATACTGTAAGTGGATGAAACAAGAAGCCCCAGAATGCAGAGCAGAGCAAAAAATAATACTGAAAATATCATTTTCAGTTTCTTACAAATCGTATCTGTACATACAGTGTTGTTGCTTTCATACTGCGTATTTCCGGATATGTTTCCCACAGCATGGCCCTCCTTATCAAAAAGTGTACCTTTTTGTAAGGCCCGATGCGGCAGCCAAAACAACAACTATAATCTTGAAAAGAGTCGTTTTTTATGCTATCGTAATACTAAAAGATGTTTGTATGTAATTTACAAAAAGGTACACTTTTTTGTAAAAAGGTATCTGTTACAACAATCGGACATTTTCGTAAATCTCTGCCCGGTAGCGGAACGTGGACAACGGCATTTTGCACATTCGGGCCGCCGCCGTACCTGTAAGCGCACCGCTTTTCCATTGCTGGTATGCCTGATGAAAACCGTCCGGCAGCGGTTTGGGCGGCCGGCCGAACCGAATCCCCCTGGCCTTTGCCGCCGCAATTCCCTCTGCCTGCCGCTGGCGGATATTGGTGCGCTCGTTTTCCGCTACAAAGGACAGCACCTGCAGTACAATGTCGCTGAGGAAAGTACCCAGCAAATCCTTTCCCCTCCGGGTGTCCAGCAGGGGCATATCCAGCACCACAATATCAATGCCTTTTTCTTTGGTGAGGAACCGCCATTGCTCCAAAATTTCTGTGTAGTTGCGCCCCAGACGGTCGATGCTCTTGATATAGAGCAGATCGTCTTTTTTTAGTTTCCGCACCATTTTTCGGTACTGCGGGCGTTCAAAATCCTTGCCGGACTGCTTATCTATAAACAGATTCTTCTCTGGGATAGATAGCTCTTTCAGGGCAAGAATCTGTCTGTCCTCATTCTGTTCTCTGGTGCTGACACGGATATAGCCATATAAATTACCCATTGTTTTTCCCTCCTTTCTCCCGACCGGGGAAATAGCTCCCAAATCGGACATTTTTCATCTTCTATGGTACTGGATACTTGATACCCCTGAATAAACAGACTGTGAAAATGCCGGGTGCAGACCCGGCATTTTGCAGTCATTTGCCCTGTAATCAGGCGCTTTCCTTTTCTGTACGCAAAACCTGAAAACCATGTTGTTTGGCGTACTCTCTGGCAGCTGCCAGCCGTTCTTCGCTGTACGGCGGGACAAGGCGGACAGACAACCGGGATTTCTCTATTACATAGGTTACACTGCCCTCGGTGGTGCTGCGCTCCAACCAGCACAGCTGGGGATACTTTCGGCTGAACTCTGTCAGTCTGCGCTTCAGATCGGCGTTGAAGGTGTAGATGCTGGCAGTGTTTTCCGCTTCGTTCCAGTTGATAATGGTTTCTTTCTCATACTTAGACAGCTTCGTCATAAAAATCCTCCTCAAAGTCAGTGCTTTTCTCTACCATCCGCAGATACTTCTTTGCCTCGTAATACTTTGCCATCTCCATGCGGAGTTGCTGATAAAAGCAAGGATACCAGTGTTCCTCAACCTCATTTTCCATCTTTCTGGCAAGTCCCAGCATCCAGCGTTTTGCTTTTGGATCAACAGTCAATGCGGTCAGCCATTTGAGCCTTGTCACGGTGTTGTGGTGATTGGGACAGGCAAAGGCATAAAGAATTTTCTTTTCTTGAATACTCAAATTCATGATTACGCCGTCCTTTCTTTTTCGTTCTCGTGCGGAGTGCCACCGCTGTCCAGCCAGTTGAAGAAGGCTTTCTTGCTGATCTTAATCAGTCTGCCGCTGCGCACTGCTGGAAACCCCGGTGTGTGTACCAGCTCATAGGCACTGGCTCTGGAAATCCCCATGATATGCTGAATATCCATAACATCCAAAATCAGGGGCAGAGCGTCATAGTCGTTCCATTTTGTTTTTTCTTTCATATCGGTGTTCCTCCTTTATTTGAATTGATTGATATTTCATTTTTCACATATTTGCCGTTCTACCTGT
>URVL01000193.1 GCA_900551265.1 uncultured Eubacteriales bacterium | reverse complement strand
CGGCTTACCGTGGGTATTACCAGGGAATGTCGAATATGTATCCAACGGCGATATCTCAAGTCGTTGAAGCTATTTCGCGCCTGATATTTGGCTATGCATTCGCGTATTTTGCAATTAAGCTGGGGTATAGTGTAGAAATTGCCGCTGCTGCTACGATACTGGGCGTTGTAGTCTCCACGATTGCGGGAATGGCATATATGCTGATACGTGAAGCGGTTTGCGGAACCATTAAAAAGCTTCCTTTCGGGACCTCGAAGTCGAAAAGAGACATTGGAAGGCAGTTACGCAATATTGCAATTCCGATCACTATTGCTTCTGGGGTCATGTCACTGACCAATTTTATTGACATGTATGTCATCCAGAACCGTTTGCAGACGATCGGTTATACGGAGCAGGGTGCCAGCACACTTTATGGTATCTATGAGACAATGTGTGTCTCAATGATGAATCTGCCGCAAACACTAATTGCGGCGGTAACCGTTAGTTTGGTTCCCATGATTGCCTCCTCAGTCGCGCAGGCAAACCAACGCCGTGCACAGCGTACGGTTGAAAGCTCGCTTCGATTGGTTTCGCTTATGGCCTTTCCCTGCGCAGTGGGGTTGTTTGTTCTGACAGAACCCGTTCTTTCTCTTCTTTTCAGCGAAGATGTTGCAACCGCCGCCCCTCTCTTGCGAACTCTGACACTGGGGACGGTTTTTATTTCATTTGTTTCCATCACAAACGCTATTCTGCAGGCAATGGGGCGAGAACGCATTTCGCTCTACAGTATGCTTGTTGGCTCCATAATCAAGTTGGTTGTTAATTACACGTTGATTGGTATTCCCTCTGTCGGTATTGCCGGTGCGCCAATTGGGACAGTCTTGTGTTATGCGGTCATTATGGTGGTTAATTTTGTCATTATTATTCGCAGTCCACAGGTGGCGCCGCATAAGTGGGGAAGTATTTTGAAGCCTGCGTTGGCCTCTGCTGTGATGGGTGTGTTTATTTTGCTGCTTTACCCCTGGCTTTCTTCGGTTATGGGAACAACACTGGCAACGCTTTCCATGATTTGTATGGGGGCTGCACTTTATGTGGTTACGCTGATTGCAGTTCGTGGCTTTTACCGGGAAGATATTGTTATGCTTCCAAAAGGAGAAAAGATTGCAGATTTTTTAAGGCTTCCAAAAGAAAATTGATTTTCCCACTTGCATAAATGCTTAAATTGTGGTAATTTTAAAGTAGGAGAGTTTTGAGGCTGCGTTATGAAAATTATGACGGCTTGATGGCGTCTTTTATCTATGACAATTTCATTTATCTGGATATTGGTTTTTGTGTCTACACGATATGGCAGCAAACTTACTGGAAAGGATCAAGTTTTATGAACAGAAGCGAAATGATAGCCATCCTTGCTGAAAGGGTAGGTTTTTCCCGAAAAGATATTGAACGCGTGCTTGACGAGATGAACCGTATAACGATGGATACACTTGCCAGCGGGGAAAAAGTTGCTTTTTCTGGCTTCGGCAGTTTTGAGGTGCGCACGCGTGCCGCGCATACTGGACGTGATCCGCGTACCGGGGAACAGATAGAAGTAGCAGAAACGCGTACAGTTGCGTTCCGTCCTGGTAAGGTGTTAAAGTCGGCAATTACGAAGTAAAAATGCGTCTTGATAAATTTTTAAAAGTCTCCCGTTTGATTAAGCGCCGGACCGTTGCAAACGACGCATGCGATAACGAGCATGTAATTGTCAATGGTCGGCAGGCAAAAGCTTCCTATCAGGTAAAATTGGGAGATATCATTGAGATTGGTTATGGTACACGCCGCTTAAAGGTTGAAGTTACAGCAATTGATGAATATGCAAATAAGGCTGAAGCGGCGTCCATGTATCGGGAAGTTTTGGAATAATCCGTATTTTACCGCATATAATGCAGTATCACAAAATAAAGGGGTGCTGCAAATGCCGGCTGAAGATGCCAGAATACAGATTCCGCATAATATTATCATGCAAAACCGCACGAAACTTTCGATTTCGGGAGTTGAAGACGTAGAAAATTTTGATGATCGCGAGGTTGTTATGTATACCTCGCACGGCAAACTTACAGTCCATGGGACAGAGCTTCATATCGAACGCCTTTCTGTAGATGAGGGCGATTTGACAATTGAGGGAACAATTGATACGCTGGCGTATTCTGCGGAAATGCGGGGGCGTAGTGGATTCTTTTCAAGGCTGTTTGGATGATAATTCCGATTGATGTGCCAATGCTGGAACAGTGTATTCAATTTGTCTATGCGCTGCTTATCGGCATATTCTTTGGTATCCTTTATGTTGTCTTGCGGTCTTTTGGCCGACGTGCTGTTGCATTTTTATGGGATGCGGTGTTTGTTATCATATCTCTGTCTGTAGGAACCATATTTTTTATGACCATTTGCAATGGTTACCCGAGAGCTTTTCATCTTTTGGGCTTGGCATTGGGCGCTGTATTGATTTTTTTGCTAATCGGACGTGTTAAAAACGCACGCAGGTCTAAAAGGAGTACACATGAAAAAGAAAAAACCTCATCTCATACTTAAAACAGTTCTTTGTCTATTTGCTGTATATGCGCTTTTCAACTTTTTTAGTTTGCGCTCTCAAATTTCTGCAAAGCGCAACGAAATTGATGCGATGAACGAACAGATATATGAACAGCAAATCATTAACCAGCAACTGCGTGAATCCGCCGGAGTTGAGCTTACCGAGGCGGAAATTGCTGATATTGCACGACAGAAGTTGGGCTATGCATTGCCTGGCGAACGTGTTTTTATTGACATTACCGGCAAATAAATTAGGGTGAATACCCGAGTACATAGGAGGATAGCCTTACATATGGCCATCGACGTGGGGACTGTTGCAGAAGGAAAAATTACTGGAATAACGCGCTATGGCGCGTTTGTAACGCTTGCCGATAATACGGTAGGTATGGTACATATTTCTGAAATTTCATATCAGTTTGTCAATGACATTCACGACGTTTTGAAAATTGGACAACAGGTAAAGGTGAAGGTTGTAAGCGTCGATGAGAATGGACGTGTCAATTTTTCAATCAAAAAGGCAACACCGCCGCCTCCACGCGCCGCAGCGTCTCCAGCATCGCCGGTTGTCCGGAAAGCGCCGTCAAAGCCCCTGCCGGAGGAGATGACCTTTGAGGATAAGCTGAAGGAGTTTATGCAATCGAGTGATAGCCGCATTTCCGATTTGAAGCACTATAACGAACGTAAAACCGGTTCGCGCCGTGGCAGGCGATAAAATCCGGTTTTGTCTTTTCGGTCTCCATTCAGGAGACCGTTTTTCATACGAATTACAAAAAAGCGTGCAATTGCCCTCGTACGCCGCGCGGGAGGAAGTTATGGTCATTATTCATGCAAAAGTATATACGATGGAGCGCGATCCCATTCCATGTGGTTTTGTAAAAATACAAAACGGCGTTTTTTCGGCAGTTGGTGATATGTCGGAGTACGTGCCGGATGGAGATGAAGTAATTGATGCCGGCGGTGCATATCTTTTACCCGGGCTTGTAGATGCGCATACGCACATTGGAATTTGGGAGGAAAATATAGGCGGCGAGGGTGATGACTCGAACGAAAGCTCTGATCCGGCCACGCCACATCTTCGTGCAATTGATGCAGTTAACACACAGGATCCTGCTTTTCAAACGGCACTGGAAGGCGGCGTAACAACTGTGGTAACGGGACCGGGCAGTGGGAATCCAATTGGTGGTCAGACCGTTGCATTAAAGACGAGTGGGAGCCTTTGGGTTGACGACCGCATCCTGGCAGCTCCCGCGTCAATGAAATTTGCGCTTGGAGAAAATCCAAAACGCGAATATGGCGATCGCGATGACGCGCCCATGACGCGTATGGCGACTGCGGCAAT
>URVL01000192.1 GCA_900551265.1 uncultured Eubacteriales bacterium | reverse complement strand
GAAACGAAAACTCTCCTATCAGCTGATGAACATGACGCGTTCCGAGCTCGCCGGGCTGGACGATGCGCTCAGCGCCGCCACCTTCTCCGCAACGTATCTCGACCTGCACGGCGTCATGACAAAAACGTTTTACTGCTCCTCCTTCTCCGCTACCCTGTCGGACATGCTAGACGGCGGCCATGAGGTATGGGCGGACGCGTCGTTTCACCTGATTGAGGTATAGAAAATGGCACAGACAACAAGCGCGCTCTGGAAGACGTTACTGACCCTGCCGAACACACAGCGGGAATTTGGATTTCAGATCAACGGCGTGTGGTATGGGCCGGAAGCCGAAGTGGAACATTCCGTGGAACACATGCTGTATGAGGAATTCTCGTTTGGCAATGCCACGATTGCAAGCCTGAATCTGTCGCTGTTTGCGGAAGAGATCCCCCGTTCTGCTACCATAAAGCGGTACATACGCTTAAAAAACGGCGTTCAGACGTCAGAATGGCTGCCAAAAGGCATCTTTTTTACCAACCGCAGATCTGTAGATGATGGATATTGGACCATAGAAGCATTCGACGCCATGCGAAAAGCAGACGTTGTCTGGCAACCGGATCCATCGCTCTCTTTCCCGATGGCCATGCCGGCGGCGGTTGCCGAATTTGCCCGCATCATGGGCGTGGAAGTGGACAGCCGTACGTCGTTGAATCCGTCGTACACCATTGATTACCCGGCCAACTCCTACACAATACGAAATATTTTGCAGTATATTGCGGCGGCGCATGGCGGCAACTGGATTATTTCGGATGAAGGAAAGCTGTGGCTGGTGCCTTTAAAGAGTATTCCGGACGAAGTCAACTATCTGGTGACGGAAAACGGAAATCCCATTACGTTTGGCGGGGTGAGGATCCTTGTCTGAAAATTACAGAGTCGGGTTGGACATCGTTGATTTTCGCAATAACGGGAAAGAAAAACCTGTCACTCGTGTTACGCTGAACATAGACGGCACCAACGTCGTGACTGCCGGTACGGACGCGGGAATGGAATTGACGGCGGATTGCCCCTATGCTACACAGGCTATGGCAGACAGCATTCTGGCGGAATTGGCGTCATACTCGTATCAGGCGTATTCGGCGGGGTCCGTCAATATAGACCCGGCGGCGGAACTTGGCGACAGCGTCACAGTCAATCATGTCTATTCGGTGATTGGCCGTATCACGGACCACGGAGACGGGTATCCGGATCTTTCCGCCCCCGGAGAGGCGGAGCTAGAGGAAGAATACCCGTCTGCCGGTCCGATGACGCAGGAATTCGACCGGAAAATCGCCGAGACACGTTCCACCATTACAAAGACTGCGGAAGAAATCATTTTGGCGGTGGAAAACGAACTTGACGGCCTTTCTTCCTCATTTACAGTGGCGCTTGACGAGATCACCGCACAGGTAGAGGGCGCAGAGGGAAATATCGCACAATTACAGCTCACCACGCAGGGCCTCACATCGCAGGTAGAAAGCGCAGAAGGGAATATTTCGAGCTTACAGCAGACGGCCGCGGGGCTTTCCATCCAGATCAGCAACACACAGGGAAGCGTAAGCTCTCTTTCGCAGACGGTGAACAGTATGACGCTGTCGGTCAGCAATTCCGGAACGAGCAGCACCATCAGCCTGCTGCGCGACGGCATTGCCGTATCGAGCCAGAGCATTACGTTTACCGGGGTCGTGACCTTTCAGGACCTGGCAGGCAACGGCACGACCACGATTAACGGCAGCAATATCACGAGCGGCACCATCACCGGCACCACTCTCGTTTCACGCGAATATTCGGACATGCCGGCCTGGTTGACAAGCCGGCGCACCGTGGCAATCCAGGAGGGCGCTGTGACGTTCGGCTATGACACCGGGACGAATCCGGCGGCAGTCGGTACCATTTACGGGCGGATTTATACGGACTACAGCAACAACCGCTTTTATATCGGTACGCCGGGCGGCGTTGTGCTGAAGCTGTACTCCGGCGGCAACATGTCCATCGACGCGGCAAACGGCTATACCGTGTATATCGGTACGGAGATTGGGACCGTGCAGGAGGTGCGCATTGGCAACGAAAGCAGCGTCGTGCGGCTCAACGGAACCGTATACGTAAACGGCAGCATGATTTCCTAAAGGAGGAGCTATGAAACTGAAAGAGTGTGTAGAGGCCTACGCGGCGCTTTTGGAGCTGATGCCGAAGGAATGGGAATACCAGACGGCGTATGCGCTGGCCTCCTTAAAACGGCAGCTTCAGGCGGCGGCAGACTTTTATATGAGCGAGGAATTGCGGCTGGTCAACGAATTTGCCGGACGGGACAAAGACGGGAACATCGAATGGACAGGCGCGGGAAAGTTCCGCTTTGCGGACCCGGGCCGTGCGGGGGAATACCTGGCGCGCCGCGCGGAGCTGGGAGACGTGGAAGTGCAGGAGGAGATCACCCCGCTGCGCGCGCCGGCGCCGGAACGCATCAGCCCGGCACAGCTGGCGGCGCTTGACGCGTTCATCCGGTTTGTAGCGCCGGAAACAGAGGAACCGGACGCAGAAGGATAAAGGAGGCGGCATATGGCGGATCAGACAATTGGCAGTCTACCGGGGGCGGAAACGGTAGATGATGCTTCGCTCTTCGTGGCGGAGCAGGACGGCGAGGCGGTCAAGGTGACCGGCGCGCAGTGGAAAGCGTTTGCGCAGGCAGCGGTACAGACGCAAGTGTCGGAGGCGGCACAGAGCGCGGCGGAGGCGGAGGCAGCCAGGGAGGCCATTGAAAACATGGACGTATCGGCAACAAGCGCTTCGGGCGATACCCCTACTGTGACAAAAACGGTGTCGGAGTCCGGCGCCGTCACTTTAACGTTTGGATTGATACCGGGCGCGACCGGGCCGGAGGGCCCGCCGGGGCCAAAGGGCGATACGGGAACGGGGCTTGATATTTTGGGCACCTATGCGACGTTGCAGGCGCTGGAGGCCGCCGTGACGCAGCCCGGGCAGGGCGATATGTATAACGTTGGTACATCTGCCCCCTATTCGATTTACATGTGGGATACCGTGGAAAACGACTGGCTCGATCAGGGCCAGTTACAGGGCGAAAACGGCACGACATTTACGCCGTCGGTATCTGAAAACGGCGAACTGTCCTGGTCAAATAACGGCGGGCTTCCCAACCCGGAAAGCGTAAACATCCGCGGTCCGGCGGGACCGAAGGGAGACGACGGCGCGCCGGGTGCGGACGGGCAGGACGGTGCCGACGGGGCGGCGGGGCCGAACGAGATCAGCGCCGCGACCGGGACGGCGTACACCGGCATTTTAAAAGGGAACGGGACGAGCGTCGTGCAGGCTGTTTCCGGAACGGACTACCTTACGCCCATCCCCGGCGGCGTAACGGGAAACCTTGTCACTATCGGCACAGGCGGCACGCTTGCCGACAGCGGCAAGACGCCGGAGGATTTGGGCGGTGGGGGTTCCGGCGGCGGCTGGGTCAAATTCATTACCAGCGTGACGCAGAGCGGCTACGTATCGCCGCTGCCGGAAATCAATCTGGAGACGTCCGATCTTTCCATAGACAATGTGCTGAATTACAGCGTCATTGAATTCAAGATGGAATTGTTTTATGCCGTGGCCAGCGGGAGCGGGACCCTGGGGTATGCCATTATGAATGGCGCAAACGAGGTGATCGGCTATCTGACCGTATCGGCCCCCGGCGCAAATGGAGTTTATGCCATGTCGAAATGTACGTTTTTCCCCATGTCCAGAATTTCATACAATACAAACGGCATGGGAGGCCCGGGAGACAGTATGCAGGTAAAGTTTTTCAACTCCTATACGGGAACGGACGCATATAAAATCACGAAGCTGGTGCAGACCGTCAATACCCTGAATTGCGGAGGCTATGCGTTTTATTACCGCACGATCACTTGACGGAGGAGAGTTAAGATGCCCAGG
>URVL01000191.1 GCA_900551265.1 uncultured Eubacteriales bacterium | reverse complement strand
GGCCGACACCTACTTTGTCGGCCAGTTAAACGATGCCGTACAAAATGCCGCCGTTACGCTCTCGGCCCCCGTATTGCTGGCCTTTAACGCCATAAATAATCTGTTTGGCGTAGGCAGTTCCAGCATGATGAGCCGGGCGCTCGGGCAAAAAGACTACGACGCCGTCCGAAAAAGCGCATCTTTCGGCCTTTACTGCGCTTTCGGCAGCGGTCTGTTGTTTTCGCTTTTATGCCTGTGCTTTTTCCGCCCGCTGCTCACGCTGCTCGGCGCAGACGAAATCACGATGGAAGCAACTGCCGGTTATCTGGGTTGGACTGTCGTCTGCGGCGCGGCGCCGTCTATCTTAAATGTGGTTCTGGCGTATCTGGTCCGCGCCGAGGGAGATTCCCTGCAGGCCAGTATCGGCACCATGAGCGGCTGCGTGCTCAATATGATTCTTGACCCCATTTTTATTTTCCCCTGGGGATTTAACATGGGCGCGGCAGGCGCCGGTCTGGCAACGTTTTTATCAAACTGCGCCGCCTGTATTTACTTCTTTGTGCTGCTCTTTATCAGACGCTCACAGACTTTGATCCGTCTTCATCCCAAATATTTTCGGTTTGACCGTAAGATTGCCGGGGCGGTTTGCAGCGTTGGCATTCCAGCCGCCATACAAAATTTATTGAACGTAACCGGCATGACCATCCTCAATAACTTTACCGCCGCCTATGGCGCCGCCGCCGTGGCCGCCATGGGAATCGCGCAGAAAATTTACACCGTTCCGATGCAGATTTCCCTGGGCGGCACGCAGGGCGTCATGCCTCTTGTCAGCTATTCTTACTCTTCCCGCAACTACGACCGTTTCCGTTCATCCATTTCATTCCTGGCCCGCCTGATGCTTCCCATCATGATCGTCGTTTCTGTGGCCGTGTGGATTTTTGCGCCGCAGCTGCTCCGTCTCTTTATTGCCGATACGGAGGTAATTGCCTACGGAACCGGATTCCTGCGGGCCATGATTATCGCCGTTCCGTTCCTGATTCTCGACTTCCTCGTTGTGGGTGTCTGTCAGGCGATTGGGCGCGGTATCACGTCCTTAATTTTTGCTGTTTTGCGGAAGATTGTCCTTGAAATCCCTGCTACGATTCTCTTAAACGCCGTATTTGGCATCTCCGCTCTGGCATACGGCGCATTTGCCGCAGAGGTCGTGCTGGCCGTTGCCGGAATCATTACGCTGCAGCGCATTATGAAAACGTTTCGAGAATCCGTTGCTGGCCGCCGGGAGGAAAATGTCTGATGGAAATCTGTGAAATCCGCAGCCGGCAGCTCTCTTTCCGCTCCGGCACGCTTTCCGCCGAGCACGTCTCGCTGCGATTCCTGGACGAGGATATCGACTACGTCTGGCAGCCGCGCCCCGGCCACTGGGAACACGGCAGTTTCCTCTGCTTTCCGCTGCTGGGGCGTCTGCCGGAAGGCCGGTACTGCCTGGACGGACGGACATATGATATGCCGATGCATGGCTTTGCCCAGCATGAGGTCTTTGCCGTGACGGAGCGCCATGCCGACCGCGTCACCTATGAACTAACGGCAAATGAACGAACGCGCGCCATGTATCCCTTTGACTTTGCGTTGCGCGTACGGTATACGCTCTCTGACGTGCTTGAAATCGTTTATGAGGTGGAAAACCGCAGCGCCGGAGATCTGCCGTTTTCCATCGGCGGCCATCCGGGCTTTACCTGCCCGCTCCTTCCCGGCGAAGACTTTTCCGATTACGAGCTTGTCTTCGACCGGGAAGAAAGGCTTTGCGATGTTGTGACGTTTTATAGCCCCATTGCGGTGCTCGAGCGAGTCTTTGGAAAGGCGGGGCAGGTTCTTCCGCTTTCCTATGACCTTTTCCGCGACGGCTCCATCTGCTTTCGTCCGGTCCGCTCGGAACAGGTAACGCTTCGCAGCCGGAAAAGCGGGCGCGGTCTTTCGCTGTCTCTTTCCGGCGCGGACTGCTTCCAGATCTGGACGGCGCCCGGCAGTCCGTTCCTTGCCATGGAGGCATGGCACGGCGCCATTACGCGGCGGGGCCTCCCGCGCCAGGATGTCTGGCGGGCACGGGAGGGTACGCTGGTGCTCTCGCCGGGCGGCGTGTATACCTGCCGCCACACCGTTACACCGATTCGATAACAGCGCGTCCCCGCGGGCTTCAGAAGGGTCTGCGGGGTGGTTTTGACCGGTTTTTCGGCCGTTCATTTGTTTGGATACGGCAAGATTACCTCCCACTGGGACGCATTCAATAAAAACAGCTCTCTCAGGAGGAATGAACAGATGAAAAAATTATTAGAGGATCTCTATTTTGGAAATATCAAACCCTGCGAGCGCATATATGAGAAAAAAGGCGAGCTGAACGCGGCAATGGCTGAACTGTCCCAACTGGAGGAGAAGGTCCTGGCCCTGCTCGATACAGAAGGCCGGAAGCTTTTTCTTGCGTTTTCCAACCAACAGGCAAGAATTAATATGCTGACCGCATTTGATAACTTTCAATGTGGCTTCCGAATGGGGGCAAAGCTGTTGATCGAGGTTATGGACGAAAAAGAAAAGCCGGCCGGATAACCTTTCCGCCGCCAAAACGGCTCATACTCCGTTTTGGAGATCAGATGCGGCCCATGCCGGAACCGTCACGGCGCAGAGTACAGATACAGTTTTAAAAGAAAACAGGCCCGGCGCATTCATACCGACGCCGGGCCTGTTTTGAAAGAAAAGCCGGAGCCTGTTTGGCTCCGGCTTTTGTCCAGGTCGCTATCCATTTCCGGCCGGGACGGTTAACGCCCGTTAAGGCCGGACGGCACGCGTGGCCCAAAACGTGGGGACATGATGCTCATGAAGCGGTCCCACACCGTTTGTGTCGCCATACACATGGGTAAGCCGGAATCCGGCCTCGAGCTGTCCGCCAATCTGCTCCTCAATGGTGTGCGAAAACTGCATCCCGTCATCCGCCTCCTCCAGATCGCGGCGTTGATCCTCATTTGCAAGCGGATCAAACGGGAGCGTGTAGCGCAGCGCGCACCCGTGTTCCTCATCAAAAGCAAAATTCAGGCCATTATCAAGCCCCGCAAGCAAAATACCGCCGGGCACGAGAACACGGTAACATTCACGCCAGATGGGAAGCACTTCGTGGACATAGCAGTTGGACACCGGGTGGAAGATGAGATCAAATGCACCGTCGTGAAAGGGCAGCGGTTTTGTCATGTCGGCACGGACGACGGTGATGTCGTAGCCCTCCCGTTCGGCGACGACCCGTTCGCTTTCCAGCTGCTTTTGGGAATAGTCCAGCACGGTGCAGCGCGCCCCACATGCGTTGAAGATGGGGATCTGCTGTCCACCGCCAGAGGCGAGCCCCAAAAGACGCTTCCCCCGTAAATCGCCGAACCACTCCTTGGGAACGGGTTTGGTTGGCGTTAGCAAGACAAACCAATCTCCGGCCAGGGCCCGCTCGTAGGTTTCGTGATCGATGGGCTTGCCCCATTCCCAACCATTGGCGACCCAGCTATCGATCACCGCGGCGTGGATATTCGTGTATTCCTGTGTCATGAAACCACCTCCTGCAAGTATTTTTTTATGGCCCTTCTGTCTATGGAAGATATAAGAAAAGACAGGGTGAATAAACACTCTGTCTCGTTTCTTTTGCTTCCAGCTTAGGCCTTGGCCGCAGCGGCGCGACGAGCGAGCTGAGCCTTCTTACGATTGGCAGCGTTCTTATGAATAACGCCCTTACCAACAGCCTTATCCACGGCGCCGGAGGCGATGCGGAGCAGGGCCCGGCCGTGGAAGCGGTGGGTGATGAGCTGGAACAGCAGAAAGAGGCCGGCGATGGGCAGAAGGGCCAGGGCCACCTCGGTAAACACCACATCGGACAGGCTCCAGCGCTCCCTGGCGCCGCTTCCCCGGCGCCCCAGGGAAGTCATGAGCACAATGTCGGGCATGA
>URVL01000190.1 GCA_900551265.1 uncultured Eubacteriales bacterium | reverse complement strand
CGGGGCCCCACTATCCCCCCCCCCGCTTAACCCGGCCAAAACCGCCCGCGCGGCCCCCCCAAAAAAAAAAAAATTTTACGATTAACGCAACCCACCCGCCGCCCAATGCCCCCCCCGGTTCTTTCTTATTCGCCTTGTTGACAAAGAAATCGGGGGAATATATTATTTGTTGTCAAGCGAGACGACGCTTCGTTTTTTTGGCCAAAGTTGCAATCTTAAAGGGTATGATCTACGAGATTAGCCAATATTCATAAAGAAAATCTTCTTTGTTTATGGTTTCTTTATGTATTGTCCAGCGTATCCGGCATTGACGCATGATAGGGGATCGTGCTATAATAAAGTAAACTGGTGTAAGTGGTGGAGTCTGTCATAAAGCGGCTGCAAAAGTCTGCTTTATTTATGCCAGGTATTCCTGTTGGCAAGGAACATGTTGTTTCCTGCATGTTGAAATCATGACGCGCTAAGCATAGAGCGCGGCGTTGTATGCAGGAGGATGGACAGTCTGACAGACGCCATGTGCCATTAGCTTCTGATGATGCTGATGATCGTGGCGTTTTCTTTTTAAGTTGCTTACTCTGTTATGGAATACGATAAAATGAAACAGAGCCAGTACGGCTGGGAACTGTGGCTATGCAGAGAGAATATTTCGTAAATGACTGACTTCATGACAGCGCACATGTTTTTACGGGCCTGCGAAATGGAACAACTATAATTGCGGTGCATCGGTTTGTATTCCCGGAAAAGGAGCTGACAAAAATGAGAAAAACAAAAATTGTATGTACAGTGGGTCCTGCGAGTTCTGACGCCAGTACTTTGGAGCAGATGTGCAAAGCTGGAATGAATGTGGCGAGGTTAAATTTTTCGCATGGTTCGCATGCTGAGCATTTAAAACGGATTACGACGATTAAAGCCATACGTGAAAAGCTGGATTTGCCAATCGCCATTATGCTTGACACAAAGGGACCTGAATACCGGATTGGAACGTTTACTGGCGGAAAGGCGCATTTGCAAGAGGGCGATACGTTTACCTTTTCGACCGGAGAGCGCAAGGGAGATAAAACCGGTGTTTCGGTCAGTTATAAAGGCCTGGCAAACGATCTGAAGCCGGGAGATCGGATTCTGGTCAATAACGGCCTTCTAATTTTTGAGGTGACGTCTATAGAAAAAGGCGACGTGGTGTGTCAAGTGCTTGCAGGGGGCGAGATATCAGATCGAAAAAGCATGAGCTTTCCCAATAAAGTGTTGAAACAGGAGTACTTAAGCCAGCAGGATCGGGAAGATTTGCTTTTTGGTATTGAAAATGATGTCGATTTTATTGCTTGTTCCTTTGTGTCCTGCCGCCAGGATTTAATTGACGTCAAGAATTTTTTGAAAGAGCATGGCGGAGATAATATTAGTATCATTGCCAAAATTGAAAATCGTGCCGGAATTGACAGTATTGAAGATATTTGCGAAGAATGCGATGGCATTATGATTGGCCGGGGCGATATGGGTGTGGAAATTCCATTTGAGGAACTGCCTGCAATTCAGAAGAAGCTCATTACAAAGTGCCGGTTGCGTGGCAAACGAGTCATTACTGCGACAGAAATGCTGGAATCCATGATTCATAATCCCAGGCCGACCAGAGCGGAAATCTCTGATGTGGCCAATGCCGTGTATGATGGCACCAGTGCGATTATGCTGTCCGGGGAAACGGCCGCCGGCAAGTATCCGGTTCTGACGGTAGAGACGATGGCGCGGATTGCAGAACAGACGGAAAATAGTATTCACTATAAGAAGAGATTTTTAAATTCGGAGTTTCAGATCAAAAATAGCGTTGATGCGATTTCCCATGCAGTTTGTGGCATTGCGATTGACATTGACGCGAAAGCCATTGTCGTCTGTTCACTCTCTGGTATGACTGCCAGGATGGTGTCACGCTTCCGCCCGCCTGTTGATATCATAGGACTGTCTGTTGATCGAAAAATGTGGCGGCAGCTTGCGCTCTCATGGGGTGTTATGCCGGTAATGTGTGAGGTTTATCCGTCGCTTGAGGTATTATTTTTCTCGGCAGAACGTCTTGCGAAGGATGTGCTGCATCTTGAAAAGGGTGATAGAATTGTCATCACGGGAGGCGCGACAAACGGTGCCTCCGGCAATACCAATATGATTAAGCTGGAATCAATATAAGGATTCCTCCCGCTAGTTTTGTAGTTGACATTCCGCCGGCAAGGAGCAGCGTCAGCAACGCGATCCTTTTAGTGCGATTGGATCCGATCGGATTAACCAAGGTGCGATGCCGCCGGTTCGACCGCCCTCTGATTCTTTGTAAGACCGGGCAGCTGGCGTTTGAAGAGCCGCCGAACGTCGTTCAGTTTATGAAATGTTGGCGCTTCGCAGAGCGTCAGACCTTTTAGCGTATTCAGAATGTTAAGACCCTGCCACATAGCAAGATTTTTGCTTGACCGGCAGGGTCTTGGTTATGAAAATATATTTGAATAGATCCCCCAATATTTTTTATTGAGACCAATTTCGACCGCCAGTCCCCATCGAAAGAAGGCGGGCAAGCACCACGAGTACTTGTCCGCCTTAATAGGTTTTCTACAACTTTAATGCATTTTGAGGACATGTCTCCACGCATTTCATACACAAAATACATTCCGTTGCGTTTTTCTTTTTTCGCGAATTGCTGGGGACTTCTACATTCATTGGACACACTTTTTCGCATTTACCGCAGGAGATACATTTCGTTTTGTCCACTCGAATTCGGAAAAGCGAAAAATAACTCATAGGTTTCAAGAAAACTGTAATTGGACAAACGTATTTACAAAAGGCTCTGTTATCTTGACATTTGTAAGCCATGGCAATCCCAACGGCATAATAAAGAATATTTCCAATGATGAAACTCCGCCACATAATTCCCTCTTTGTTCGGGATTTGAAAAATAAAGAGCAGGCTAACAAAAACAAACGAAATCCCAAAGAGAAAATAGCGAATCATTCTCCAACGTTTTCGGGGTGTGGAAGGCTTCTTGAACGGAAGCAGGTCCAAAACCATCGCGGTCCAACAGGCATAACCACACCACCCGCGCCCAAACAGCAGTGGGCCAAAAATTTTGGCAACGGCATAATGGATCGTGGCAGCCTCAAATACTCCAAGAAAC
Source organism: uncultured Eubacteriales bacterium (assembly GCA_900551265.1). Lineage (GTDB taxonomy): Bacteria > Bacillota > Clostridia > Oscillospirales > QAMX01 > Allobutyricicoccus > Allobutyricicoccus pentlandensis. Next base: position 880 of record URVL01000190.1, on the reverse strand, counting down.
AAATAGTACCAAAACCCCTCGATCTGCATGTTTTCCCGACAGAGGAAACCCAAATATACGAGCATATACAGACCGACTGCAAATTGCACCACATTCCGCGCATATGGCATCTTTTGCGCATATAGAATTAGACCAACTGCGATAGCGGTGCCAATATAAGAGAAATTAAAGAAGTAAAAGATGTTGCTGAAAATAAGCCATAAAATAACAGCAATTACTTCAAAAATAAGCCACATGATAAAGGGTGGCAAATATTTTCTTATCATTATTTTTGCCACCTCTTGAGGAAAGATTACTGCTCTGCCACATATCAGGGGGCTTAGACAGGAACCGGTTTGTGCTGTCCACCCCGGCAAAATAAGTGTGGGACTAGTGCCTTTCTCTACCGGTGCTTGTACTGTCCGGTGGTCCCTGCCACTGCTTTATAGATTGAAGTTCGCTCGATCTATGGACCTGTCAGAGACTAAAGGGGACGAAAGCATAGATATGATGGACTCGCAGATCTTTTAATTTCCGATCATTCCCACTCAATGGTACCAGTCGGCTTCGGCGTTAAATCATATAAAACACGGTTGACGCCCGGGACTTCGTGTGTGATGCGGTAGGTGATATGCTGTAAAAGGGCAAACGGGATGTTTTCAACGGTAGCGATCATGGCATCGACGGTATTGACAGCACGAATGATTACCGGATAGGCAAATGTACGGGCGTCATCACGCACGCCGACAGACTTGAAGTCCGGAATAACCGTAAAATACTGCCACACTTTTTTGTCCAGGCCGGCAATTTTGAATTCCTCCCGCAAAATCGCGTCGGATTCGCGCACCGCCTCCAGGCGTTCTTTTGTGATTGCACCAAGGCAACGGACACCGAGACCAGG
>URVL01000189.1 GCA_900551265.1 uncultured Eubacteriales bacterium | reverse complement strand
CCGTGGCAAACACGTCGTCCGCCGTAAAAGAGATCGAACCGCCGGTCGTACTGAAATTAAGCGTAGCCGCCGCATAGATCCCCACGCACATAATCGCAAGCACCAATATCATGGATATCACGGTGGCGATTATCCTTGCTCTCCTTTTTTCCATACAAATACCTCCATATATATTTATTTCATATGATTATAGCATAAAACAAATATTTTTCAAATTGATGTTTTTCCGCTATACTGTTAAACGAGAAAGGGAGGCAGGAAATTTGAAATATTTAAAAACTTATTTAAAGCGTTATAGAGCGGACTGCATTCTTGCGCCGCTGTTTAAAATGCTGGAAGCAGTCTTTGATCTTCTCGTCCCGATTGTCGTTGCACGTATTATCAACATTGGGATCGTTAACCAGGATACTGGATACATTCTGCGCTGCTGTGGAATTTTAATTTTAATGGCGCTCATTGGACTTGCGTGCAGCTTTACAGCTCAATATTTCGCCGCGAAAGCAGCAATTGCAAGCACGACAGGACTGCGTCATCAACTGTTTGCGCACATTCAGACCTTGGGATTTTCGGAGATGGATACCATCGGAACCAGTACGCTGGTTACACGCATGACCAGTGATTTGAACCAGGTTCAGAGTGGATTGAATTTATTTCTGCGCCTATTTTTAAGAAGCCCGTTTATTGTGTTTGGGGCTATGATTATGGCGTTTACGATTCATTTGGAGATGGCGCTGATTTTTGTCGCGGCCATCCCCGTCCTGGCGCTGATCGTCGTGGGCATTATGCGATGGACTTCGCCACGTTATAAAACAATTCAGTCGAAGCTCGATTCTGTGACGGGCGCCACGAGGGAAAACCTTTCCGGCGTTCGTGTGATTCGTGCCTTTGGCAGAGAAGCTTCGGAGACTGCGCGCTTTTCCGAGGCAAACGACGCTCTTGTTCAAATGCAACTCCGCGTGGGACGCATTTCCGCGTTAATGAATCCGCTTACCTATGTGGCGGTGAACTTGGGTGTTATTGCAATTTTATATGCAGGAGCTGGAAAAGTCGACGGAGGCACTCTTTTAAACGGTGACGTCATTGCCTTGGTTAATTACATGAATCAAATCCTTGTAGAATTAATAAAACTTGCGAATCTTGTTGTCAGCATCAGCCGTGCTCTGGCAAGTCTGAGCCGTGTAGAGCAGGTTCTGGATACTCGTACTGCTATGACATTCCCGGAAGGCTCCGCTGGACATACGGAAAGCGAAGATTCCGTCCGTTTTGAAAATGTGGGCCTGACCTATGCAGGAGCAGGAGCTGAAAGCTTAACAAATATTTCTTTTTCTATCAAGAGGGGGCAGACAGTTGGCATTATAGGCGGTACGGGGAGCGGAAAAACCAGCCTGGTCAGTTTGATTCCACGCTTTTATGATGCGACTTCAGGCACTGTTTTTCTTATGGGAAAACCGATCGGAGATTGGGATCGCAAGAGCCTTAGAAAAAGGGTAGCTGTGGTCATGCAAAAAGCGCAGTTGTTTTCCGGAACCATCCGTTCGAACCTTTTATGGGAAATCCGGATGCGACAGATGCAGAACTGTGGGAGGCACTGCGAATTGCTCAGGCTGCAGAGTTTGTTGAGGCCAAAAACAATGGACTTGACGAACCGGTGGAGCAGGATGGGGGAAATCTTTCCGGAGGCCAGCGCCAACGGCTAACCATTGCACGTGCTCTGGTCAGGAAGCCGGACATTCTGATATTGGACGACAGCGCCAGTGCGCTGGATTATGCGACCGATGCCGCACTGAGAAAATCTTTGCGAACTTTACCGGATGCTGTGACGGTGTTTATCGTTTCTCAGCGCACGTCAAGTCTGCAGCACGCCGATCAGATTCTCGTTTTGGATGACGGCCGTCTGGTTGGGTGTGGGACACACGAAATGCTACTGAAAACTTGTGCTACCTATCGAGAAATTTATGAGAGCCAATTTCAGAAGGGAGATGAGAGACCTTGAAGAAAAATAAAAAAGCAAAAGCCTTTATTTCAGATACGCGGACTTTGAAACGCGTTTTACGTTATATTAAACCGTACCGCGTTTTTGTTGTCGTTAGTCTCCTTTGCGCCGCCATAAGTGTTGCTGCACAATTAATAGTCCCGATTTTTTGCGGAGATGCGATTGACTATATGGTAGGACTGGGACGGGTAGATTTTGACGCTATCATTACCATCATTTTCTATATCGGAATTGTCACGCTGATTTCCTCAGTGGCCCAGTGGATTTTAGCGGTCTGCAATAACCGGATTACCTTTTGCGTCTCTAAAGACCTGAGAAATGCGGCGATTCGAAAGATACAGCAGCTTCCTTTATCTTATTTGGATGCCCACCCCGCCGGAGATCTGGTGAGCCGGATCATTGCGGATGTTGACGTATTTGCAGACGGTCTGCTGATGGGTTTTACGCAATTGTTTAGCGGTGTGTTGATGATTTTGGGTACTTTGGGGATTATGTTCTATTTGAACATAGCTGTTACATTGGTTGTTGTCATTTTAACGCCACTGAGTCTTTTTACAGCAAGTTTTATTGCCAAACGCGCTTATCGTTATTTTCAGGAACAGACTGTCGTCCGTGGTCAGGAGACTGCGCTGATTCATGAACTGGTTGGAGGGCAAAAAGTCGTACAGGCGTTTGGACATGAAGCAGAGAGCCTGGAAGAATTTGACCGAATCAATAACCAACTGGGTGAGGTAAGTCTCAAGGCTGTGTTTTTTTCCAGTTTGACCAATCCCAGCACGCGTCTGGTCAATAATATCGTGTATGCTGCGGTGGGCTTAGTCAGCGCCCTGTATGCGGTTTCCGGTGGCATTACCGTGGGACAGTTGAGCGTTTTTCTCAGCTATGCCAGTCAATATGCAAAGCCGTTTAATGAAATTTCCGGCGTTGTTACAGAACTCCAAAATGCTTTGGCATGTGCGGCACGAATTTTTGAACTACTTGATGAGCCGAACCAGACTCCGGAGGCTGAAAATGCGCTTGCATTTGTCAGTTCAGGTCATGTGCAGCTGAAGGATGTAGCGTTTCGCTATGTTCCGGATAAGCCGCTAATTGAGCACTTCTCTCTTGATGTAACACCTGGACAGAGAATCGCGATTGTTGGACCGACCGGATGTGGAAAGACAACGCTTATTAATCTTCTCATGCGGTTTTATGATGTGGACAGCGGGAGTATTGAGATTGACGAAACAGACATTCGTAACATGACGCGGCACTCCCTGAGGGGAAATTACGGTATGGTGCTTCAGGATACCTGGTTAAAGGCCGGCACAATTCGTGATAACATTGCTTATGCTCGCCCGGATGCGACGGAAGAGGAGATTATAGAGGCAGCAAAGGCTGCGCATGCGCACAGTTTTATTCGCCGGCTTCCACAGGGATACGATACGTTTATTACGGAAAATGGTGGGAATATCAGCCAGGGGCAAAAACAGCTTTTATGCATTGCCCGTGTAATGCTTCGCCTGCCGCCTATGTTAATCTTAGATGAAGCTACCAGCAGTATTGACACCCGGACAGAAATACAGATTCAGGCGGCTTTTGCCCGTTTGATGGAGGGACGGACAAGTTTTATTGTGGCGCACAGGCTTTCTACAATTCGGGAAGCAGACGTAATTCTGGTTATGAGAGACGGCCATATCATAGAGCAGGGAAATCATGAATCGCTCATGGAACAAAATGGATTTTATGCAAAGCTGTATAACAGCCAATTTGGCGATTGATATGTAGTAAAAACGTCCCGCATAAAACTATGCGGGACGTTTTCATTAGCATAAACTACAGCGTGACACCGTCTTTAAAAATAGAGATTTCGCGAGCGCCGAGGCGTTCTGCAGAAGTCCTTTCTCCGTTTGCGACGCGAAGCACGTAATCAAATAATTTCCCGGCAACAACGTCAAGGCTTTCCTTTTCCGCCGCCGTACCGGCATTAAAATCAATCCATGCAGCCTTACGGGAAGCCAACGCCGTATTTGTGGAAATTTTGATTGTAGGTGCGGGTGCGCCAAATGGCGTACCGCGGCCGGTTGTAAAGAGTATTAGATTTGCGCCGGCGGCCGTTAAGGCGGTAGAACTAACCAGATCATTACCCGGACCATAGAGAAGATTCAAACCGGACATCTGGATGC
>URVL01000188.1 GCA_900551265.1 uncultured Eubacteriales bacterium | reverse complement strand
GGTTTTGGAGCAGATTCGCGAAAAATATTTATACAAACATCTGACACTTCCGGTACAAATGAAGGCTTCTTTTCTCACCGGAACCGTTGCTAAACTGACTCTTCGTTGTGATCAGACAGAGGTAACCGTTACCGGAGAGACCGTCCAGGAAGCAGCAAAACAGCCGATTACTGTGGAAAATATTTCCAAACAATTGGGAAAATTGGGAGGAAGTAATTTCCATTTAGATGGCACCATGGATATCCGGGTAAGTGAAAATGCATTCTATCCTCTGAAGACAATGAATGAGCTCCGGAGAAAAGGGCTGTCGCTGTTAGAGCAGAAACTGATTACAGCAAACGGCTTCCCTTATACCAGAGAGGTACAGAAACCTTTTGACATTACCGGAGCACATAACGGACATATGCAGAAACAAAGTGGATTTTCGTTATATCTCCGAACCGCAGAGCAGTGGAACGGGTTTCTGAGATCGTCTTTTCTTAAAAAACCGAAAGAACATACTTCGTTACGAATTTATGTTGACAGTGATCTGTTCCTTACCTGGGGGGATACTATCGCAGAGCACTTACAAATATTAAAAAAAATTTCAGCAGAGACAGTGCTCGCTCTGCCTAAAATCATTCGCTTACGCGACAGTCGGTATCTGAAATTGTTGGAGAAAAGCATTCGTGACAATTTAGAAGCTGTTGACGGATTTTTGATAAGTTCCCTGGAACACGTTGGCCTTCTGCAACAGTGGGATTTTTTACAGTCAAAAAAGAGGTACGGAGATCATGGTCTGTATCTTTGGAATTGCCGCAGTATAGAATTCTGGACGGATTATCTGGACGGATTCTGCCTGCCGTTAGAACTGAATTATGCGGAGCAGAGGCAGCTCGTGAATGGGATTCTTCCTGCTGAGAAATTTTTGTACGGTCGGATTCCCATGATGGTGACGGCTAACTGTGTGACGAAGACTACCGATCATTGTCGCCGCGAGGAAGGTTTCGGAATCACAGAACTGACAGATCGTTACCATAAAGTGTTTCCGGTAATGCGAAACTGTACGCATTGCTATAATATTATCTATAACAGTGTTCCTTTCTCCCTGCATAAAACAGTTGCAAAATGGAAGGACAGTTTTTGTTGTCGTTTGGAATTTACAACAGAATCGGAAAATGAGACTTGGAATGTACTGGAGTATTTTTACGGAAGCAGAACGGATCTGCCTTATACGGAATATACCACCGGTCATGAAAAACGTGGCGTAGAATAGAGAAAGGGATCCCTAATTCATGCAGGAATATGTAATAGAATTATCTAAATATTTCATAGCCCTTTTTATGGTGCTCTATACCGGCAGCTGTTTTTATACTTTCCGCTACCCGGTGGGCGAATATTCCAAAGGAATCTTTATATTGCAGAATATTTTAATGTTTCTGGTACAGGTCCTTTGTTTTTTGGATCTGTCTCTTCCCGGCGGAGATCTTCAGTATTTATTTTTCTTTGCATTTATACTGATTTTTCTGTTCGCAACGATTACTATGGTTTCTCTGATCTACGAGAATATCAATAGGCTTTTGCTCAATAACATGTGCATGCTTTTGGGCATCGGCTTATGTATGGTATCCAGACTTTCTTTTGATAAAGCGATCCGACAGTATGTGATTGTTCTGGTATCACTGATCATGTCGCTTTTTATACCTTTTTTGCTTGGCAGAATTCACTTTTTCAAAAAAATCACCTGGTTATACGCAACACTGGGAATTGGTCTGCTCAGTACGGTATTGATTCTCGGAGAGGTAACCCATGGGTCCAAAATATCTTTTACCATGGGAGGAATTACATTTCAGCCTTCGGAATTTGTGAAGCTGGCATGTATTATTGTGACCGCAAAATACCTGGAAAGCGAAGCGGATCCCATGAGCAACATGCGCAGCGTGCTGCGCCTGGGCATACTGATGGGAATTCCCTGGGTGCTTACGCTGGCGCAGGGCGAAATGGGCAGCGTGCTGGTAATGATCTTTGTATTTGGTGTGATGATGTACTTTGGCGGCATGCGGCTGCGCATTATGGGCGGTATTATCGCGGCGGGCGTAATCGGCCTGGCGCTGCTGTACGGCTATATGACGGCTACCGGCTCGGAAAATTACCGTCTGATTCGTATTTTGAGCTTTGTGAACCCCGAGCTGGTGGACGAGAACGCCGTATACCAGGTGAGCAACTCCAAAATTGCCATTGGCTCCGGCGGGATACACGGGCGGGGCATGTTTGTGCAGGGCTCCTTCAGCCAGCTGGACTATGTGCCTGAGGACTGGACGGACTTTATCTTCTCCACCATTGGGGAAGCGTTTGGGTTTGTTGGCTGCGCGCTGGTGATTTTGACCTATTTGCTGATTATCGTGCGTATGCTGTATTTGGCGCGCTACACGCTGGATCGCTTTGGACAGATGGTGATTATTGGCGTGATGGCGATGCTGCTGTTCCATGTGTTTGAAAACATTGGCATGACCACGGGGCTGATGCCCATAACCGGCATACCGTTGCCGTTCCTTAGCTATGGCGGTTCCAACATGGTAACCAACATGGGCGGCGTGGCCCTGGTGCTCAACGTAACCAAGAACCGCTCCCTGTCCCATACCATTATTACACCGCAGACGGAGTCCAATCCCTACCGCTTTAGCGGGCGGATTATGTAACGCAGCGGACGGAAAAAGGTCGGCGCCGCTTTTTCGGAAAGCAAAGGCTGCCAGCCAAAGCGTGACCGAATGGGTCAGGAAACTGATGACGCAGGCAAAATGAACGGCTCACATGGCCGCATTACACAAGCAATCATTAAACTTGCACGGGGATTCCCCCGGCAACCTACGCGCCCGGTATGCATGCATTCCATGCATACCGGGCGTGTTTTGTTATTCCCGCCGTCAATTTCCACTCATGAACTGTGCCTTCCCGGTCCATCCTATGCCAAGGAGAGCGGCGGCGAGGCCGGCGCGGATGGGAGGGAATGGACATGGTAAATCTGGCACTGTTCGTCGTTCAGTTGGCGGTGACGGTGGTGGTGGGAATCTACTTCTTCAGGCAGCTTCGTCAGCAGAAACGGGCACAACCCGCAGCCAGGCGGGAGAGCAACCGGGAGCTGGAAAATCTGCGCAAGATGCGCAGCGTGCATCTCTCGGAACCCTTGGCGGAGAAGGTACGGCCGTCCAGCTTCAAGGATATTATCGGCCAGGAAGAGGGGATTAAATCCCTCAAGGCGATTCTTTGCGGCGCCAATCCTCAGCATGTGCTGATTTATGGACCTCCCGGCATTGGCAAAACCTGCGCGGCCCGGTTGGTGCTGGAAGCGGCGAAGCATTCCCGCGGGACGCCTTTTGCAAAGGATGCGCCCTTTATTGAAATGGATGCCACCTGCGTCCGCTTTGACGAGCGTGCCATTGCCGACCCGCTGCTGGGGAGCGTGCATGATCCCATCTACCAGGGGGCTGGGCCGCTGGGCGTGCAAGGAATCCCGCAGCCGAAACCCGGAGCGGTAACCAAGGCTCACGGAGGCGTGCTGTTCCTGGATGAAATCGGCGAACTGCATCCCATTCAGATGAATAAGCTCCTGAAGGTGCTGGAGGATCGCAAGGTGATGTTCGAGTCGGCGTATTATAACCCGGACGACCCGGCGGTCCCCAAGTACATCCACGAGATATTCAAGCGGGGCATGCCGGCGGATTTCCGCCTGGTGGGAGCTACCACGCGCAGCCCTTCGGAGATTTCTCCGGCGCTTCGCTCACGGTGCATGGAGGTGTTTTTCCGAGCACTGGAACCGGAAGAGATTGCGGATATCGCCCTGGGGGCCGCCACGCGCGCCAGATACGCCATGGAGCGAGCGGAGGCGGAAACCGTGGGGCGCTATGCTTCCTGTGGCCGGGACGCGGTGAACATTGTGCAAATGTGTGCCGGCCTGGCGCAGCTGGAGGATCGCACCAACATCACCCGGGAGGACGTGCAATGGGTGGTGCAATCCGGGCACTATGCGGTGCGCCCGCCCCAGAGCGCGGATACCTCTGCCCGCGTGGGCGCCATCCATGGCCTGGCGGTTTACGGTGCGCATCAGGGCGCGGTCATGGAAATTGAGGCTGTATCCTTGCCCGGCAGCGGAGAGGTTACGGTGACGGGCATTGTGGAAGAGGAAGAAACGGGTGAGGAAGGCCGGCGCATGCGCCGCAAGTCCACTGCCCGGGCTTCCGCGGAAAATGTAC
>URVL01000187.1 GCA_900551265.1 uncultured Eubacteriales bacterium | reverse complement strand
CAAACGACTCATGATATCGCCTGACTCATACGTATCAAAAAATTTCAGGGAAAGCTTTTGCAGTTTGGCAAAAAGCTCCGTACGTAATCGGTTGACAAAGCGCTGCGAAACGCCGGCCATAACGAAGCCCTGCATAAAGATCAGGACAAGATCGGTAACGTATACGGCTGCCAAAACAACAAGCAAGCGTGTCAGCAAAGGAAAGTCTGTTGTTCCGGGAACAACCCCCATGGAATCCACGACCTTTCCGACGATCATGGGGATCAGTACGCCAAGTCCTGCCGTACAGGCAGAGATGACAATAATCAGGAAAAGATACCACTTCAGATTCCCCATATAGCTCCACAGCATGCGAACCGTACCGCGGAAATCCTTTGCCTTCTGCACCGGCATACCACGCCGGCCCCGTCCGCCGCGCATGCCGCCGATAGAGGCCCGGGCATCGGACTGATACTTATCCATTTGCCATTGCCTCCCTTCCGTGCGCGGCATTCTCCGCAAGCGCTTCTTTCCCATACTGCGACTGATAAATGTCACGATACACCTGGCAGGAGGCCAGAAGTTCCTGATGTGTGCCGACACCGGCCGCACAGCCGTCGTCCAAAACAACAATACGGTCGCAGTCAATAATGGAACTGATCTTCTGAGATACGATCAACAGGCCGCGTTCGTGTGCTTCTTCAGCAAGACTTTGCCGGATGGAAGCCTCCGTCAGTGCGTCGACTGCGCTCAGACAATCGTCCAGAATCAGAATCCGCGGCTTTTTAATCAGCGCGCGTGCGATGGCAATACGTTGGCGCTGACCGCCGGAGAGGTTGACACCGCTGTGTCCGATCATGGTGTCATAGCCTTCGACAAACCCGCTGATGAAGTCATGCGCACAGGCTGCACGCGTAGCGGCTTCCACTTCCTCCTGTGTGGCATCTTCCTTACCCCACAGGAGATTCTCCAAAATGGTACCGGTAAAGAGCATAACGCGCTGCGGTACGACGGCAAGAGAATCGCGAACTTCGCGCGGATCAGATTTAGTAGCGTCTGCGCCAAAAATTTCAATTTTCCCCTCCGTAGGCTGGTAAAACTGAAGTATTAAGGAGATAAGCGTTGTTTTTCCGGAACCGGTGGAGCCTATGATGCCAACTTTTTCGCCGACATCACAGGTGAAGCTGATGTTCTTTAACGCCGGTTTTTTTCCACGATAGGAGAATGTGACGTTTTCAAAGCGGATGCCTTTGTTGTAATCCAGCTTTTCCGGCTTTTCCGGCTTGTGTTGCAGCTGCGTGGAGTCCAGCACTTCGCTGATACGAACACAAGAGGCCTTTGCCCGGACGATCCGGTTGAAAATCATGGAAAACATATTGAGAGATTGCAAAATTTGCGTCATGTACGAATAAAACGCGATGATGTCGCCGGCCTGCATCACGCCGTCGTTTACCTTAATGCCGCCGCGCCAGAAAATCATGACAATACCAAAATATATGATCAGCGTTACGGTGGGGTTAAAAATGGACATGACGCGCGAGGCGGTAATACTGGTGCGCTTCAAATCCTCGTTTGGACCGGAAAAACGTCGGACCTCATATTTGAAACGGTTAAACGCCTTGACAACACGCACGCCGGACAGATATTCACGCATGACTGTATTCACGCGATCAAGTGCGTTTTGTACTTTCCCATAAAGTGGAAAACCGATCTTCAGGTTCAGAAAAATCACGCCGAAAATAATAGGAACCAGAATGAGCGGAATCATACCCAGCGAAGGGTTCAGACGGAACGACATGATGATACCGCCCACGCATAAAATCGGCGCCTTGATAAAGACGCGCATCATGCTGTGAGACAGGTTCTGCAGCTGCGTGACGTCGTTTGTCATACGGGTCATGAGCGTACCAGGACCAAAACGATCCAGTTCGTCCGGAGAAAGCTCTTGGATTTTGCGGTAGAGGTCACGGCGCATCAGAAAACCCGCGCGTTCAGAACCTCTGCTGGAAAAAATATTGCGTCCAACCGCCGCAAACGCCGTCAGTACAACGATGGCGAGCATGATAGCGGCTGTTCTCAATATGTAATCCATGTCGTTGTTTTTTACACCGATGTCGACAATATCGGCGAGCAGGGAGGGTTGCAGGAGATCGGCAAGTGATTCAATGGCAATACAGGTTACAGATGACAACAGTAAGGGCCAGACCTGTTTTAAATATTTCCAGAAAACTTTCAAATAAATACCACCTTACTTAGAGAGTAAGGAGATATAACGCCACGCAAAGAAAGCGGCTGCCGCAAGTTGGAGACACAAAATACAGGGCACGCCAAACGTGAATTTTCGGTGCCGCGTTTTGTGACGGAAGGCATACATGGCAACAAGACAACCAATGGAACCGCCGGCAATGCAAAAAAACAGGAGCGTTGCCTCCGGCACGCGGTTGCCGCCATGACGTGCCAGCTTTTTGTCCGCAAACATGACAAGGAATGTGCAAAAGTTGACCAGTAAAAAGTAAATGATCAGGAAAGAAGAAAAGGTAAGCTCCACAGTTATTCTTCCCTGCCGCCCAGTCCCAGAGCGTCCGCTTCTGTCTGCATACCCTGGATACATAGCCCGGCAACTTCAGCGAGATCCATATGAAGCATTTCACAACCCTGCAAAATAACGGAACGGTCACATTTTGCGGCAAAACGCTTGTCTTTGAATTTTTTCAGCAGACTTTTAACCGTCAAACTGGTGATCCCTGCCGGCCGCATGAGAGAAGCGGCGGTAATGATACCGGTTAGCTCGTCTACAGTGAAAAGGCTTTTTTCGAGATCTGTCAAAGGCTCGATATCGGTACACAAACCGTATCCATGCGACTGGATGGCACGGATATCCGCCTCATCCACGCCTTCAGGTTCCAGCAGTTCTTCTACATGCAGACAATGCTCCTCCGGGAATTTTTCATAATCAACATCATGCAGATAGCCGACAGCACGCCAATGCTCGATATTTGCATCAAAATGTGCGGCCATGGCGCCCATTGCGGCGCTGACTGCCAGCGCATGCTGGAAGAGATGCTCCTCAGTCACGTGTTTATGGAGAATTTCTGTAGCCTTATTCAATGTAAGTGTCATATGCGCCTCCGAATGTTTACAACAGCGAAACCACAAACGGGTGGTTTTTGCTGACTTAGCGTATACTCATTATAACTCCAAGGGATTCTACACGGTAGTTCAGTCAATCGGCTTTTTATGGTTCCTCTCGATAGATACCGGAAACCTCAGAAGACGATTAAGGTGTTTTTCTGGAGCGGGCAGGCATGACATGCTTGAGATAACGATTCATGTGATATCTCCTTTCAAAACTTTTTCATAATAAAAATATTCTACCATGTTTCGTCGTGATTTACAAGTCTGGAATCATGCGAGCAAAAATACTTGGACATTATGTAAAGGAAATTGCGGGCAGGCTTGTCACATGCTGAATTTAGTGTTAGAATGTCGTTGCGAGAAACGGATTCGCCCGGCTGGAGCGCGGTGCGTGAACTCGTAACGACTACGATAAAAATACTGCGCGGACATTGGGGCCCGGGCAGGAACTTGGAGATGCGTATGAAAGTGAATTTTGATGAAATTGTTGAACGTCAGGGTACCTACAGCGCCAAATGGATGGGCGCAAATGGAAACAGTGCGGATTATCGCAATCCTGATGTGAGGCTTCCATTTCAGGTGGCGGATATGGACTTTGCCTGTCCGGAACCGCTTGTTCAGGCGATGCATCGTGTCGCTGACCACCGGATTTTTGGATATTCCGCCCGAACGGGTGCATATACGCAGGCGTTTCTTGCGTGGTACCGCCGCCGTTATGGCTTGGAGCTGAGAGAAGAGTGGATACTGCCGTCGCATGGATCCATGTCTGCGGTCAATGCCGCAATCCGTACGTTTACAAATGTCGGAGACGGGGTTATCATTTGCCGTCCGGTGTATGGCCATTTTACTGGCTGTATTGAAGACGAACTTTACCGCCGCGTGGTGAACGTACAGCTAATAAACCAGGACGGCTATTATACCATGGATTGGGCGGCTTTTGAGGAGGCATGCTCACGTCCGGAGAACCGGGCGTTTATCCTATGCTCACCGGCCAATCCCGTAGGCCGTGTGTGGACGAGGGAGGAACTCTCACGTATGTGCGAAATTACGCGCCGGAATCACGTCTTACTGATCTCCGACGAGGTGCACTGCGATATTCTGACGGCGGCCGTACATCATAC
>URVL01000186.1 GCA_900551265.1 uncultured Eubacteriales bacterium | reverse complement strand
TATGTTTTTCTCATTGCCATTCTGCTCCGGATGCAGACAGTATGACGTCTTATTATGAAATGGTATGTAGTAAAGTTGAACTGGCTGCGAGAAGCGCTTTATCTGATATGCAACCGATTTTGGTTGGCTGGACTAATGCAGAAGCCGAGATAGGTGTAAACAGACGGAAGGACAATCGTAATATTGACAAGAGGGTTGGAATATTAAAAGCATGCGGATTAAATGATGATATGCACTTGCTTTTATTAAGGATAACCGCTCACTGCAATGTTTTGAAACGAGATAATTATTTTATTTCGCCAGATTATTTTGGTGCTATAAGGACCGCGCTGCAAGATAAATATCACTGTCCTGTTATGGTCGTTCAAGGTGCTGCCGGAAATACCAGTGGATGCGGAGGGACCGGAATATATCAGGTCAAATACCGCTTTAGAAGATTTGGCTGATATCGTCTGTGAAAAGGTGACACAAAGAATGAAAGAAGTTGACGTAACAGGAGACTTGATTGCAAAAATGTATTCAGAGAGTATTTCACTTCATTCCAATGTTCCATCATTTGACGAGGCAGAACGTATTGCGTTGGAGGCAAAACATTACTGTGGTATTGATGGTACAGAATGGTTACAGGAGATTCATCGATTACATAAAGCAGGAATCAGTAAACAAGAAGATAAATGTGAAATTCAGTATTTTAACATTGGCCGATGGTGCATGTGTGGAGTGCCTTATGAACTAATGGTGGAGTTTGCATTAGAACCAGTGCAAAAACTAAGAGATGAGTTCTTTTATGTAAACGGATACACAAACGGATGCTTATCTTATTTTCCAACCGAAGAGGAATATGAACGGGGAGGATATGAGGTATATTGGTCAATGCTTATTTATTACAAGTACTTTAACAGAGTTTTTCCGTTTGAAAAGCATTCTGCTTCAAAATTGATAGACTGTATGATTCAAGGAAAATTATCTAATACGGTGTAGTATAAAGCGCTTGGAACTTATAGTTCGCTAGCGGGTGGCCTTCCCGACCGGTGGAAATGCCTCCTGCCATCGCAGATAGAAGCAAGAGATTTTATCGGAAAGAGTACCCCTTTCTTATGTGCATTATCTGATTTATGGTGCTAAAATGGTGCCCAACTCTACCAAAACAACTTATGTGGAAATACAAAGAATAAACGGAGATATACGAAAAAACCTTAATTTTGGGCATGTTAAGTATTGTTTATAAACACTTACAAGGGTTTATAAGTCGATTTTCGTCTGTAAAATCAATAAAAAATGGTAGCCGTTTCAATTTTTATGACTGGTTGTCACAAAAAGAGCCTGGGGGGTGAAAACACGATGGGAACATTATTTGCGTTTGTGAAAACCGGTTTTAAACAACGCATCATTTACCGCACATCGACGTTATGGAAACTGGTTGCATCGGCGTTGGTGTTATTTCTGCAAATCAAGTTGTGGCAGGTGCTGCTCTCATCTTCAGCCATACAGGACGGCCGGTCGCTTACGGATATGGTGGCATATCTCGTCATCAATGCACTTCTCGCCTCGCTTACGAGATGCAATGCGGCGGATACGCTTGCGTCTCTGATTGGAGACGGCTCGATCTCCTGTTCTCTCACGCGGCCCATATCTTTGAAAAAACAGATTCTGTGCGAACAGATTGGTGCAAATCTGCACGCCATGTTGTTTACGGTCCTGCTTCCTGCGGCGCTTGCCCTTGCCCTATATGGGATGACCCTGCCGGATGTTTGGCATGGGGTGGTGTTTGTGGTCAGCGCGATGCTGGGCGCGGTCATCCTGTTTGAAATTCAGTATATTATAGGAATGGTGGCATTCTATCTGACGACTGTTTGGTTCGCAAGCTTCTACATCAGCGGTTTTATGAAACTGTTCGGTGCGACCGTCATACCGCTGTGGTATTATCCGGATTGGCTAGCGAACCTGTGCTACTGCCTGCCGTTTCGTTATATTACCTATGAGCCGATTTTAATTTTTTTGCAGGAAGCTTCCAATCCGCTCCAGACGATTGGAATTCAACTGTTATGGATCGGCGCATTGCTTTTGCTGGAGCAGTTTGTCTGGCGCAGGGCGGAACGAAGATTGGTGGTGCAGGGTGGCTGATATGAAGAAAAAACTACTGCTTTATGGTACATTTTTGAAGCTGCGGCTTCTGATGAATTTCCAGTTTCCGGCGTCTTACTGGCTTGGCTTTGCCGGACAGATACTCTCTTACGGTGCGACGTTCTGCACGATTTTTATCGCAGTGTCGTCCTTTGGAAATTTGAATGGCTGGACGGCGGATGAAGTGTTGCTTCTTTACGCGTTTGAACTGATATCTTATGCGATCGGCGCATTTTTCTGTTTTCATCCTTCTACGGGGCTTGCGAATAATATCCGCACGGGTGCTTTCGACGCCTCGTTGACAAAGCCCATAAATCCGTTTGTCTTCCAGATACTTAACTATGGGCAGGATGCGGCGTATTTCTCTCATTTCACATTGTCGCTTGGCGTCATGATTTTTGCTCTTGCGCGCATCGGAATTGCGCCCACATTCGCAAACATTGCGACAATTATTTTGTTTATAATCGGCGCATCTGCCATACAGGGCGGTTTTTTGGTGCTTTGTTCGGTGTTTTCTTTTAGGATGGTTAACGAAAACCCGATATTTACGCTGTTTTTTGAGTCAAAAAACTTCTTGAAATACCCCATATCCATTTATGGCGGCGTGTTGCAGACGCTTTTAACGTTTGTCTTGCCCTTGGGGTTTATCAATTATTATCCGGCGCAGTTTTTACTTTCCAAACCCAACGGAGTTTTTAATTACCAGCTGGGAGTCATTACACCGCTGGTGGGTGCGGCTATTTTCCTGTTGGCATATTTCCTTTGGATGTGGCGGCTTAAGCACTATAACAGTTCGGGAAGCTGAGGTGGCATATGGCGCAAATTGTGGCAGAAAACCTTGTGAAGGAATATCGGATACCTGACCGCGATCCGGGATTGCGAGGCGCGGTAAAAGCATTATTTCATCCGAAATACCGGGGGATTACGGCAATTGATCATGTGGATTTCTCCATCGAAAAGGGAGAGGTTGTAGGCTATATTGGGCCAAATGGCGCGGGAAAGTCTACGACGCTCAAAATGCTCTCCGGCATTTTATATCCGACTTCGGGAAGCATTATGGTCAATGGACTGATACCGTATCAGGATAGAAAACGCAATGCAAAGCAGATCGGCGTCGTGTTTGGCAATCGTTCGCAGCTGTATTGGGATTTACCCGTGATTGACAGCTATCAGCTCAACCGACGCCTTTACGATATTCCGGACGCGACGTATCAGGAGAACCTTGCGTACTTCACGGAGATCTTTGATCTGAGTGGTATCATAAACCAGCCCGTTCGCCTTTTAAGCCTGGGTCAGAAAATGCGCGCGACGATTGCAGGCGCAATGCTGCATTCACCGGATATCCTGTTCCTGGACGAGCCGACAATTGGTCTTGACGTATCGTCAAAACTGAAAATTCGAGATTTCATAAAACAGATCAATCAAAAAAGCAGTACAACCGTAATATTGACGTCACACGACATGGGCGATATTGAAAGTTTGTGTGAGCGAATCATTTTGATTGACGAGGGCAAAAAGAAGTACGACGGTTCGGTGCAGGACTTTGAAAATACGTTTGGCGGTAACTATAAGATTACTTTCAAACCGGCCGGCGCGCTTCCCGAGCAGTTTCCAAAAGGTCTCACGCTGCGGGAAAGCGGCGCGCCTTATTATACCGTGAGCGGCAACGAAAAGCACATGAAGCTAAGTGACGCCGTGGCGGCTGTCAGCCGGATTGGAGTTGAGGAACTGGAAATAAAAAATCAGACGCTTGAAGAAATTGTAAATGCATATTTCGGATAAGGTTCACCAAAATATGCGCTGTGTTCAACCGGGAATCTATCATATATAGATTCCTTTTTATTTGCCATACTATACAATATGTTTCCAACAAATGTAGAGTAATACTTGACATTTGTCAGTTAAATATCTATAATATGATTTTAGTGTTGATTGAAAAGAAGGAGCGAGAATATGGATACGAATCGCCACAGTGGTCAGGCGTCATATGAAGGGTCGGAGCCGGCGGAAGAATGCACGCACGATTGCAGCACCTGTTCTGCAAACTGTGCATCCCGCGGCGCAAATCCAGAGGATTTTAAAGTGGCGCTGCACGAGTTGTCCAGCGTGAAAAAGGTTATTGGCGTCGTCAGCGGCAAAGGTGGAGTCGGAAAG
>URVL01000185.1 GCA_900551265.1 uncultured Eubacteriales bacterium | reverse complement strand
CTCCATAAGTCCCAAGAACTGACGCGCATACGCGGAAAGGGACTCTACATAACGTCTCTGGCCTTCCGCGTAAATAGTGTCAAATGCCAGGCTCGACTTTCCAGAACCGGAAAGCCCCGTAAAAACCACAAGCTTATCGCGTGGAATCTCTACATCAATATTTTTCAGATTATGTTCTCTGGCGCCTTTTACATAGATATGCTCGGTCATTTTTTCTGCCTTCCCTTATCTCTCGTGGTCTTTACGGAAACACTCTCCCGTTCCAGCTCCGCAATCCGGTCACGCAACTGCGCAGCATATTCAAACTCCAACATTTTCGCTGCATTTTTCATATTGCGGCGCAGCTTTTCAATCAGCGCCATACGCTCACGGCCCGTCATCTGACGCTCCGGCTCGTCCTTCTCATCAGAAGCCGTAATTTCAATCAGATCGTATACATCCTTCACAATAGTCTTCGGCACAATGCCGTGTTCCTCGTTGTAGGCCATCTGAATCTTGCGGCGGCGTTTTGTCTCATCAAACGCATACAGCATGGAATCTGTAACCGTGTCCGCATACATAATGACACGGCCGTTAGCATTTCGCGCGGCACGTCCAATAATCTGTATCATCGAACGGCCCGAACGCAAAAAGCCTTCGCGGTCGGCGTCCAAAATAGCGACCAAATCGACTTCCGGCATGTCAAGGCCCTCACGCAGAAGGTTAACGCCAACGAGCACGTCAACTTCACCCATGCGCAATTCCCGAATGAGCTTCATGCGCTCAATTGTTTCAATCTGGTGATTAATATATTTGGCTTTCACACCGACGTTTAGCAGATAAGCCGTCAGATCCTCCGTTGTCTTGACCGTCAGCGTCGTAACCAGCGCACGGCTTCCGCGTGCAATACAGGCGTTCAGCTCGCCGATCAGGTCGTCCACCTGATTGGCAACCGGTCGCACAATGACCTCCGGATCTACAAGCCCCGTCGGGCGAATGACCTGTTCGACAACCTGTCCGGAGCGTTCCAACTCATAGTCGCCAGGAGTCGCGCTGACATAAATCACCTGTCCGATTTTCTGTTCAAACTCATTAAAACTGAGCGGACGGTTATCAAACGCGCTCGGCAAACGGAAGCCATAATCAATCAGTGACTGCTTGCGGGCATGATCGCCGGCATACATCCCGCGCACCTGCGGCAGCGTAACGTGCGATTCATCCACTACAAGCAGAAAATCTTTTGGAAAATAGTCGAGCAGCGTATAGGGCGCGCTGCCCGGCTCACGTCCGGAGATGACACGCGAATAGTTCTCAATGCCGGAACAAAAACCGATTTCACTGAGCATCTCGCAGTCATACATTGTACGCTCATGAATGCGCTGCGCCTCGATCAACTTGTCATGCTCCCGGAACCACTGTTCCCGTTCCGCAAGTTCTCGCTGAATCTCCTGAATGGCACCCTCAAGCTTCTCCGGAGACGAAACATAATGGGAAGCGGGGAACAGAATTGCATGATTCAGGCGGCGTTCGACCTGACCCGTCAATGCATGAATCTCACTGATGCGGTCGATTTCGTCACCGAAAAATTCCACACGGAGCGCCGTCTGCGCAGCATGAGAAGGAAAAATCTCCACGGTATCGCCACGTACGCGGAACGTATTACGCACAAAGTTCATATCATTCCGCTCATACTGAATCGCCGTCAATCGCTTTAGCAAATTGTCGCGTCCAAAGGCCATACCGGGACGCAGGGAAATTCCGAGCGTCATGTACTCCTGCGGATCGCCGAGAGAATAAATACATGATACCGACGCAATGATGATCACGTCACGCCGTTCAAAGAGCGCGCTGGTCGCCGAATGACGTAAACGGTCAATTTCGTCATTAATCGCGGAGTCTTTTTCGATATAGGTGTCTGTTGAGGGGATATACGCTTCCGGCTGATAGTAGTCATAATAGGAGACAAAATATTCAACCGCATTGTTGGGAAAAAGTTCCCGGAATTCAGAACACAGCTGTGCTGCAAGCGTCTTATTATGCGCCAGCACCAGCGTCGGACGCTGCACACGTTCAATCACTTTTGCAATTGTATAGGTTTTCCCGGAGCCGGTGACGCCGAGCAGTGTCTGTTCATCCAGGCCCATTTCCACGCCAAGCGACAGCGCATCAATCGCTTTTGGCTGGTCGCCCGCTGGTTCATATTTGCTCACCACCTCAAATTTCGGCATACGTCACCCTCCTTTTTGATATCCTATGTATTATACAACGCGAACAATTGTTTGTCAAGCGTAGAAAGAGACGGTTTCCCGGCTTGAATTCCAGATTTTTTTGGCGTATAATGAAATCTGTTTTGTAAAAGAGGTGCAAAATGGAACTTTATTGCTCTACCGGAGTCTTCTTAGGCCGTATGAACGGCTGTAATTATCATCTGCTCATTACAGATGGTCACCGAATCCATTGTGACGGTTTTGAATTGCTGCTTTATCCCATGTGGTACGAGAAACTCCCGACACTGGTGAAGGATTTACGTGCCAGCGGTCTGCGCTTCCCCGTTCTCCATGCCGATAAAACCATCGGCGATCAAGTCAGTTCCGCAAATCATGATGATGAATTTAACACCTGTCTTGATAAGTGGAAAATCAATCTGGAAACCGCTTGTGCGCTTGGCGCGCAAAAAGTCGTTACGCATATCTGGGGTGTTCCGGATTCCGACCGGTATCTGGAGCGGCTTTATAGCCGCGTATTGCGTCTGCGGGAGCTTGCATGTTCCTATGGACTAGATATGCTTGGTGAAAACTGCTGCTGTGTATATGGTTCGCCGCTTAGCCACATTCATGACCTGCTTCAGCGCGAACCCGGTATGGGATTTACAATCGATACCCGTCCTGCGCAGTTTCATCAGGAGTTAAATGCGGTGTGTGCCGCAGATGACCTATGGCACGGAGCCATACGGCATCTGCATATCAGCGACTTTCACGGGGGCAAATGCGATTGGAACGCGCTCTATCCAATCCCTGCGCCTGGGAAAGGCGATGTTGACTATCCTTCGTTTTTTGCGCATTTGAAACGGGTGGACTATCAGGGCACAGCCTCCCTGGAATCTCCCTGCATGCATCCGGACAGGCTGGATTGGGAGACCGTCAACGATTATCTGGCGTTCATCCGAAACGGCATAACATAACACAATTGGAACCAGGCACAGTCCAAATTGATCGGGTTGCGCCTGGTTCTTACAGAATCACTGACCTGAAAAACGGTTATACTTTGCTCACTTGACAAATGAAAAGAATTTGCTATAATATTAATCTAAAATTGATTCTCATTTTCAGGAGGCCCTCATGCATAAAATTCAGATGTACGCAGGGTTACTGCTCATTCTGCTACTGGCCGGCTGCTCGCCGCAAAATGTAACAGCGCCGCAGGACGAGACGCTGCGTATCGTCGCATCCGCTTACCCGTCTTATGATTTCGCCCGTCAAGTTGCGGGGGATCGTGCGGTCCTCTCCATGCTCACGCGTCCAGGTATCGACCCACATGAATATGAACCCACACCGCAGAATATTATTGACATTCAAAACTGCGACGTTTTTATCTACAATGGAGGAGAAAGCGACATTTGGGTAGACGAAATTCTCCAAAGCGTTGATAACCCAGACATGCAAATTATCCGAATGATGGATTGCGTGACGCTTTTGGAGGAAGAAACCGTAGAAGGAATGGAGGCGGAAGATACGCATACCCATGCAGAAGAAGACGCCGAATATGACGAGCACGTCTGGCTCTCTCCGCCAAACGTCATACAGATTGCCGGAACCATTTGTGATGTTCTGACCGAGGTGGATCCCGAAGGTGAAAGCGTCTATGTGGACAATACAGACCAGTTTATAAACGATTTGGAAACGCTGGACGCATGTTTTCGGGAAATCGTCGCAAACGCAGAGCGCACGACCGTGGTCTTTGCCGACCGTTTCCCGGCACGCTATTTCACAGAGGAGTACGGCCTCACCTATTATGCAGCGTTCCCCGGCTGCTCTTCTCAGACGGAACCCAGCGCCGCAACGGTTGCGTTTCTGATTGACAAAGTAAAGGACGAAAATATCCCTTGTGTTTTTTCCAAAAATCGCATATCTTAAAAAGGCGAGAGGAGGCGTTTTATGGATTCGGACAAGCTGTTGAATCTAGCCACATCGCTGGCTGCCTGCTGGCAGAGAGCGGCGCGGAAATCTCCCGTGTGGAGGAGTCCGTCTACCGGCTGCTGCAGGCCTACCAAGGCAAGGACGCCCAGGTGTTCGCCATCCCCAGCTGTTTGATTGTCAGTTTGATGGCGGAGGATGGCCGTCCGGTGCCCCGG
>URVL01000184.1 GCA_900551265.1 uncultured Eubacteriales bacterium | reverse complement strand
TGCCATGGGCGGCGATAAGTCCAATCCCAATGTCATTGAAGTGATCGATATCGCCTGCGACGAATGTCCCGTTGGCGGTTACGAAGTCACGGATGCGTGCCGCGGTTGTCTGGCCCACCGCTGCGAAGACGTTTGCCGCCGCGGCGCCATCACCTTTGACCGCCATCAAAAGGCTCATATTGACAAGTCCAAGTGTATTGAGTGCGGTCAGTGCGCCAAGGTCTGCCCATACAGCGCGATTGCGAATCACAAGCGCCCCTGTGAAAACGCCTGCAAGGTAAAGGCCATTGCAATGAATAACGACAAGGCCGCAAAGATTGACAACGATAAGTGTATTTCCTGCGGTGCATGCGTTTATCAGTGTCCGTTCGGCGCAATCAGCGATAAGTCCTATATTTTGAATGTAATTGATATGCTGAAAAAAAGCAATTGCAATGAGGCTTACAAGGTCTACGCCGTTGTAGCGCCCTCTATCTCCAGCCAGTTTACGTATGCAAAGCTTGGTCAGGTGATTACCGGCATCAAAAAGCTTGGCTTCTTCACGGTAGTCGAAGCCGCGCTCGGCGCAGATATGGTTGCGGACGCCGAAAGCGAGGAGCTTGTAGAAAAGGGCTTTTTGACCAGCTCCTGCTGCCCGGCATTTGTCGATTATATCCGCAAACAGTTCCCTGCGCTCGTGGAGCACATTTCCCACAATCTTTCCCCCATGGCCACCATCGCAAAATATATTAAAGAGACCGATCCCGGTTCTAAAATTGTTTTCATCGGGCCATGTACGGCGAAGAAGATGGAATTCCGGGAGGAACGCGTGCGTCCGTATATCGACTGCGTCATTACGTTTGAGGAGCTTCAGGCACTCTTTGACAGCCGTGACTTTGATCTGGAAACATTTGACGAGGATGTGCTTGACAATGCATCCTATTTCGGCCGTATTTTTGCCCGAAGCGGCGGATTGACCGACGCTGTGCGCGAAGCGCTCCATGAACACGGGCGTGAGGACTTTGAATTCCGGCCCGTCGCCTGCGATGGCATCGAGGCCTGCCGTGCGGCGCTTTTGAAAGCCGGGAAAAACGTCCTGCCCGGCAATTTCATTGAGGGCATGGCCTGCATCGGCGGATGCATCGGCGGCGCCGGCTGCCTGACGCACGGCGAAAAGAATAAGTCCGAGGTCGATAAGTACGGGAGAGAGGCTATGGAAAAAACCATTGCCGACGCCATCGGTATCCTGAAGTAGACGCAATAACCTGAAGATTCAAAACACTTTTTAAAAGAACAAGCAGGCCGGCAATAAATTTGCCGGCCTGCTTCCTATTGCTCCGTCACAACCGTGAATAGCACCAGTTCTTCCTCTCCCGTATTTCGAAAACTGTGAGAAGGTCCTTTTTCACAATATTGGCAAACACCCGGAGACAGGGGTTCTTCCTCACCATCGCATACGGCCGCTCCCGTTCTGTTTCATACATAATTCATTTCACAACCTGCCGTATGCCTGTGCAGTCCAATCGAGGTCCCTGCGGGTAAGCGGCTGAGCATCACCTTATTTCCCGGTGCCATGTACATTCTGGCAGACACAGCGCCATCTCCGCCATTCAGGTGCGGAACCGTCACCTCATCTAGTTTTTGAAAATCTACCGGCATCTCCCTGTCCTCCTCACCTGGCTGTAGAAGCTATTCATTTTAAACCATATGCCTGCTTTCATGAATCCCCTGAAACCGCTGCGTCCTCTGTTTCCACAAGGTCGAGCTCTTCCAGCAAATCCGCCGGAAGCGCGCTGACCGACAATTGCTCTTCCTCCGACAGGCTGTTATACCAGTCAAGCCATTCCAACGTTTCCTGAGAAAGGCCGTCTGCGTCAATCATTTTGTCTCCAAATCGAACCTGACTTCCCGTTCCGTCTCTATGTGCAAACACAATCCACTTCTCATTCATAAAAACTTCTATGGTATCGTCGGGCCCAAACTGATACCCGAATCCGGTACCGAAGTTGGACTGATTGTCCTGCGTGGGAATCTCGGATCCATCTACAGCCGTCGTAATTTCTCCATCCATGACACCGCAGCGGCCGTCAATCGTACTTTCGTTGCCCGTGTCATAATAAAGTTTTCCATTCACCATCACCATGGGAATTCTATCCCACTTCATGTCCTCTGCATCATGGTCCTGTGCGGAACCGTCATCTCCGGCAGAGACCTCAGGTACAATACCGTACTCGTTTTCATTCCCCTCGGGCTCCAAATTCACATCTTGCGCTGTGCATCCGGTAAAGGCAAGAAATAAGGCCACTGTCAATCCGAACCAAAAATATGACGTTTTCACGGTGCGTCACCTCACATATCCTTTTATCCAGATAGACGTAGAATCTCTCAAAATGTTCCCCTGCAGTGTCCGTTCTTCAGAATATCCGCACCGGCGCTATAAAATGCTCACCAGCAAAAAAAGTCAAATTCCGCGGTTTTTACTTGACCGCAAAATTCTTTTGCGCTATGATGTCCCTATGAAAAGAGTTTGGAGGATGACACCATGGCGGAATCACGTGCCTGGGACTGGGAACAGACTACCGACAGCAAATGGCTGAATCCCTGCGAAGAAAGTTATTATTATGCGCGTCTTTGGAAAAAAGAGGGACGGCAGACGATTCTTGATCTCGGCTGCGGGCTGGGACGTCATGCCGTGCTGTTTGCGCGCGAGGGATTTCACGTCACCGCGGCCGACCTCTCTCAGGCCGCGGTGGATCATGTGGACGCCTGGCAGAAGCGGGAAGGGCTTTCTATTTGCACAAAGCGTTGCGATATGCATATGCTGCCCTTTGATGACAACAGCTTTGACGGTATCTGGGCGTATCACAGCGTTTCCCATACAGATACAGCGGGGTTTTCCCAAATTTGTGCCGAATTGACACGGGTTTTAAAACCGAACGGCGCGCTTTACATTACCATGTGCGCAAAAGAACACTGGGGATTTTTGTCCGGCGGCGCACGTCTGGATGAAAACACCGTGCTCGTTTCAAACGGGACAACAGAAATCAACGTGCCGCATTATTATATTGACTACGACGATATTCCCCGCATTTTTTCAGGATTTTCCATACAGCGCGTCTATAAAATTTTTGACTACACCCGCAAAAACGGGTTACCCTGTCACTATCTGATTTACGCCGTTGTACAAAAATCCGCAGACGGCATGGACGCTGCCTCACTGCCAAAATAGCCGGCCGAAAACCATGCATGGAAGGAGATTGTATTCATGCAAAGCCTTTTTACCTGCCCCGTCTGCCGCAAGGCCCTGACACGGTACGATACGCTCTACCGCTGCGCACAGGGACATAGTTTTGATATTGCAGCAGCGGGATATACGCATCTCCTGCCTGTAAACCGTATGCATTCCCGTACGCCGGGAGACGACCGCGGCATGGCTGCTGCGCGAAACCGCTTTCTCTCCGCAGGTTATTATGACGTGTTGGCGCGATGTCTTGCAGATCTTTGCGTCAAATTGGCTTCGCCGCATCCTGTCCTCATAGATTCCGGCTGCGGCGAAGGCTATTATACGTCAAAAATCGCCGAAGCTCTGCGCCGTTCAGGCAGCGAACTGCGGATTGCGGGCATCGACATCTCTAAAAACTGTGTTCGGCTGGCGGCAAAACGTGACCGCAGCATTGAATTTGCCGTGGCGTCGGCGTATGACCTGCCGTTTGCAGATCAGCGTGCCGATCTGCTGCTCAACTGTTTTTCTCCGCTGGCACAGTCGGAATTCCAGCGCGTCCTGAAGCCGGATGGCGTGTTTCTCCATGTGGTTCCCGGCGCGCGGCACCTGTGGGAACTCAAACAGGTTCTCTATGAAAAGCCGTATCTCAACGACGAGCATTCTTCTGTCTGCGAGGGATTCCGGTATCTCGATATCGTGCCGGTAGATGAAGCCGTATTGCTTCCGGATCCTTCCGTCATCCACGATCTTTTTGAAATGACGCCTTATTTCTGGAAAACGCCGCAGGCCGGCCGGGAGCGGCTGTCCGCTCTCGACCGGCTGACCGTCACAGTTTCCTTCCGTATTCATATCTTCCGCCGCAACGAATGAACCTCGAATTTATGGCTCCAGCCTCATTCGTCTTCCGGCGCCCCCGCATCTTCCGACGTCGCGTCCGGAGCCGCAGTCCGCAGCAACAGCGACGCGGCATTCCCGGTCGTCTCCGCAGCCGTTCCGCCCTCCGATCCCGGCCGCCCGGTCGTCTTCCGCAGCCTTGCGGACGCTTCGGAGCCGGTCTCCCGTGCCGCGCCTCGTGCGGGCGGCACGGCCTGCGCCAGGACGGGCCCAGCCGCTTCGCCGCCGGAACCGGGCAGCAAAGGTTCCGCGGTCTTGCCCCCCGCCCCC
>URVL01000183.1 GCA_900551265.1 uncultured Eubacteriales bacterium | reverse complement strand
GGCCGGCGCCGCCCGGGCGCAGGAGGAACTGTGCGATCCGGATATGGAGAAAAATCCTTGTTACCGCTATGCCGCCTGCCGCCACATCTTGCTGCGCAAGGGCAGGGCGGTGGAGCTGATGGTGGCCTACGAGCCCGCCTACGCCATGATGGCGGAATGGTGGAAGCAGCTATATGGGGAGAGCGAGGGCAAACAGGGCCTCGGTATTTTCCCGGCTTCCTGCGAACTGACCGCGGATCTGCACTCGCTCGGACAGTACATTCAGGACGGCGAGCGTATCCTCCAGGAGACCATGCTGCGGTTTGCGCACAGCGCGCGCCGCGTGGCGGTTCCGCGCGAGGCGGCCGATGAGGACGGCTTAAATTATCTTGCGGGCCGTGACTATGATGAAATTTTTGCCTGTGCCGCGGAGGGCATCCGCCGTGCGCACGTCACAGGCGGGGTGCCGTGCATGGAGCTGGTTGCGGAGCGTCCGGACGAGGAAACGTTTGGCGCGCTGGTGTATTTTTTCGAAGCGGCGTGCGGCATTTCGGGTTATATGCAGGGCGTGAATCCGTTTGACCAGCCCGGCGTGGAGGAATACAAAAAGAATATGTTTGCGCTTTTGGGTAAACGGTGAGCGCCCGGGACGCAACAGGAAAAAGTGAGGGCTTTTTATGCGAAATTACCGCGAAACATTTGAATATTGGAAAAACGACCCGTTTTTTGACGCTGCAACGCGCGCAGAGCTCTCTGCACTGACGGATGAGCGCGAAATCGAGGACCGCTTTTACCGCGATCTGGAGTTTGGCACCGGCGGATTGCGCGGCGTTATGGGCGCGGGCACAAACCGTATGAACCAGTATACCGTACGCCGTGCGACGACGGGATTCGCCAGATTCCTGCTGGATACGTACGGCGACGCGGCAAAATCGCGCGGCGTGGCGATTGCTTATGATTCCCGCAACCGGTCGCAGGAATTTGCGCGTGAGGCGGCGCTGACAATGGCTGCCGCCGGTATTCCGGCGTATCTTTTCACCATTCTTTCCGCTACGCCGCTTTTGTCCTTTGCGGTGCGCCATCTGGGCTGCGCGGGGGGCATTGTCGTCACGGCGAGCCATAATCCAAAGGAGTATAACGGCTATAAGGCTTACGATGAGACGGGCTGCCAGCTCGGCCTTCAGGATGCCGCCGCTGTGATTGCGCGCGTGGAGGCGGTGGACATCACGTCCACGCGTGTGATGGAAGAAGCGCAGGCGCGCGCGGCGGGCCTGTATCATGAGATCGGGCGTGAAGTGCTCGACGCCTTTGAAGCTGCGGTTGAGACGCAGGCGCATACGCTTTCCGGGGAGGCGCGCGCGGCGCTGCGTATTGTTTATACCCCCCTGCATGGCACCGGAAACGTGCCTGTGCGCGAGGTGCTGGCCCATGAGGGCTTTACCAATGTGAGCGTTGTCGCGGCACAGGAGGCGCCGGACGGAGATTTCTCCACCGTCCGCTCTCCGAACCCTGAGGAGCGGGACGCACTGCGCCTGGCGATTGCCCAGGCGGAGGAGGAGGGCGCCGATCTGGTGCTCGGTACCGACCCGGACTGTGACCGCGTAGGGATTGCCGTGCGCGGGAGCGACGGTTTTCAGCTTTTCTCCGGCAACCAGACCGGCGCGCTGCTTGTGAATTATATCCTCGCCCGCCGCGCCGCGAGTCTGAATCCGAAATCCACGCTGGTCAAGACCATTGTGACAAGCGAATTCGGCGCGGATATTGCCAGGAAGCACGGCTTACAGGTCGTAGATACGCTGACGGGATTTAAGTTTATCGGCGACCGCATGAACCGCTATGAAAAGGACGGTTCGCATGAGTTTATCATGGGATATGAGGAGAGCTACGGCTATCTTGTGGGCACGCACGCGCGCGACAAGGACGCCGTAGTCGCCAGCATGCTCATCTGTGAAATGGCGGCATACTATCTCGACCAGGGCAAAACGCTGATTGACGTACTTGAGGAGCTTTATGCGGAATATGGGATTTACCTTGACGCGCTGGACTCCTATACGCTCAAGGGCAAGGACGGCGCGGAACGTATCCGTGCGATCAGCGCAGGGCTGCGCGAGCGCGGCGTGTCTTTGATGGAGGATGTTACGGAACTTCTGGACTATACGAAGGGCGTTGGCGACCTGCCAAAGTCCGACGTTTTGAAGTACCGGTTTGCCGACGGTTCGTGGATGGCGGTGCGCCCGTCCGGCACGGAGCCGAAGATTAAGGTTTATTATTCCGTACGCCGTCCGACGCGGGAGGATGCGGAGCAGGCGCTTGCCGCCCGCCGCGCCGTGATGAATGCGTTGATCGGCGCGTAAGCGCAAGATGATCGGGAAAATAAAAGCCGTCCCCGTGTGGGGACGGCTTTTTCGCAGAAAAAACGCCGGTTATTCGTCGTCATCGTCATCGGAAACCACTGCGACAGCGCGCGGGACGATTTCGCCGGACTTTGTCAGGGCGATTTTGGTGAAGAGCGGGCCGACAAGCTCATAAATGAGTACGGCAAAGAGGGAGACATTGCGGATCAGCGCGCCCTCCGCGCCCAGGGTCTGTGCGGCGGTAAGGGACATACCAAGCGCGACGCCCGCCTGCGGCAGCAGCGTAATGCCCAAATATTTGACGATATTGGGGCTGCATTTCATGCCCCGTGCAGAAAAATAGGCGCCGATATATTTCCCTGCCGAGCGCGAGAGAATATAGGCTACGCCGATCAGGACAATCGCGATGTCGGAGAACACGCCAAGCTCCAGCTCGGCGCCGCTGAGAACAAAAAACAGCACAAAAAGCGGCGCAGTCCATTTGTCTGTTTTTTCCATAAGTTCCGCGGAAAAATCGCAGATATTGCAGAACACGGAACCCAGCATCATGCACACAAGCAGAGAGGAGAACCCGATATGGATTCCGCCCACTTCAAATTCCAGCATGGACAGCGCAACCGTCAGAATGACAAACGTGACGGAGAGACACAGGCGCTTGCTGTTGGAATGAAACCATTTCTCAAAGAAGGTAAAAAGCAGTCCCATCAGGAAACCCAGCGCAACGGACAGCACCACTTCCAGCAACGGCTCGGCAAGGATGGAAACCAGACTGAATTCTCCATGCACCATGGCTTTTGCGATGCCGAAGGACACGGCGAATACCACGAGGCCTACCGCATCGTCCAATGCAACAATGGGAAGAAGGATATCCGTCAGCGGGCCGCGGGCCTTATATTGGCGGACCACCATAAGCGTTGCGGCGGGCGCCGTTGCGGTTGCAATGGCGCCGAGCGTAATCGCCGCTTCCAGGGGCAGTTTATCCGGCACAAGGAAGTGGACGCCGGCCAGCACCAGATCTACCAGCAGCGTTGCGGCCAGCGCCTGGACGATGGCAATCACCGTAGCCTGGCGGCCGGTCTTTTTCAGCTGAGACAGGCGGAACTCGTTGCCGATTGCAAACGCGATAAAGCCCAGGGCCACCTGTGAGATGACGCCGAGCGCGGTCACGTCTTCATGGCTTGCAAAGCCAAGGCCCGGAATCTCCAGTCGGCCCAGGCAATAGGGTCCGATTAAAATCCCCGCAATCAGATACCCCGTCACGGCGGGAAGCTTCAGCGGTTTCACAACGCGCGAGAGTAACAGCCCCGCCATCAGCGCCACGGCGATGCTGAGAAGTGTCTCCATACAGTCATCTTCTTTCCCGATCTTTTTTCACCGTGTCATCATAGCACCTTTCTCCCGGCTTGTATAGCCGCGAAACAACAGAAGACTTGCCTGCTGTGAAAAAATTTTTTGTCTAACAAGGACGAAAGTGTCCTCTGCCCCGGCAAAATCCGTATACGGAGGCCGAATGCGGCATTTTTTGCTGCCGGAACATAACGGCCGCTCAGGAAAACTGCGCGGCTTATACATAAATTTCCCGCAGTCACGCATACTAACGCCGAGGTGATTACTATGATAACGTTTACCCCCAAAGAACAGTCGCTTTTGTGCGACCTGTGCTCGCAGGAGCAGCTGTGCATCGAAAAATATAACAAGTATTCTACCGATGCGTGCGACGGCGGACTGAAAAACCTGTTTACCGCGATTGCCCAGGTGGAGCAGCACCACCTGGATACCTTAAACCAGATCTCCGCCGGAACGGTGCCGCAGATGGGCGGCGGCGGATCAAAACCGGCGGCGCCGGCGCAGCCGGCCCCTTACAGCGAGACCGACCGGCAGAAGGACAAATTCCTCTGTCAGGATGCGCTTTCCATGGAAAAGTACGTTTCAGGCGCCTATAATACGTCCATTTTTGAGTTTACGGATGAAAACGTGCGCAACGCGCTGAATCACATTCAGAAAGAAGAGCAGGAACACGGAGAACAGCTTTAT
>URVL01000182.1 GCA_900551265.1 uncultured Eubacteriales bacterium | reverse complement strand
AAAATACCACAAAAAAACAACGCCCCAAAAAACCCATACCCCCCAATCATTTTGTCCACACTTCTACCCCTTTCCGTGTCACAGCCTACCCGCGGCCAATCGCGCCGCTCTTCAATTTGTTCAATTTCCAATTTACTTGTAACCCTTGGCATCTATTTGTAAATACCATTCAACACCGCACCGTCCACCGTATCCTCAGCGGGTACGCCATGGACTGCCAAGATATTGGCTACGCAGTCCACTGACCGACATTCTGTTTCATACAACTCCCCTTGCTTGATCGTGGGACCATTGAACACCATAAATATCTGTTGTTGCGCCTTTGCGCCATGCTCTGCCACCGAAGTGGAAAAGGCATAACCCTCAGCACAGTCTACTACCAAGTCACCAAGATTCTGCGGAGTATCCATTGCATCCAACTCTGACCGTGTATACACCCGTGCCACACCTGTGATCCCTTCCAGTCCTGCAATCAATGCATCATATTCTGCCTGGGTGAGCGGCTTTCGGAAATAAATCTCTGCCGAACCGCTGGCCAAGTTGTATACCAGCTTGGTGTCCTCCCGGAATGGCCCGATATTGACCGCCGCATTCTCATAAGGAATACCAACAGCATCCAGAACATCCGACAATGTGGAGGTAAGATTCGTATGCACCTCTGTCATCCCGTGATCCCCCACCAGCACCACGTTTAGCGCCTCCGCATGGCCTCGCTGCCGATACGCATCCAATATTTGGCCGAGCGCATCATCAATCTGCTCCACTACTGCCTGGATCTGTGGGCCGGAAGTGCCATACTTGTGAGCTGTACTGTCCGTTTCATTGAATAGAACCACCATTAGGTCAGGATCCTCATGCAGGATCATCTGTACCGCTTGGGACGCCGTTTCAGCAATCTCCCCGCCCTCGGCGAACAGGTCGGCGCCCCGGTTCTGCAATTTACGCTGTTTTATCGCGCCCACCAGCAAACCTTGACTTCCAAACATTTCACCTACTGTTGCCACATCATAATTCTGCAAAAAGCGCACACGACGATCATTCACTTTATCATAAGGACGGAAGAAGAATCCACTGCTTGAACGTCTGTCGCCATCATAGTAGGGTCATCGGAATCCTTATAAATATACGCAGTATACCCTGCTCCCAAAAAGTCACAGTCAATGGTAATGGTTCTCGCTGCCGAAGTGATTGCACCTAAATACCATTCATTTCCTTTGCGTCGCGCAATCACAGCATAATCTCCCGGGAACGCGTCCAGCACACGCAGTTCGTCCCAGGATGCCGGTACTTTGTTCAAAAAGTTTTTCCCTTTCCATGCTTCATAACTATCGATCGAATCGGCTAAATGTTGCATACCAGACTCAAAAATGACCGAAAGCGCCAGCTGATGCGCGTGCGTAGTATTCAAATTGGAATTGCTAATGACAGTCGGTGTGAAATCCATCGGACCAATTACATTGCGTGTAAACGGCAAAGTCGAATTTTGATAGGCTGTAGAATATTCACCCCATTTGTAATGTTCAGATCCTCTCACTGCTTCCGATGTCGTCACATGAGGCCATGTGCGAATTTCTCCGCTCGGTTTTGTGGAACCATGAAAGTTCACCAACATATGCAGCTCACCAGCTTTTTCCGCAATCAATTGGTAAGTGGCCATACGCATCTGAGAATCGTTCATCATAAAATCGACCTTAATGCCAGCCACGCCCCAGGACGCCCATCGGGTCAATTTCTCATCCACTTCCTGCTGTGTATCAATAGCATCCACATCAGTCCATATTACAACGCTCACGTTTTTATCGGCAGCCTCCGTGCAAAGCTGCTCGACCCAGGAATCATCCCAACCGGCATCCACGGTTACAAAATCCCAACCGTTTTCCGCCGCGAAGTCCACGTAATCTCTTTGGCGTTCAAACCATTGAGGAGACCTCTCTTCCGACCACCACGACCAAGCAGATTTTCCGGTCTTGATCCAACTGGTATCCGACATGGTTGTCGGCGGATTGAGATTAGTCATTAACACGGAATTGGCTAAATCGTTCAAATTATCCGTAATAATCGCCACACGATACGGCGTTTGAACCGGATAGATGGTGCTGATGGCAGAGGTTTGCTCTGGAGCAAAGGCCACCTTCATCACTTCGCCAGCTGATCCGTCCAAGTGAGAGGCACAATAACTTCCGTTCGAATTGTAAACATTTCCTTCCGTCAACAGCATCCAGTAGCGATTGTTATCGATCGAAGCCAGAACGGGCATCGCAAAATTGGCACTGGAAAATTCCGATGGCGACCGATATGTATAAAGTCCCTCATAATCGTTTCGCCAGTCAAATGCCCAGCCTCCAGTGCTGTCCGGAAGATTAAATTGTGAAGTTTCCGACTGAATCAGAACGGCGCCTTCGCCAAGAAGTTCATAGCGAAACGCAATACCATCATCATACATGCGGAAATAAATTTTACAGATGCGTCCGTCTTTTTCCAATACAATTTCCCGCTGATTATAATGATTTCGATATTGGCTTTTCTTTCCTTGGGGCAAAGAATACGTTTCATCGCAACTAGTCAGCTGCGTAGATTGCACTGCAAGTCCCGACGTGAAATCTGCGTGATTTGCTGTGATTCCCATCTGCGAAGGTTCCAAAACGAGATTTCCTGCTTTGAATACGGTATAAAACAGCTGCCCACTTTCATTCAGTTCAAATTGAACAGACAGACTTCCATCCGGTGACTCCGTTGTCAAGTCCGCCGGATTAACTGACGTCATATCTGTATCCAGTTCTTCTGCGGTCCGCTCTGGAAAAACCGGTTCCTGCGTTTGAATTCCTTCTTCGGGCAGAGAAGGTTCTGCCGTCACAAAATCCTGATTCAGTTGTTCTTCCTCCTCTGCGAAAACGGAAGAAGGATCCGGTTCTTCCGGCGAGATTTCCTGCCCAGAAGAGTCCGCCGGCAAATCCTCCTGCTCGCTTTCATCCTCCGGAACGGAAACAGACCCCACCTCCGTTGTCTGCGACGAATCTTCCTGCAAAACAATTGATTGAGCCTCGTCACTCGTTCCCAAAACCGCATCTTCGGCATAAATGCAGCACATGGACGTACACAGTGCTGCCGTCAAAATCAGGCTTATCCATCTTTTCATCAGATTCTCCCTCTTTCGTTATCCATTACTTAAAAAACATCGGCAACCAATTCTTGTTGGCAGCGATTAATTCGTCGCACATAACGGTAATAGTGTCCATGTCCAGCTCGGCGGCGGTGTGCGGGTCCAGGAAGGCCGCATGATACATGTGCTCCCGGTTTCCGGTCAGCGCGGCTTCAATCGTTAGTTCCTGTACATTGATGTTCGTGCGGTTAAGTGCCGCGCACTGAGGCGGTAGATTCCCAATATGGCAGGGGTAAATCCCGGTTCCATCCACCAGGCAGGGAACTTCCACGCAGGCCCGGTCGGGCAGGTTGGGAATCAGGCCTTGATTGAGTACGTTCGCATGAATGCGGTAAGGTGTTCCAGTGGTCAGCGAATCCAAAATATACGAAGCGAATTCCTGGGTACGGGCGTGGGTGATGGCATGGTTGTCCACCAGATCTTCCTTCGCCTGCTTCCAATAGGCCACCTGCGAGCGTCCCCAGTCTTTGTACATCATAGTTTTGATACCGTACTGTTCCAGCTTCCCAGGATATTTGTCCTTGATGAAGTAAGGAGTGTATTCGGCCGTATGCTGCGAAGACTCTGTGACATAATACCCAAAGCGTTTCATAATCTCGTAGCGCACCATGTCCTCGTGAGGCTCCGTAAGCTGAGCAGCCCGCGCCTTAATCTCGGGATAGAGATCGCGCCCATCCTTCGTCACTTCCAAAAGCCACGCCTGATGATTGATGCCGGCGATCTTATATTCCACGCCGGTGCAGTCCATGCCCACCACGTCCATCAGATTTTTGGTGCAGGACTGCACGCTGTGGCACAGGCCGATGGTTTTGATGGAACTGGATTTCAGCACCGCTCCAGTGACGATGGCCATCGGGTTAGTATAGTTCAGAAGCCATGCGTTGGGACATAATTCCTCCATGTCGTCCGTGATGCCCTTCATCACCGGAATGGTGCGCAGCCCGCGCATGATGCCGCCGATGCCCAGCGTGTCGGCATAGGTCTGCCGCAGTCCGTACTTCAGCGGAATCTCAAAATCGTTGATGATACAAGGATCGTATCCGCCCACCTGAATGGCATTGATGACAAAATCCGCTCCGGCCAGCGCCTCCCGCTGGCTTTCGTAGGCCTTCACCGTGGCGCGGCCTCCATTCACGTTGCGGTTCAGGTTCTTCAGCATGCCCTCCGCCAGATACAATTTTTCCCGATTGATGTCCAGCAGGGCAAACTCGCTGTCACAC
>URVL01000181.1 GCA_900551265.1 uncultured Eubacteriales bacterium | reverse complement strand
CGTTGCGCGTTATGAAATATGTGATTGTACTAATTGATGGCGCGGCGGACTATCCTGTCCCGTCGCTGGGGAACCGCACTCCTTTAGAAGCGGCAAAAACGCCGCATATGGATGAACTTGCGGAGCACGGTGAATGCGGTCTTGTGAAGACTGTGCCGGACAGCGTGAAACCCGGATCTGATACGGCGAATCTCTCCGTCATGGGCTATGACCCAACAAAGTGCTATACAGGACGCTCGCCGCTTGAGGCGGTAAGTATGGGGATTCATCTGGCCGACGACGATGTGGCGATGCGCTGTAATCTCGTCACGCTTTCGGATACGGAGCGTTTTGAAGATGCAGTCATGGTGGATTATTCTGCAGGAGAAATCACCACGGAGGAGGCGGCGGAGCTAATCGCCGCTGTTGCAAATGAGATTCATACGGAAGACATTCATCTCTATCCCGGCGTCAGCTACCGGCACTGTCTGGTGCTGTCCCATGCGGATACGGGCACGGAATGTACGCCGCCGCACGATATTACGGGGCGTCCGGTTGCGGACTATTTGCCAACCGGCCGGTATGGAGAGCAGTTGCTCTCTATGATGAAGCGGTCTCGTGAAATTTTGCGGGATCATCCGGTCAATGCCGGCCGCCGCTTGCGCGGGCTGAACGCGGCCACGTCCTGCTGGTTTTGGGGAGAGGGCAGACGTCCGTCCCTGCGGCCTTTCCGGGAGCTATATGGGCTCTCCGGCACGGTTATTTCTGCGGTGGATTTGATTAAGGGAATAGGACTCTGCGCCGGTTTTGAGAGCGTCGATGTGGAAGGTGCGACCGGTACGCTCGATACCAATTACGAGGGAAAAGCGGAGGCTGCGGTTTCTGCGTTAAAGCGCGGCCGGGACTTTGTATATATTCATTTGGAGGGCCCGGACGAGTGCGGCCATCATGCCGATATAGAGGGCAAAATTACGGCGATAGAACGGATTGATGCGCGTATACTGGCACCGGTACTGGACTATTTGCACGAGTGCGGCGAGCCCTATGCCGTGATGGTGCTGCCGGATCATCCGACGCCGGTTTCTACCATGACGCATGCGCGCGACGCTGTGCCATTTGTGCGCTACTGCTCTGAGGGTATTGACATGCAGTATGCGTCAAGCCACTATGATGAGCGTCATGCGACCGGAACCGGACTTATGATACCGGACGGTCCGTCGTTGATGCGCCGTTTTCTCGGAAAATAAGTGACGGGAAAATCAAGCCGCCGCCATAAGCATTTTTGCTTATGGCGGCGGCTTTTGCACATACGAACTTCATTTGTTTTTAATATAACGTATCGAGATAAGCGAAGGTGCCGTCGGCCAAAGCCTGGGCAAGAAGCGTCTGATAAGCGCTGGTCTGAAGCAAATCGCCCTCCTGGGAATTCGTCAGGAAGCCAAGCTCCGCCATGATAGACGGCATTTCCGTGTAGTGCAAGACGATCAGTTCATTTTCTTTGACACCGCGGTCGGACGTGCCGCTGGCGGAAATCAGTGCAGTTTGAACGTAAGAAGCCCACGTGCGGCTGGCGTCATCGCCTGGATAATAGTAGGTCTCGATACCGCCTACAGTAGCATCGTCCTCATAGGAATTGCAGTGAATACTGAGGAAGAGATCCGGCGACTGCTCCGCCGCAAGTGCGACACGGTCATCTGCAGAGAGATAGGCGTCGCCCTCACGTGTCATGAGGACGTTTACACCCTCGGCACGCAGGATATCGCGCAGCGCGTAGGCAACGGCCAGATTGATATCCTTTTCAGAAATATCTCCCGTATAGGCGCCGGTTTCCATACCGCCGTGGCCAGGATCCAGCATGACGGTCACGCCGCTGTACTGTCCCTCGACCGGCACATATTCCTCCTCACTATCGGAGACGCCGACAGAGCCGAGATAGCCAAGATATTCTGTAGCGGCGTCGGCCAGCTCACCGTTTTGTACGTGCTCTTCATAAGTGACGGCATAATAGATATTGCCATAGCGGTCGGAGCGGAAAAAGATATAGTCTGTATCATATGGAGAAAGCGCGGCCTCGATGCATGCCGCACGGGGAGAGCAGATTGCACCTGCAGGCAGTCCGTGACAGACATAGGTATCGTAATATTGCGAATATGTCGCAAGATCTACATCAGTATAGGGCAAAACATAGGTCTCCAGATAGTTTTCCGTGACATTCATTTGGAGCCTGATATCATCTGAAAGCCGGTTATAAATAACAGAAGCAACGGTGGCGCGGTCCTGCTCCGTGCAGCCGCCGACCTCTTTCTCAATAATGGAGGCAATGGTGATTACTTCATCAAGCGTATAGCCCAGCGCTGCGGCACGTTCCGCATAGTCTGTATAGACGTTTGCAGAGGCATCAAGCATTGTTTTTAAAACCAGCGCAGGAGACGATCCCATGTGGAACGTGTAGGTGTCCGGCGCGATATAACCTTCCAGGGCAAAAATTCGATTCTCCGCGCGATAGGAGGCTGAAAGGAAGGAATAATACCGGGAGAAGTCAATGCTTTCACACACGGAAAAGAGTTCGCCGGCACTGCACACGCCTTTTTCTTCGATTTGTTCAAAAATCTGTGCGAGGCTCTGACCGGCACGAACAATTACATTGACGGTTTTCTCATCCGTGTAAGTGAGATCCAGCTCTGTCTCTATGTTACCGGAAGGAGAGATTGGCAGGTCATCCGAGCCGGTTCCAGGTTCCGTTATGCCTTCTGAAAAACTGCCGTCGGTTGTTGTGATCTCAATACCTGTCATATTATGGACTTCTCCAAGCACCGTCGCACCGGAGAGTGTAAAACCCTCGGCCTGTCCGGTGACATAGACATTACCGGTAACTGTGAGATCCGAGAACACGACGTCCGGTGCGGTGACTAGCACATTCCCGTGAATATTGTCCGTGTAAACGCCCGAGTTTTGTATGACTTCCGTTAGAAGACGGTCCAAAATTAACACGATTTCCGCACGTGTGATATCCTGGTCATATTGAAACGTGTCTTCAAACGGGAGGTAATCTGCATAAGCCATGGCGCCGACAAAACCGGCCGCCCAATCCGGAATATCGGCCGCATCGTCATAAATGCGGATCCCGTCCGCATATTCCGCAATGCTGAAAGCGCGGGCCAGCATAATAACGGCTTCGGCGCGCGTAATATTGTCAAATGGACGCACCGATCCCTGATAACCCTGCAAGACGCCGGCCGCGCTGACTTTTAGTACTGCCTCCGTGTGCCAGCCATCTTCAAGATCCTGATAGGTGTTCTGCGCGGTGAGCGAATAGGAAACCATGCGGTCAATGATGACCGCCAATTCTGCGCGCGTGATGGGTTCGTCCGGACGGAAATAGCCGTCGTACCCCATAACGATGCCGTATTCGCTGAATCGTTCGATTGCCCACTCCGCCGGATGTCCCGCCGTATCGGAAAAGGCTCCCACGTGCGGCAGAGTTGCAAAAAGGAACGTCAGCACAAGGATGACGGATAGTATACGTCTGCGTTTCATAAGTAACACCTGCTGTCAATAAGATTACAAAATGGTTACAACTCATCATAGCACATCCTTTGAAAAAAAGCAAACCTTTTTTTCAGCTTTGACTGCATGGAAAGATAAAATGTAAAAAAACTATGATACCGGCATGAAATCTTGCTGTTTGGTAGAAAAAATGTTATGATCAAAAACGGCAACGCTGTTTTGCCAGTGACTCATGCAAAGGAGACGAAACTGATGAGACGTTTGAAACATGTGGCGGCACTCTTTTTGTGCCTGACGTTGAGTGTGGTGCTGTTTTCATCCTGCAGCGCGGGAATCCATCATGCGGAGATTGTAGTGGAGGGTTACGGTTCCATTTTCATTGAACTGGATGGCAAGACGGCGCCAAAGACCGTGCGAAACTTTATCAAACTTGCCGAGGAGGGCTTTTATGACGGCCTTACGTTTCACCGGCTTGTGCCGGGATTTGTACTCCAGGGCGGAGACCCGAACGGCGACGGTACCGGCGGTTCAGGAGAATCGATAGAAGGAGAATTTGCGGCGAACGGTCATCGCAATTCCATTTCACACCGGCGCGGCGTGATTTCCATGGCGCGCGGCGATGGGTTTGAAGGTGCATATGACAGTGCGTCCAGTCAGTTCTTCATTTGTGTGGAGGATCAGACGGGTCTGAATGGCCTGTATGCCGCCTTCGGTCATGTGACAGAGGGAATGGACGTTGTGGACGCCATAGCGATGGTGGCCGTTGACGAGAACGATAAGCCCGCCGACGACGTTATAATCGAATCCATAACCTTTGAGAATTACGAGGGATGAGAAGACGGGTGACAGCCTTGAAGAAAGAATGCTGCTTACGGCGGCTCTGGACGACTGCATAGCCTTTAATACTCTGCCCGCGGCAT
>URVL01000180.1 GCA_900551265.1 uncultured Eubacteriales bacterium | reverse complement strand
CGCGCACGTTCCTGCGCCGTTAGATAGACGAGCAGGCCCTGGCCAAGAGAGGCACAGAGCGTATCAACCGTGAAGATTTTTCGTTCCGGATACTTCGGGGCAAGCTCCGCCGCCGCCATGGCGCCTGCCTCGTAGGTGGAACTCAGTGCAGAAGAAAAACCCAGGTAAAGGATATCGCGGCCGGATTGCAGGATTGGCTCCATTGCGGCGGTAAAGTCCTGCATATTGACTGCGGAGGTGGTGGCGGGCTGTTTTTCGCGCAGCCGTGCATAAAACCACTGAATATCTACGCCGCTGCCGTCAATATAGTTTCGGTAGGTCTTTCCCTCAATTTGTGTGGAGAGGGGAAGCGCCGGGATTTCAAACTGTTCGGCAACTTCAGCGGGCAAATCACAGGACGAATCGGTCATCACAATGTAATCCGGCATAGGGGACACCTCCTGGCTTTGATTCATAAGCAGGTTAACAATGTTAACCTGCTTTTATTTTACGCCGTTTTCGTACGGGTGTCAACAACACAGGTCCCTGCATCTGTTCGAATTGTGCAGGAATCGATGCAAAAAAAACGGCGCAATGAGGAGCGGATTCCCGTTACCGCTATGATTTGCAGCGTCATATATCAAAAAAGGCCCTCCGTTTGTCCGGAAGGCCAGTCGATTATTGAAACCGTTAAACGACGCGCACCTGCTGCGTTACCGGTGCAAGCGACGGGTCAAGGTCGTCCGCAGCGGACAAGTCCAAACGCGGGACACCGTTTTTGTCAAAATGGACCCGGCGTATGCCCGTGCTGCGCTTTTTGCCGTCGGAGAGCAGCACGGCGTGAAAGGCGATCATGGTATCCCCGGATTCCGTCTGGTAGAAGGAATTGTGGCCGGAGCCGGGCTCCGCCGGTATGGCATAGTAGGAGAGAGCCGGCGCGCTGGATTTCTCCCAGTTTTTCGGATTCAGCAGGTCGGCGGAGAGAGACGCTTTCAACCAGCCTATGACGTAAGAATAATCCGAGGCCGACCCGCCCGAATAGGCCAGCCAGACCGTATCCCCGGCGATGAGGGGATACGGTCCTTCGTTGTTGATGGTTCCGTCGATGTTTTCCCAGCCGAACAGCGGCCTGGAGAGAAGGACGGGATCTGAGGTCAGCTGCCACGGCCTGTGCGGATCCGTGGTGGCGATATAGAGCATGGACCCGGTATCAACGTCGTGCCACTCGCGGTAAGACCAGACCAGATAATTGACGCCGTTTGCCTCAAAATGCGTCATATCAAGAGAAATGCCAGGATCCGCCAGGAAGGAACCATCCTGTTTCAAAACGCGCACTGGCGTCTCCCAGTCTTCCGGGTTTATGATGCTGCCATGCCGGCGCAGGCGCATCATATGACACTGCGGCGTAATTCCGCCGCTGCCGAGCGCCAGGAGGATGTACAGTTCCCCTCCGATCACATGAAATTCCGGGGCCCAGAAGGTGCTCTTATAGCCGCGGTCCTCATCATAGCCGAGAATGAGATGCTCTTCGACGCCGGGCGCAAACAGACCGTCTACTGTGTCCGCCTCGCGGACATACAGCCCGACTTGCCCGGTGTTATCGTTGGTAGAGATAAAGTAGAAGCGCTCGTCCCAATGAAAAATCACCGGATCGGCATAGCCGCGCGCCAGAGGAAACGAATACGTTTTTTGCCGCACCATGCCCCGTACTTCATAAAGTCCCGG
This sequence comes from uncultured Eubacteriales bacterium, assembly GCA_900551265.1. Taxonomy (GTDB): domain Bacteria; phylum Bacillota; class Clostridia; order Oscillospirales; family QAMX01; genus Allobutyricicoccus; species Allobutyricicoccus pentlandensis. The sequence continues at coordinate 2,761 of URVL01000180.1, read as the reverse complement.
CGTTTGAAAGTCGACGCCGTCCGTCTGCCACACGACCGGCTTTTCATGGAAGGAGCCGTCCGAGTAGAGGACCCGGGCGCGGACATTTTCCAGATCCTGCGCGCTTTTTGCCTGAATCAGCGGCGGGAGCTCCACGGCTACGCTGTGTAGGGGAAGCCAGGCGTCGCACAATGTTTGCAGCTCCTCCTCGCAGATTACAATTGCGTTGCCGGGAATGGCGCCCTCCAGCGCCGCTAAAGGCGCGGCTTGCCAGACGGCGGCCTCTGTTTTGACCGGCGGGGAAAGCGTGAGACCGTCCCCGTCCGGGCACACCGCATTGCGGTAAGTTTCGCCGCGCGTATCCTGCCAGACAAGCGTCAGGGCGCCGCCGTCGTTCTGCACGGCTGCCCGTGCCGGCTGCAGGGAGAGCCCGAGATCAATCAGCTGCTCCCCGGAAAACTGTACGAGGTTCTGCGAACGCCAGAAAAGCAGCTTTCCCGCAGAACCTGCATCGGCTGCCCCGTCTTTTCCCACGCGGACGGCAAGAATGCCGAAAGCGCCGTCGGGAAGGCGGAAGATACAGGGACTCACAGCGCCTTTTTCCACGATTGTATTCTTTTCGTCGATACCGGCGGAGGGAAACAGGATCCCATAGTTCCGGTTGAGCGCCTGAAAATGTCCGTCCCTGCTAAATGCAAAGTGTATGCTGTTTGCCAGGCTTGCGCTGTAATCGCTGGCGACGGGCTTTCGCGTGTAGACGGCAAGTTGAATTGGTTCCATCGCTTTGCTCCTTTCCCTGTTCGGCCCTTTTTCGGGCATACGATTGCCTTCATTATACTGTCACGCGAAGCAAATGGCAATGCTCCGCTGCAAAAAAATCTCCCGGCTCCATCCCGCATAAGAGCAGGACCGTTTCAGACCGGGAGATTTTTTTATGAAAAGGCCAAGACACTAGACCTTATTTTCCGTCGTTGCGCCCTTTTTTCGGATTTCCTTGACTGTGATGGCAACGGTGTGCCGGATGGGACGCCACTCGGCTTTTTTAAAGACCGCAGCAATGGAAACCGGCACATAGGTCAGCATAAAGAGCGGGAAGGTAAAAAGATACAGAATCTTCTTTTTCGTGGAGCAATGAATGTTGCGCCACTCGGCAATGGTTGTCACAATGCCGACGCAGAAAAAGGTCAAATAGCCCTGGAAAGTGCCCCAAAGCGCGGTATAGACTACGCTCATCACGCTCTCGTCTTTGACAAGGCACGCAAAGAAACCGGCAATGTTGACGATCAGCGCGGCGATCATCAGAATAATAGCGGGCATGGTGCTCATAATCATGTCAAAACAGGCAAAGCTTCCACGAAATACGCCGCGGATCAGTTTCGTGCCGTATTTGCCGAACACCTGCAGGTATCCGCGCGCCCAGCGCATACGCTGGCGGCAGGACTGACCAAAATCCGTGGGCTGCTCGTCGTAGAAGACGGCGTTTTCACAGTAAGCGATCTTTTCCCCGTCCAAAATGTTGCGGGCAGTAAACTCCGTATCTTCGCTCAACAGGAAAAATTTCCAGCCGACGCAGCGGTCGAGCACGGCGCGGCTGAACAGAAAGCCGGTGCCGGCGACGACGGACGACGTACCCAGGAGCATTCTCGGACGGTTTAAAAACTGCGAATCGCGTAAAAACCAAAGGGCATAACCCGCAGAAATCCAGTTATCACCGTAATTTTTGGAATTCCGGCAGCTGGTGACGATTTCATATCCGTCGCAGAACGTACGGTTCATCTCAGCAATATAATTTTCGTCGAGCAGATTGTCGGCGTCGAAGACGAAGAACGCCTCATAGTCGCGATCGGCGTACTGCTCCCAAATGGCCTTCAGGCCGTAATCGAGCGCATAGCCCTTCCCCACCAGCTTGTCGTTGCTGCGGGGGAACACGATGGCGCCGGCCTCGCGGGCCACGTCGGCCGTGTTGTCGGTGCAGTTGTCGGCGATGACGAAGATGTCGATGAGCTCGGCGGGATAGTTCTGCACCTTGATGGAGTGGATGAGGTCGGCGATGACCGTCTCCTCGTTGCGCGCCGCCACCATGACCGCATAGCGGTGGTTGGCGCGCGCCACCTTCTTCGGCGCCCGGCGCGTCAGCACCACGAGCACGTAGAAGAGCTGGTAGGTATAGCAGATAGTGAAGGTAAGAAACACGCAGAAATTGAAGATGTCGACGAAGGACAACGCCGACACTTGCGATGCTACGGTATCGAACACCTTGAGGCTCCTAGGACATGACATGCGCCCGCACGGTCAGTGGCGTGGGCGCGGCTGCACAAACGGCTGAAAGTATAGCCCTTTCGAGCCAAGTTGGCAGCGCCAGTTGGGCCATGACGGCCGAAATGGGGGCAATCGAGGCCAAAGTGTTCCTTTTCACCGCATTTGCCCCACACCCCCTCCACACCTGTAAGGGAAGCGTAAGGTTTTTCCGACAACCGGGACACCGCCCCGCACCGCCTGGGAGCTGTGCTACCCTGTTCCCCATGCAATGGCACCCCGGCGGAACCGCGCCCCGGCAATCGCGCCCGCGCCGCGCCCGCCTTCAAGAAAGGAAGCAATCTGTGAGCCAAGCCTGCGACATTCTTGACATCAACCTGGCCGACGAGGGGCAGGCCCGCATCTTGTGGGCCGACCGCGACATGCCGGTGCTCGCCCGCATCCGCGAGCGCTTCGCCGAGGAGCGCCCGCTCGAGGGGGTGCGCATCGGCGCTTGCATGCACGTCACCACCGAGACGGCGAACCT
>URVL01000179.1 GCA_900551265.1 uncultured Eubacteriales bacterium | reverse complement strand
TATCTTGTGCGAAAAGGTATCCCCTTTCGCACGGCATATAAAATCACGGGACAGCTCGTGGCGGAATGCATCGAACGCGGCCTGACGCTTGAAACGCTTCCTCTGGCAGACTATAAAAAATACGCGGATGCCTTTGAGGAAGATCTGTATGAAGAGATCAGGCTTGAAACGTGTGCAGCAAAGCGTATCTCAGAGGGCGGAACCTCAGAGGCCTCCATTCAGGCCCAGATTAAGTATGTAACGGAGTTTCTTTCCCATGTTTAAGATATTTATTGACGGAAAAGAGGGTACTACCGGCCTTCGAATTTATGAACGCCTGACCGCGAGAGACGATCTCTCGCTGATTACACTCGATGAAGAAAAACGCAAGGACCCCGCTGCACGTCGTACAGCGTTAAATGAGGCAGACATTGCGTTTTTATGCTTGCCGGATGCGGCAGCACGTGAGGCCGTGTCCATGATTGAAAATGACAGGACGCGTGTCATCGACGCTTCGACCGCGCATCGCACGGAACCGGGCTGGTGCTATGGGTTTCCGCAGCTCGACAGTTCCTTTTTGGAAAAGCTGAAATCTGCAAAACGCACAGCGGTTCCCGGATGCCATGCCAGTGGATTCATTTCGCTTGTCTATCCGCTCGTTGCCTCGGGTATGCTGCCGCCGGACGCGGACATCACCTGTCATTCCGTCACTGGTTACAGTGGCGGCGGCAAAAAAATGATTGCACAGTATCAAGACAGCGGTCGTTCTCCCCTGCTGGACGCGCCGCGTCAGTATGGGCTTACGCAGCAGCACAAGCATTTAAAAGAAATGCAGGCTGTTTGCGGGCTTTCCAAGGCTCCGATATTCTGTCCGATCGTCTCCGATTTTTATAGCGGTATGGTCGTAACCGTCCCGCTCTTTCAAAATATGTTAAACCCGGGATACACGGTCTCGGATGTAAAGGAAGTATATCGTGCGCTATATAAGGGCCCAGTAGTTCGTTATTGCGAAGCGGCAGATGAGAATGGGTTCCTATCGGCAAACCGTACGGCGGGAAGCGATGCCATGCAGATTATCGTTGCGGGAAATGAAGACCGCATACTTTTGATCTCCCGTTTTGACAATCTCGGAAAAGGCGCTTCCGGGGCCGCAGTAGAATGTATGAACATCATGTTGGGCGATGATCCCACGCATGGTCTTGATTTAACAGAGGTGGACGTATGAAAGAAATCATGGGCGGCGTTTGTGCCGCAAAAGGCTTTATGGCAAACGGCGTACACTGTGGGATACGCAGAAACAAATCAAAAAAGGATCTTTCTCTGATAGTCAGCGAAAAACGCGCAGCAGCAGCCGCAGTGTATACACAGAACCTGGTTAAGGGCGCGCCAATCACGGTTACAAAGCGCAATCTTGCAGACGGTTACGCCCAGGCAATGATTTGCAACAGCGGGAATGCCAACACCTGTAATCCAAACGGTATCGAAATCGCAGAAGAAACCTGTAAGCTTATTGGTGGACAACTCGGCATTCCGGCGTCGGATGTGATTGTCGCCTCAACCGGCGTCATCGGCCAGCCTCTTGATCTTACGCCAATCGCCGCCGGTATTTCTCCGCTTGTGTCGGGGTTAGGAGACCACAGCCTTGCAGCGGCCGAAGGGATTATGACGACCGATACCAAAGTGAAAGAAGTGGCGGTCTGCTTTGAGGTAGGCGGTGTGGAATGTCATTTGGGTGCAATTGCAAAAGGGTCCGGTATGATCCATCCCAATATGGCGACAATGTTGATTTTTGTCACGACCGATGCGGCGATTACGCCAAGCATGCTCCAAAAGGCGCTTTCTGACGACGTCCAGACCTCTTTTAACATGATCAGCATCGACGGAGATACGTCGACAAACGACATGGTTTCCGTTATGGCAAACGGTATGGCAGGCAATGCGGAAATCGTCGCAATCGGAAAAGATTATGACACGTTCTGCGAAGCGCTTCACTATGTCACCGTCAAGCTCAGCCGGATGATCGCAAAAGATGGCGAAGGCGCAACAAAGCTGCTGGAATGTCAAGTGGAAGGCGCAAAAACGAAACAGGATGCCGTGACGGCAGCAAAGGCAGTGATCTCCTCTGCTCTGGTCAAAGCCGCCATGTTCGGCGCAGATGCAAATTGCGGACGGGTGATGTGCGCAATCGGTTACAGCGGCGCCGACGTCGACGTTAACAAGATCGATGTTTCTTATCTCTCTGCGGCGGGTAAAATTCTGGTATGTGAAGCAGGCTGCGGACTCAGTTTTGACGAAGATCTTGCAAAGAAAATTCTCTCCGAAGATGAGATCACGGTTGCGGTCGCTCTGCACGACGGGGAAGCTTCAGCTACCGCGTGGGGTTGTGATCTGACTTATGATTATGTCAAGATCAACGGTGATTACCGCACTTGAAGGGAGGAGCGTTTCTTGATGGAACTGTCAAATGCACAGAGAGCGGAAGTGCTGGTCCACGCGCTTCCCTACATTCAGAAATATAACAACAAAATTATTGTCGTTAAATACGGCGGAAACGCCATGATTAACGAAGATCTGAAGCGTGCCGTCATGCGCGACATTGTACTGTTGTCTCTGATCGGCATTAAAGTGGTATTGGTACACGGCGGCGGGCCGGAGATCACGGAAATGCTGGGTAAGATCGGGAAAAAAAGTGAATTTATTGATGGACTGCGCGTCACAGACGAGGAAACCGTTGACGTTGTACAGATGGTGCTGGCGGGTAAAATCAATAAAAATCTCGTGAATCTCCTCCAGAACATCGGAGGAAAGGCAATGGGGCTGTGCGGCACGGACGGCCACTTAATCGAAGCGCGGCAGCTCGACCCCAGACTTGGCTATGTCGGTGAAATTACGAATATTAATGTCGAACCAATTCTTGATCTGCTTGAGAAAGGATATATTCCCGTCATTTCCACAATCGGCTGTGACAGCGAAGGAAATATTTACAACATTAACGCCGACACAGCCGCTGCGCGCATTGCGGGAATGCTCAAAGCCGAAAGCCTGATTTCCATGACCGATATCAGCGGAATTCTGCGTGATAAAGACGATCCGAGCTCTCTCATTCCGCAAATCAACGTCAGTGAGGCGCCGCAGCTTATGCGAGAGGGCGTGATATCCGGCGGAATGATCCCCAAGGTGGAATGCTGCATTGAGGCAATCCGACGCGGTGTTCGCAAGGTCTTTATCATTGACGGGCGTGTTCCCCACTCCATTCTCATTGAAATTCTAACGGATGAGGGCATCGGTACGATGTTCCTCGGAGGAGATAGTTATGGCGGATATTAAAAGGAATGACAGCACTTATATTGCAAACACATATGCACGTTTCCCTCTTGAAATTGTCAGAGGAAAGGGCGCCGTCGCCTATGACGAAACCGGAAAACGTTATCTTGACCTGGGCGCCGGTATCGCCGTCAACAGTTTCGGCTATGCCGACGAAGTTTGGCAGCAAGCTGTCATTGCGCAGGTGCAAACGCTGCAACACACCTCAAACCTTTACTATACGGAGCCCTGTGTCAAACTTGCCAAGATGCTTTGTGAACGTACCGGCATGTGCCGTGTATTCTTCTCCAACTCCGGCGCAGAGGCCAATGAATGTGCCATTAAGACAGCGCGCCGCTATTCCTTCCTAAAATACGGCGAGGGCCGTCACACGATTATAACGATGAAAAATAGTTTTCACGGCCGTACAATCACTACATTGGCAGCTACCGGGCAAGACAGCTTCCACACGGAATTTGGTCCGTTTACAGAGGGGTTTGTCTATGCGACGCCAGGCGATATTCAGGAACTGCACCGGCTCACCGAGGAAAATGCCTGCGCCGCCATTATGATCGAGACCATCCAGGGCGAAGGAGGCGTCAACGAGCTCCCGGCAGAATATATTGCGGAAATTGTAAAATTGGGCGCAGAAAAAGATATTCTTGTAATCGTGGATGAGGTACAGACAGGCAACGGACGCACCGGCGAGCTCTATTCCTTCCAGCACTATGGTTTTACGCCGGATATTGTATCGACGGCAAAGGGTCTGGCGGGCGGCCTGCCTCTTGGCGCAACCATACTGGGAGAAAAGGTAAAAGACACCCTGACGCCCGGCTCCCACGGCTCCACCTTTGGCGGTAACCCCATGGCTGCCGCGGCGGCAGGGGTTGTCATGGATGCTATGACCCCGGCGTTCTTCCAGGAGGTCAAGGAAAAGGGCGAGTACCTGCGTGCAGGGATCGCTGCCCTCAATAGCCCCTATGTCTCCGGCATCCGTGGCATGGGCCTTATGATCGGAGCAGGCATCCAGGGCATGACCCACACGGAGATGAAGGATAAATTGATGGAGGCGGGGCTGCTGTGCCTGACGGCTGGAAACGATACGTTGCGTCTGCTGCCGCCGCTGGTGATAACGAAGGATGAGATGGACCGGGGCATCGCCATCATGGCTGAAGTAATGAAATAAGGAGAGAAAAGACACCGATG
>URVL01000178.1 GCA_900551265.1 uncultured Eubacteriales bacterium | reverse complement strand
CGCCAAACTGGAACACATACTCCATAACTTCTTCATATCTCACTTTCACACCGATAGTTCGAGGAACAGTATAGCATGAATTGTCGAAAAAGGAAAGCACATCTTCCGGAGCTTTTTCTCCACACCGTACGTTTCATAAAACAAGCTGCATCAAAATCACACGATTCAGATGCAGCTAATTGAGCGGTAACCGCTACGCCTCTTGCCATATCACTTTTATCTGCTCTCCAAACAAACGTAATACCGTATCCAGTATTATTGCACAATCCTTCCCGTCTAATGACTGAAACGGCGTAATCAGTATCTTTTCCCTCTCTCGTTTCCATTTGCCAACAACTTTTCCGCGTAAAAGTATCGCCGGAAATACAATGCCCGAGAGGTTGAAGATTCCGCGTAAATACTCCGGCGGCAAAAACAAGCTGTCCCTCTTGTCATACCCCAGCAAAAGCGGGTCAAATCCGGCGAGCAGAATACAGCTCGGTATTTCTGCAAAATTCGATTCATGCCGGTCAATCCATAAAAACCGACGTCCCCCCGCCTCCAGTTCCTCTATGGGTAACGATTGCAAAAAACCGCGAATTTTCGTCTGCGTCATGCCAAGCAGATAAGCGGCATCACGCACAGTGGCCGGAGCATAGTGCGTAAAATACCGGCGGACCAACTCCCGTTCGGCGCATTCCGGACTCATTGGCACAAACGGCTTACATAGCATAAACGACTTCTTTTCCTGTACACGGTAGCAAATTGCTCCTGACTCCGCAAGCGCCCGTATTGTGCCACCCCATTGGTCAAACACACTTGCGCTCTCCTCCTCCGTCATACCACGTGCCAGACAAATACGCTTCAACGCTTCCCGCTCACAGACGCCCTCTCTGATTAAACGAAGAATCTCCTGGGCAAAATAGCGTTTTCGTTCGGCGGTGATATGGGGATCTTCTTCTAATGTATCCTGCGGACGGAGTGAATGCGGCGCGCCGTATAGAAAAAGCGGCAGATCGTCCTCCGCAAAAATATGCATGGTACCCCGCAAAGTCCAGCTCTTTACAAGCCCCTCACCCCATGCGTCATCGGGTAGTGCATCCGTACAGCGGATACGCAGCGCGTGACGGGCATTTGACAAAAACTGAGCCTGGATACCACAAAGACCATGCAAAACCGTAAATCTGTCACTCGGCTGCGTTAAATACTGGCGTGCCAATCTGATCATCTTAATTTCATGCTGTGTCATATCTGAATTCCCTTTGACTGCAAATATGCATTGACCGCACGGCGGCTATAAAAAATACGTGTTTTGTTTGGATATTGCTTTGCAATTTCAAGAAAAACACAGCGTTGTTTCCTCGCTCTGCCTTCCCAAAGAAGCCATCGGATAAATTCCAGATCAAATTTTTCCGGACACCCCTCCGTCATGCTTTCCCGACTCATATGAGGACTTTTCAAAAAAACGCCGCCAAGCGGAGACGAAACAAAAAAGACGCGGTAAAAGCAACAGAAGGATCTCGTCTGCTTCTTCTAAGCGACGCGCAAAGCAATACTTTTGATAGTTGCCGTCGATCACCCAGCTATCGTGGGTATCTAAAAAATTCTGGACAAGAGCGACTCCCTCCTTAACGTTACGCTCCTGCCATCCAGGTAACCATTGCACAGTATCCAGATATAAAACTGGAGATCCGGCATGTACGGCAAGTTGTTTTGCCAGCGTCGACTTACCTGCACCGCTATAACCCAGTACCGCAGTTTTCATAATAGGCCCCTTCTCATAAATATTTGAAAAAAGAAGACCTCTGCCAATAGCAGAGGTATAAATCATGAGTTTACAAACATCATATTTACATAACTCTATTTTGCAAAGCTGGAAATAATTCCTTCAACTCGGAAAGAGATGATATTTCTGCGTCCGCGCGGGCAAAACGATCATCCCAATCCGCATACTTGGAAAACCATACGGTTTGCATACCCACTCTACGTGGCGCGTCTATGTCGTTCGGTGGATAGTCCCCCACATAAACAATCTCCTGCGGCGCTAATTTCATCATGTCCGCCACATAGAAAAATGGATACGGGTCCGGCTTATCAGGTCCAATTTCACGAGTCGCTATCACAAATTCAAACCAGTCTCGAAAGCCAGCCACATCTACCTTACCCTGTTGTAACACAGCTGTTCCGTTTGTCAGAATTCCGATACGGTAACCCATGCGCGAAAGTTCACACACGCATGAAGCTTCCGGCTCGCGGCAGGTACAGAACGGGTAATAAAAGTCCCACATAGACTGAAATTCCTGATAATCCGCACTGTGTCGCCATCTACTTCTTTCCTGAAACGCAGAAAAGCATTCGCGCAAATCCGTATAGCCACTCTGAAAACATTCACAAAACGCAGCGGCAATCTTCTCGTGTTCTGCCGGACGTTCTTTAAAATAAAACCTATTGACATAATAAGAAAGCTTCCGCAATGTCATACGGCGTACAATCAGCGTATTGTCCAGGTCAAAAACAACCGCTTTGCAATGTTCAAACATCCTGAAGCCGGCCATTTTCCAAATCAGCCGCCCCCGCATTGACAAGTAACGACGCAGCATTTGACATACAGTAAAACAGCAGTGCCGCATAAACGACCATGCGAAAATCCACTTGTGTCATGTAATACGTACTGCCGGTATAAATAAACGTCATAAAACGTCCAAAACCGCTTACCAGCAGCAAAAACACTGCGCAAAGCGAAGAAAAAAGCGCAATACGCATGCGGTCGCGGCCAAAAATCTGTCCCGCTGCTCCATAAATGGAAAGCAAGGCACAGCACATTGCCAACAAGTCATAGGCATACAGCAGTTCAACAGGTTCGACAGGATGTTCCATAAAAACAAGGACAAGCATAAAGCATCCCCAGAAAACCGTCACAACTGCGCCAAAGCCAGTCATCATCGGGATTTTTCCCTGTTTACGCGCAGCAGACAACGCTATCAGCGAAACGCCGCAAAGGATGGTTAAAATACCAAAGAGGAGGCTGGAGTAAACCCCGCCATTGAAAAAATCAGCTGCCCGCATCAGTCCGGCCGCCGCCATGACGACGCCGGCAAGCATACAGAGCATCGTACCAGGCACACCACAGCGATAAAGTACGGTATAAGGCCGTCTGTCCCTATTTTTCATCAGGGCCAACAGAAGACACAGAACCGCTATAACGGTAGAAAGGCCCAGTAAAAAATAGGTTACTGGGCCAGAAGTATAAAGACCAGTTGTGTCATCATAACACAAAGTCAATTCCATTCCACGTAAAATTCCGCCAACAATACCTGCAAAAACTACAAATACCAAAGGCAGAACTTTTTTTATTGTATTTTTCATAGGTCTATTCCCCTTCTGGGAGACACAGACTGATATGCAGCTCGTCAAGCTGCCGCTGCGTCACCTCACCAGGCGCGCCCATCATCAAATCCTGTGCATTCTTGTTCATCGGGAACGGAATGATTTCACGGATAGAATCTTCGCCCGCCAGAAGCATAACCATACGGTCTACGCCCGGCGCAATACCCGCGTGTGGCGGCGCGCCATAGCAGAACGCATGATACATGGCCGGGAACTTGGCTTTTACGTCATCTTCTCCGAGGCGCACAAGTTCAAACGCCTTGACCATAATGTCCGGATCATGATTACGGACAGCGCCGGAAGAAAGCTCGACACCGTTACAAACCAAGTCATACTGATCGGCCGTAATCGTCAGCGGATCGATCTCCCCACGCTCAGCAGCCTCCAGTACAGCCAATCCACCCGAAGGCATGGAGAAGGGATTATGGCAAAACTCCAACTCCCCAGACTCTTCACCCATCTCATACATTGGGAAATCAACAATCCAACAAAACGCATACTGCTCACGATCCATATGCCCGGGGACACGTGCGCCGAGCGTCTTAATCACGACTCCCGCCGTTTTTTGTGCGGTCTCCCGCTTTCCCGCCGTAAGCGCAACAAAAGTACCCGGTTCGAGTCCCAGCGTAGAAACGACAGTATCCCGGCGCTCAGTCAAAAATTTCGAGATACCGCCAACCAGCTCACCACCGTCATCAAGACGGAACCAATACATCTTATTGCCGGTCTGCACCTCAACATCTGCACAGACCTTATCAATAAATTTGCGCGTTTCATGAAAATTGGACACGACAACAGCCTTAACGACACTGCCTTCGGCAAACGGGGCAAAGTCACATCCGGAAACCAGATCCGTGACATCAGAAACCGTCAGATCAATACGCAAGTCTGGTTTGTCTGATCCATATTTTTCCATAGCCTCCTGATAGGAAATTCGTTGAAAGGGTGCAGAAGAAGCACGGTGATACGCACCATATTTTTCAAAAACAGGCGGCAGTACATCCTCTATCACAGAAAAGACATCCTCCTGCGTAGCGAATGCCATTTCCATATCCAGCTGATAGAACTCGCCGGGCGAGCGGTCGGCTCGCGCATCCTCGTCACGGAAACAGGGAGCAATCTGAAAATACCGGTCAAAACCCGAAGTCATCAAAAGCTGCTTAAATTGCTGCGGAGCCTGTGGCAGCGCATAGAACTTACCTGGATGGTTTCTCGC
>URVL01000177.1 GCA_900551265.1 uncultured Eubacteriales bacterium | reverse complement strand
TTGATGAAGAAAGTCTCGTCGTCTTCCTTCTCAATGATCTCATTGAAGTATACCCTTATAACGGCCTTTAAAATATCCTTGAAATAATCACGAAAAGAATCCTGACCGTGAACTGCCAGCGCGTTCATATAAAACCGACGGTTTTGGTAAAAATATTCACAGGCAGCCTCCATAAGCTGCCAACCATTTTCAAAGTCACGGTTACGGATGGCCGCAATAAATTCTGTATAAAAAATCCAATTGACAAGATCGTATTTATCCTTAAAATGATAGTAAAAACTCTTTCGGTTCATCTGGCAGAGTTCACAAATGTCCCCTACGCTGATTTTTGAAAATGATTTTCTCTCCATCAGAGATTTCATTGCGGAGGCAAGTGCATTCTTTGTGATATTAGAGTCAGGCAAAGCAGAACCTCCTTCCTTGTAACACTTTCATTGTAACAAAAACCGGTTTTAAAGACAATGCTAATTTTGACTTTTCACACCTTTTGGACAAATTCATAAAAATGTCCAAAAAAGTAACACTATTTTTTCTTCGGTGAAAAATCAGACACTTTTCTTTTTTGTCCGATGCATCATATAGTATCCTTTGGTAAGCTATCTATAGAAATATTTAGGAGGAATTATTTTGACAGCTCACAGAAACAGTCGGGAAGAGCTTTTAAAGAGCCTTTCAACCGATCAAAATCTGGGATTGACGACGGTTCAGGCACAGGCGCTTCTTACAAAATACGGGCCAAATCGTTTGCGAGAGAAAAAGAAAAAAACCAATTTGCAGCGCTTCTTTGATCAGTTTCGGGACGTCATGATCTTGATTCTGGTCGCAGCGGCGCTTGTCTCGTTTGTAATTGCCTGTTACGAGGGCGAACCAAAAGAGTTTTTTGAACCTATACTAATCCTCGTTATTGTTGTCATCAATGCCGTCATGGGCGTTTTGCAGGAAAGCAAGGCGGAAAAAGCGCTCGATGCACTCAAAAGTATGTCCGCACCCCATGCCCGCGTCATACGTGACGGCGAAGAAAAAATCATTGATGCCGCCATGCTGGTACCCGGCGATATCATACGGCTGGAAGCAGGCGACTTCGTTCCGGCAGATGCGCGTCTTCTTTCCGCAGCCAGTCTGAAATCAGAGGAGTCCGCGTTGACCGGAGAATCTGTACCAGCTGAAAAAGACGCAGACGCCGATATTCCCGAAAAAGCCGCTCTCGGCGATCGCACAAATATGGTGTTTTCTGGATGCAGTATTACCTATGGTACCGCACGTGCCGTCGTAACCGCAACAGGCATGGACACTGAGATGGGTAAAATTGCAAATCTTCTGGATGGTGAAGACGACACTTCGACGCCACTCCAGAAGAAATTGGCACAGCTCGGAAAATATCTTGGCATTGTAGCGCTTGCGGCTTGTGCCGTTATCTTCGTCGTCGGTCTTGCCAACGGAATTCCCGTCATGGAGATCTTCATGACTTCCGTTTCTCTGGCCGTCTCTGCAATTCCCGAGGGCCTTCCTGCAATCGTGACAATTGTGCTCTCGATCGGCGTACAGCGTATGGTAAAGAAAAATGCCATTATCCGCCGTTTGCCCGCTGTTGAAACGCTCGGCAGTGCATCTGTTATCTGTTCTGACAAAACAGGGACATTGACACAGAATCGCATGACGCTGACAAAAGTCTATGCCGATGGTCAGGAAGCCGCCGAGGATCTCTCATCTGCCCTTTCTCCGGAAGCGATCCGTTTGTTACGCCATGCCGCGCTATGTTGCGACGGTTCGGTCGTTTTCGACGGCGACCGGGAACAGCACATTGGTGATCCAACAGAAACTGCGATTGTCCTTGCAGCGCATCGAAACGGCATGACGAAAGATGCGCTGAATCGTGAGGCCCCGCGTCTTGCGGAGCTGCCGTTTGACTCCGACCGCAAACTGATGACTACCGTCAATCGAATGGATGGGCACAATATTGTTATCACAAAGGGTGCGTTTGACATGCTCGCGCCGCGCTGTATTGCGGGCAATCTCGACGCTGCGGCAGCCATATGTGACGAGATGAGCGCCTCCGCGCTTCGTGTTCTCGCCGTGGCATATAAGGAGATCAACGTCATACCGGAGTCTCCCACATCCGAAACGTTGGAAAATGAGCTGACGTTTTTAGGCCTTGTCGGCATGATCGATCCGCCACGTCCGGAGGCAGCGGTCGCAGTCGCGACCTGCCGTCAGGCCGGTATCAAGCCTGTTATGATTACAGGCGATCATGTGGTAACCGCTTCTGCCATTGCAAGGGAACTTGGTATTTTAACGGAGTCTGACCGTGCCATTACCGGACTTGAGCTGGACGCCATGTCGGACGACGAACTTGACCGTGAAGTGGAGCATATTGCCGTTTATGCACGCGTCTCGCCTGAAAATAAAATCCGTATTGTGCGTGCCTGGCAGCGTAAAGAACAGATCGTCGCAATGACAGGAGACGGCGTAAACGATGCGCCGGCTCTGAAGGCCGCTGATATAGGCTGTGCAATGGGGATCACTGGAACCGATGTTGCAAAAGGTGCGGCAGATATGACGCTAACGGATGACAATTTCGCTACAATTGTAGACGCTGTCCGCGAAGGACGAGGGATTTATGCCAATATTCGCAAGGTTGTCGGCTTCCTGCTCGGCACGAATATTGGTGAGGTTATCACGGTTTTTACCGCTATGATGCTTTGGCACCAGAGTCCGCTGCTTTCCATGCAGCTTCTGTGGATTAATCTGGTCACAGATGGATTACCTGCAGTTGCTCTCGGTATGGAAGCTGTTGAAGATGACATCATGAATCAAAAGCCGAAACCGAAAAACGAGGGTATTTTTGCGCACGGCCTTGGTCTGCGCGTCGTGCTGCAGGGCTTTATGTTTGCCATTTTAACTTTAATCGGTTTCCAGGTTGGGCAAAATGTAACCGGGGAGTTAGCCGGTGGACAAACGCTTGCTTTCATGGTGCTTGCACTTTCTCAGATTGTTCAGGCCTATAACATGCGCTCAAATCACTCACTTTTCAAAATTGGGCCATTTGGCAATCGTAAGTTGAACCAGGCATGTCTAATTTCCGTACTATTGATGGCTGTGGTTCTCTTTACACCTCTTGCAACAGTTTTTGGTCTGATCGTACTTCCTGCGTGGCTTTATCTTCTCGGACTGGGCCTGTCTCTGGTTCCTTTCATCGTTATGGAATGTTCTAAGGCTTTTGGTCTTATCCGGCATGAGCGTTAAAATTCACAAGCAGAACCCCTGTATGAGAAAATTCATACAGGGGTTTCATTTGCGCTTTAAACGTACTATATATTCGCCATATCTTGTGAGAGCAAACGTTTTTCCTGCATTTGCATGAACCTGAATCAAATCAGACTGTTCTACTACGTCGATTGATTCGCAACTGATTGACTATGGAACATAAGTGGTCAAAAAAGTAATAACAAAAAGGGTGGCAGAGATGCTCCTCTGCCACCCTCTTTTATTTATACAAATCAATTTTTTCGTAATTGATCAAAATTGTATCGTTACGGTCGTGCCTTGGCCCTCTGTACTTTCAAGGCTCACCGTCGCGCCGTGGTAGGCAGCGGCATGTTTTACGATAGAAAGTCCCAGTCCCGTACCGCCAATCTTCTTGGAATGGCTCTTATCTGCGCGGTAAAAGCGTTCAAAAACGCGCGCCTGATGCTCACGCGGAATACCAATGCCGGTATCTGAGACGGTTAAGACCGGATGTTCGTCGTTGGCAGTTACCTTTACTTGTACATGACCGCCATCCTTATTATACTTAATGGCATTATCGCAGAGGTTATAGACCATCTCTTCCAATACATTTGGAATTCCCTGGACAGTCGCAGACGCTCCCGTTAACTCAATTGTGATGCCACGCTCTTTTGCCTGTGGCGCCAAACGCTTTACGACGGAATCAGCCACGTCATATAAATTAACCGGCACAGGATCAGCGGGAATTGAATTCTCATCGAGCTGCGAAAGTTTGATAATATCTTCGATCAAAGTAATCAGCCGCCCAGACTCATCATGAATATTCTGTGCAAACGATCGAATGTCCCCGGGCTTTACAATACCGCTTGCAATCATCTCCGAGACACCATAAATAGATGTCAGTGGTGTTTTTAATTCATGAGAGACATTTGAAGTGAACTCACGGCGCATCTGATCCCTCAGTTCACGTTCCGTACAGTCCAAAATGATAATAACCGCCCCGGCTAACGCACCGTCATGCAATACAGGATTTGCAATCACATGATAAAACGAGCCGCCTAGCGTCATAGACTGCTCACAATGCTCCCCCGCCAACGCAGTTTCTACAGCATGACGAAAGTTTTCCGTTCGATTCAACGTCAAAACGCTTGGCGTACCTTCTACCGGTCCAGAGCCCAGTAATTGAAGCGCCGCCGAGTTATATGACAACAGCTCCGTCTTCAGATCTACGACAAGAAAGCCCTCGCTCATATTCTCCGTAATGGCGATAAACTCCTCCTGCCGGCGTTTGAGATCCCCCATCTGCCGCTGAATCTGCCGCTGCTGGCTGCGTAGTTTGGAGAGCAGAGGGGTCAGCTCCTCATAC
>URVL01000176.1 GCA_900551265.1 uncultured Eubacteriales bacterium | reverse complement strand
GATTCTGCTCCGCCAGGTACGCTCTGATGACTCCGACTGTGAGCACTTTTCCCCAGGGAACGCGCTTCATGATTTCGTCATACATAATAGGCGGTGCAAAATACATTTTTTCTCCGCCGTATTTTCGAATCATGGCGTCATCCGAGATAATCTGTATTTTTGGCATATCATTCGTCCGGTGCAACATTGCGTTAAAATCTTTCTTTTCTTCATTTGCCATCGCCGTCACCTCCTGCGAACAGAATAACTCGTTGATTTGTTTTTTACAATGAGCGTGTTTTAGAAAATCAGACGTCGCAAAAGGCGGCGCCTGAACGGTTAATCAACGTTGCCTACAATCGAAGTTGCCAATGTCTGATAATTAAACAGCCTGCCCGCAACTCTGCGGCATGCCTCCATATCCACGGCATCGTATGCCGCAACGATTTCCTCCGGCGTGGGCACCCGCCCAAGCGTCAGCTCAGAGCGCGCCATGTGATTCATGCGTGAGACGGTACTTTCCAGACTCATTAAGACATTTGCTTTCGTCTGGCCACAGGTTCTCAATAATTCTTCTTCGCTGGGGCCGTGCACAATGAGCGTTTCAATTTCGCCGCGTATCATGTCAATTGCTGCGGCCTGTGAACTGGTATTCGTTGCAACATAAACGCCGGAAACGCCTGTGCCGGCATGCGAAGATTGGAACGTATAAATGGAATAACACAGACCGTTTTCTTCGCGAACTTTCTGAAAAAGACGCGAACTCATACCGCCACCCAAAATACTGGAGAAAATTTGCGCAGCGTAGCGGTCCGGATCCCCAAGCGGGATCCCTTGGAACCCCAGACAAATGTGGTTCTGCTCAATTGATTTTTTTCGCAAAATGGACGCAGGCGTATAACAGGCAGGTTGAAACTCCGGCACTGGCGCGCGAGGAATTTTTGCAAATGTCTCACACAAAAGCTCCTCTATTTTAGAATCAAAACTACCGGAGATTCCCACAACCATATTCTCTGCGACGTAGTGATTTTGCATATAGGTCCGCAGTGTCTCTCCATTCATGACGGCAAGATTTTCGCGGGTTCCGATAATCGGAAATCCAAGCGGAGAATCCTGATAAACTGCACTGAAAAGATTTTCCATGACGAGCTCATCCGGCGTATCCTCATACATATCGATTTCTTCCCCGATAACGCCCCGCTCAAGAGCCAGCTCGCTGTCTGGAAAAAGAGGTACCGTCAGCATATCGCCGAGAATACGGATTCCTTTATCAAGATCGGTATCAAGCGCGCGAAAATAAAAACTGGTACATTCCTTTGTCGTAAAAGCGTTGAACTGTCCGCCCAGCGCATCCATTTGACGCGCCAACTCTGCCGAAGAGGCATTTTTCGTACCTTTGAACAGCATGTGCTCAATAAAATGAGAAATTCCATTATTTGCAGCCGTTTCATAGCGGCTGCCGTTACCAATCCACACGCCGACACTCGCACTACGTACATAGGGGATGTGTTCCATGAGGATACGAAGTCCGTTTTGTAATGTTTTTTTGACGATCATAGCACTCTCATTTCTATTTCAATTTTTTCATGATGCAGCTTCCTGTCTGCAGCCAGCCCAGGCGCTACTTTTCCTTAGTATTTGCCGCAAAGCGTGAAAATACGCAGCACGGCGGCAAGACGTAATCCGGAATGCCTTACGACAAAATCCCAATCCTAGTTGCGACATCCTGTAAAACACGGTTATACCAGGCATCTTTATTGAGCAGCCCGACTGCCTCATGATAGGGAAGAAGCGCAAGCTGTTCGACTTCGGTCTCCTGAGGCCTACAATCTGAAAGATCAAACGAGGCCTGAACATAATAAATATCAAAGAGACTGTGCCACTGCGTAACAGTGTGTGCAACAGGGAGAAGCTGATTTTTATGAAAGTGAAGGCCTACTTCTTCCGCCACTTCCCGAACGGCGCCCTGACGGCTGGTCTCGCCGGCTTGTACGCGTCCGCCCGTGATGTCCCAAATCCCGGGAAAGTATTGCTTTTGTAAAGAACGTTGCTGTATCAGAAAGAGGTTCTCATGGTTACAGATAATGATATGTACCAGAAGATTATACATATCGGGCGGGAGCTTCTCGCCGTCGGTTATGGTTTGTCCAGTACGCGTACCATCACGCCGGTAGAGATCCCAGCGTTCCATAGCATAGCACCTCCCTATCCTGATAAAAAGAGGCGGCTTTTCGACCGCCTCTGTGCATGGTTAGCTTATTTCTTCTCTTCTTCCGTAACATCTTTACGGGAGAGGTTAATGCGGCCCTTATCGTCGATCTCAATCACTTTGACCCAGGTTTCGTCGCCAATGTTGAGGACGTCTTCGACCTTACCAACGCGATGATTCTCAAGTTTCGAGATATGGATCATGCCTTCCTTGCCGGGTGCAAACTCAACAAATGCGCCGAAGGTCATAATCCGCGTCACTTTACCATAAAACACATCGCCAATCTGCGGATCACGAACAATACTGTTAATGATTTTCAGCGCGCGGCGGCAGGCATCGATATCGGTGGAAGAAATAAAAATACTGCCATCTTCTTCAATGTCAATCTTTGTGCCGGTTTCAGCGGTGATCTTTTGAATCACGCTGCCCCCTTTGCCGATAACCTCACGGATTTTATCAGTATCGATAACCGTGCGAATCATCTTTGGCGCGTATTTGGAGAGCTCCTTACGCGGCTCGGGGATGGCCTTGAGCATAATTTCGTCGAGAATTTCAAAACGCGCGATACGTGTACGCTCCAGAGCAGATGCGATGATATCGCGGGTCAGACCATCAATCTTGAGGTCCATCTGGATAGCAGTGATGCCTTTCTTGGTTCCGGCAACTTTGAAGTCCATGTCTCCGAAGAAGTCCTCAACGCCCTGGATATCGGTGAAGGTGAGCCAGCGGTCGCCCTCAGTAATCAGACCGCAGGAGATACCGGCGACAGGGGCCTTGATCGGAACGCCGGCGTCCATAAGTGCAAGCGTAGAACCACAGACAGAACCCTGCGATGTGGATCCATTGGAGCTGAGCACTTCGCTGACCAGACGAATGCAGTACGGGAACTCGGCTTCTGACGGAATGACGGGCTCCAGCGCACGTTCTGCCAGTGCGCCGTGACCGATCTCACGACGGCCAGGACTGCGGATACCACGCGCTTCGCCGACGGAATACGGCGGGAAATTATAATGGTGAATATAACGCTTGGAATCTTCGTCATATATCGTATCAAGCGTCTGGAAATCACCGACAGTGCCAAGCGTAACGGTTGTAAGGACCTGGGTCTGCCCACGTGTGAACAGGCCTGAACCATGCGTGCGCGGCAATACACCAACCTCAGCCGCCAACGGACGAACTTCGTCGAGCGCACGTCCGTCGACACGCTTACCTTCGAGTAACCAGCGGCGAACGACCTGCTTTTCAAGTTTATAGAGACAATCGTCAATGAGCTCGTCGCTGTCCGGATATTCCTCGGCAAAATGAGCCTTGACATCCTCCGTCAGCTCTGCCAGACGTGGGTCACGGACTGTCTTATCGTCTGTGTCCATGCAATACTGCATTTTTTCCGTGGCATAAGCCGCAATTTTTTCAAAAAGCACGTCGTCATGCGGCTTCTGCGCATATTCGAATTTGGGCTTGCCAATTTCGGCAACAATCTTTTCAATAAAGGTGATGGTCTTCTTGTTTTCTTCATGGGCGAACATGATGCCTTCCAGCATGATATCATCCGGCACTTCTTTTGCGCCTGCCTCTATCATGGCTACCTTATCTCCAACAGAGGCGACCGTGACATACATCTGGCTGCGTTCCGCCTGTTCTGCAGTCGGATTGATGACATACTGACCGTCCACGTAACCGACGACGCATCCTGCGATAGGGCCTCCCCACGGGATATCGGAGATCGCAATGGCGACAGACGCGCCGATCATACCGGCAATTTCGGGAGAGTTATCATGGTCAACAGACATTACGGTACATACAAGGGCTACGTCATTGCGCATATCCTTCGGAAAGAGGGGACGAATCGGACGGTCGATCAGGCGTCCGGCAAGGATAGCCTTTTCAGAAGGACGCCCCTCTCGACGCTGAAAACTGCCGGGTACACGCCCAACGGCATAAAGACGCTCTTCGAAGTCAACAGACATCGGGAAAAAATCAACGCCCTCACGCGGCTTCGGAGAAGCGGTGACATTGACTAAAACAGCGGTGTCTCCATAACGGACCATACAGGACCCGTTGGAGAGCTGGGCAAGTTTGCCCGTTTCGATCACGAGCTTACGCCCGCCGAGCGTCGTCTCATAGACGTGCTCGTTAAACTGCATTTTTTTCATAGTATGACTCCTTTATTTATAATTGGGAGCCCACAGTGTTTAGCACTTGAATACAGCGCCGAAACGAGCCGGCGGCATATTCAACTGCTAAACCATGGGTCTCCGGAAAAACATATGAAAAATAGTTTAAGGGACGCTTTGGAGAAAGCGTCCCTGCATAAACTACCGTCTGAGATTCAAATCGGAAATAATTTTACGGTAACGCTCAATATCGGTTCTCTCCAGATAGTTGAGAAGATTACGGCGGCGGCC
>URVL01000175.1 GCA_900551265.1 uncultured Eubacteriales bacterium | reverse complement strand
TATGAACGGACAAAAAGGCGAACGTGCACAACTGTGTGAACGATTCGCCGATCGACTGCGGGAATTGGTGGAAGTGCCGGTTGTTTTGTGGGATGAACATTGGCATCATGGGATCATTGGTGTTGTAACATCCAAACTGGCGGATTCACTTGGTAAACCCGTAATCTTACTCTGCGTGGAAGGCGACGAAGCCCGTGGTTCCGGACGCAGTGTCGAAGGCTTTAATTTATTTGCGGCTCTTCAGGCAAATTCAGAGTACTTACTGAAATTTGGGGGTCATGAACTGGCATCCGGACTGACGCTGAAGACGGAAAATCTGGAAGCGTTTCGCAAGGCTTTTTTGGCATATGCGAATCGTGAATTAAAACCGGAGGCATGTGTTCCGACCTTAAATGTGGATTGTGAAGCAGCTCCGGAAGATTTTACGCTGGATTCTGTCGAATCGCTTTCTGTTCTTGAACCTTTTGGTATGTCAAATCCACAACCGCTCTTCTGCCTTAGAAATTTACGTGTCGTGAATCTCTCTTCGATTGGCAATGACCGGCATACGCGTTTGATCCTCGCTGCCGGTCCCATGCGTTTTGATGCCGTACATTTCGGTGCCTGCGTTGGAAACGCACCTTATGTAAAAGGGAGCACTGTGGATATTCTCTTTTGCGCGGATATTAATTTGTTTCGTGGCAGAAGTGTCCAACTGATTATACGGGACATTCGATTGACAGAGACAGTCCGTCGGTGTAACGAACGGGACATTTCCCTTTATCAAACCTTTATAGAAGGCGGGCCGATTACGCCGCAGCAGGCGAACCATATCGCACCTTGCCGGAATGAGCAAATTGCCGTGTGGCGTTATATCTCTGCAAACAGCTCGGAGGATGGCACCTTTCGATACCCGCCGGAGGACGTTGCTTTGCGTATTCGAGCGGAGCGGGGAATTTCGTTAAATGCAGGAAAATTGTTGATATGTTGTGCGGTCTTTGCAGAATTTCATCTGATGGAGTTCTCCTATGACGGTGAGCTTATGAAGGTGAAAGTACCTCGTGACTGCATTAAGCGGGACATTTCCGGCTCCAGAATCATGGCGCGTTTGCGCGACGTGGCGGCGTATTAAGAGATCCTGTATAACATTTAGTTTTTTGTGCTTACTATAAATTGATTCAATTGTTTGAATAGGCAGCTTTTTGCCTCATGATTTCCATTTGAAAAGCAATTAAATGTTTTCCCGGAGGGGTCTATGAAAGAGCGCATTGAAGCGATTATCCAAAAAATCAATTGTTCGGAAACCGATGCGGCCCGTATTCGCGACGCATTTGATACGGCGGATGCGGCGCATGAACATCAGCTCCGGTCCAGCGGCGAGCCGTATATCATTCACCCGCTTGCCGTTGCGGAAATTCTGGCCGATCTCGGTCTTGATCCGGACACGATCATTGCAGGACTTTTGCACGATGCAATTGAAGATACCAATACCACGTATGCACAGATTAAGCAGAAGTTCGGTGTCTCTGTAGCGGATATGGTCGAGGGCGTTACCAAACTTACGCGTATGACCTATGAAAGTGCAGAAGAGGAAGAAATCGAAAACCTCCGTAAAATGTTTATTGCAATGGCGCGCGATATTCGCGTGATTATTATCAAGCTTGTCGACCGTCTTCACAATATGCGCACCCTGATGTATCGTCCCCCGGAGAAACAGCGTACAAAAGCGTTGGAAACCATGCAAATTTATGCGCCGATCGCACACCGGCTGGGTATGAATAGCATTAAGGTGGAATTGGAAGATCTGGCAATCAAGTATCTCGATCCGGTTGGGTATAAAGAGATTGTTGATTACCTCGAGAAGAATAACAAAGAAGGCAAGTCCATGCTTGATGCCATCATGACGCGGATGAAGGAGCGTTTGAAGGAGCAGGGCATCAACGCCTATGTCGAGGGCCGTGTGAAGCATATTTACGGGATTTACCGTAAGGTTTATATGATGAATCGGGACATCGCACAGATTTATGACATTTATGCCATGCGCGTGATTGTCGATACCATTCCGCAGTGTTATAATGTTTTGGGCATTGTACATGAACTCTATCATCCGATGCCTGGCCGCTTTAAGGATTACATCTACACGCCAAAACCAAATATGTATCAAAGCCTGCATACGACGGTTATTGGACGCGGCGGACAGCCGTTTGAGGTGCAGATACGTACTTGGGAAATGCACAATACGGCAGAATACGGAATTGCGGCACACTGGAAGTATAAAGATAACATCACTAAAAAAGGTGATGAGGAGATTTTTGCCTGGGTCCGGCGCTTTATCGAAAACCAGCAGGATAATGACTCAGAAGAATTTTTTACTGACCTGCGTGTTGAGCTGTTTGCAGATGAGGTTTTTGTTTTTACGCCCAAAGGCGACGTGATTAATTTACCGGCAGATGCTACGCCGATTGATTTTGCCTATGCAATCCATTCGGCCGTCGGGAACCGGATGGTCGGCGCAAAAGTAAACGGTAAAATTGTTCCGCTTGACAGCAAGCTTGCAAATGGCGATATTGTAGAAATTCTGACCTCGAATTCTGCCCGCGGCCCAAGTCGTGACTGGCTTTCCATTGTCAAAACAGGGGAAGCGCGCAATAAAATCAAGCAGTGGTTTAAAAAGGAGCGCAGGGAAGAAAATATCCAGCTGGGCCGTGCGGAGTTTGAGTCGGAATTGCGGCGCAATCTGCTCGTAAAGATTTTTGAAAACGAAGAATTTCGCAACATGATTCTGAAAAAGTTAGATTTTCAGAATATGGAAGATCTCTATGCCGCAATGGGTTATGGCGGCATCACTGTCCGCAAAGTGATCAGCCGGATTATCGATGAACACAATCGTCTTGAAAAGCAGGCGCGCGGCATTTCCAGGCCCTTACGCGAAACAAAGCCAACCTCCGGCGTAATCGTGGAGGGTATCGACAACTGTCTGATTAAATTTGCGCGCTGCTGTACGCCCATTCCGGGTGACGATATTATTGGTTTTATCACAAAGGGCTATGGCGTCAGCATTCATCGCCGCGATTGTCCAAACATCGTGGGCATGCTCTCCGATCCCGCGTCGCAGGAACGAATGATTCGTGTCACTTGGGCATCGGCGCCAACCGAACTGTATCAGACAGCCTTGCAGGTAACCGGCGTCAACAGGATTGGACTCCTTGCGGATGTTGCAACGGCGATCAGCGATATGAACATTCAGATGTCTTCCGTTTCAGCGCGTGCGGATAATGGCAGCAATACGATCATTGATCTGGTTGTCAATCTGCGCAGTGCGGAACAGCTTGGCTCCGTTATGTTGCGGCTAAAACGAATACAGGGCGTGTCGGAGGTTTCGCGTGTGATCCGTTAAGGTAAGAAATATCGACTTCTGAAAGCAATGAGGGTTACGACATGATAGCAGTGGTGCAAAGAGTGACGCGCGCGTCCGTAGAGGCAAACGGGGAGACCGCAGGTAAAATTGAAATAGGGTTTTTGGTCTTACTCGGCGTCGCGAAGGGCGATACCCAGGAGGACGCGGATCTGTTAGCCGATAAAATTTGTGGTCTTCGCATTTTCACAGATGAAAAAGACAAAATGAATTTGGCGCTTGGGGATGTGGAGGGTTCCATTTTGGCAGTCTCTAATTTTACGCTTTTGGCGGATGCCTCACATGGCCGCCGTCCGAATTTCATGAATGCGCAGCTTCCACTGCAGGCAGATGAATTATACCGTCATTTTGTACGCCGGTGCCGGATCAATGGCGTTCACACAGAGACAGGAGTTTTTGGCGCGCACATGCAGGTCTTGCTTGAAAATGATGGCCCCGTCACAATTATTCTTGATACCGACCGAATGAAAAAGAAGGTTTGATATGTTAGTTGAGACCATGACCGTAGGGTTTGTGCAGACAAATTGTTATTTGGCCTACCATGAAATAACGAGAGAGGGGTTTCTTGTCGATCCCGGCGATAACGCGCCGCGAATTATCGATACGATTAACCGTCTGCATATTCAGGTGAAGTATATTTTTTTAACGCATAGTCATTTTGATCACATAATGGCACTGGCAGACGTGTCCGCTGCCACAGGGGCAAAGATTGCCATTCATGAGAGCGAGACAGATGGGATTACAAACCCTGACACTGCGGTTACTCGAGCCCTGGGCCTTCCGGCTCTCTCGATAGACCCGGCGCATGTTGATGTGCCCTTAAAAGACCGCGATACGATTGACTGTGCGGGGGAACGCCTGACCATCCTGCATACGCCCGGCCATACGGTAGGCTCGATTTGTATTGACACGGGAGGTATGCTGTTTTCCGGCGATACCCTTTTTGAAGGCGGGTGTGGGCGTTGTGACTTGCCGGGTGGAGATTATATGGCCATGCTTGCCTCCTTGCGGCGGCTTGCCGGTCTGCCCGGCGATCGTACAGTTTATCCAGGGCATGCTGCATCCACAACGCTAATACATGAGCGTCAGACAAACGGCGACATGCTGCGCGCCTTGCACAGCGTCCGATGAAAATTACGTTGACGGGTAGTAAGGCCCTTTATACGGTTGAGCAGCTTTGCCTGATGCTGTGTCCAGATTTGGAAGGCGTG
>URVL01000174.1 GCA_900551265.1 uncultured Eubacteriales bacterium | reverse complement strand
TCAAGGGTTTGGAGCTTTTTTATAATGTCATGTATCATTTGGTCACATATTTGCGTAGCAAATGTGTGACCAAAGATGCATGATGCAGCCTCGGCTCATCTGCGGAGCAGATTATGCATGAGCCGAGGTTTTAAGGATGTTTGAAAATTTGTAGCCAGTCCGGCAGTGTGACGCCACGCTGCCGGACTGGCTTTTTACCATAAAAATTATGCGAAAATACATGAAGTATCGATTTTATTTTTTACATAGTATTGCACTTGTGCGTGCCAGCGCGCGCGGTATGTGCCGCCCGCGTCTGCGACGAGCGGCGTGTGATCGCCGCGCTGAATCATGCATCCCTTATCAGAAACCAGGATTTCGTATGGGTGGCGAAACGGGAAAGCTTCGGAGGCAGAGAATCAATCCGGACGAGGCACCCTCTCTCTTTGGCACAGGTGCATAAGTAAGTGCTAACCAGCTCCGATGCAGAGGGACTGCCGTCACAGGCGGCAATATGGTAGAGCATACTTGATATCTACCGAAAAATGTAACCAGCAAGCTTACTGCCGCTTATTAAGATAACGCTGTTAAAAAAATACACCGGTTAAGACGTTTACCGGATACATCCGGCGGCTTTTGTCCGCACGCACCTTACAAAGAACGCCCTAACCGGCGATTCTCATTTCAGCGGAAAACAGGCTTTGCAAAAGCTGCATCCGCTTTTTATGGTACGGCAAGCAACCCCTGCCGCAAGGCTTTACTGAATATTCTACCACACAGGCGTTGCATACTTCTTGACGTCGCTAATCCTTTTTAACATCTTCGCCATCACACCGCCCATGGGAGGGACATCCCTGACATTGGCCTCCGCACTCCGCGCCACGGCTCATGATGGTGGTTGTCACATCTTCCTGAACTTCCTCCAGTGCTGTTTCCGCACATCCGGGACAGGGAATCTTGCCGGCGTGCAGTTCCCGTTCGGTCAGTATCAGTTTGAATGTAAAGCCGCAGACTTTACATCGATACACTTTTTCAGTCATAGTTCTAAAACACTCCAATGTCTGTTTTTGTTTATTATAATACCTGGTAAGGAAAAATACAAGCTGATTTTTAACATATTTGTAAAAAATAAGTTTTGTATCACCGGAAGAATTGTGCTATAATGCCGTTGTGTTCATGTGTTTGACGTCTATAGTATTGGTCTCAGGATTTACGGGGGAGCTTTTGATGAAACGCTGTAGAATTCGAAAGATAATCGCTTTTTTGGCTGTGATGGCAGTTTTGGTACTGTCGGGGAGCACCTCTGCCGTGATTGTAAACGGACAATGGGTTATTTTTACAATCGCTAATGACGAACTTTTACCGCTCAGTTACAACACCATGCCGTACATGTATAACAGCGTGCTGTATGTCCCATATTCCGTTTTTACAGATTATCTGGGTCTGCGATCGGTATACAATGCAGAGGAGGAGGTACTAATCCTTGGCAATTCAGAGCGGACGCTTTTTTATGATATGAAAAACGAGACTGCATACGACGATGAGGATTACGGCTATGCCCGGCAGGCGCTGATTTATAATGGTTTTATCTATGTTCCGGCGCGGTTTACTGCGGAATTTTTTGGCTTGACGTATTCTTACGACTATGAGATACCGGTTGTACGTCTTTATGATGCGGAAAGTGCACGCTCGGATACCTATATTAAAACGTATTATGCGCAGGAGTTTATAACGAGGCTGGAAGCCTATCAGGAAGCGCCGCCTGAAGAACTCGATCCCGAAACGGCGACGCCCGCACCGTTCTACCTCATGTTTGCCGGAGATTTGACGAACTATACCTATTCTATTCTTGATACGCTTTCGGACTATGGCGTGAAGGCGATGTTTTTCTTAAATGCGGAAACAATCCTTGCAAACGAGAATATTGTACGTCGTATTTACGTGGACGGACATATGATTGGCGTGGCCACATCAAGCGGTATTCCGGAAACGCCGGAAGCACTGCTTGAGGATTATGACGAGGCGAACGCCGCACTGTTTCAAGTACTGCGTTGTGTCAGCCGCAATGTTTATTTGCCCGGCGGCAGTCTTAATGAGGCATATGACATGGAGTACTTTGAAATTCTGGATGCGGCAGGTTACCGTTACTGGGATTTTACGGTGATTGCGGACGATTATGTTGATAATGCAAGCGGTGCAGCCGTGCGTGACAGCGTAATTGAATCCATTATTTCTGTAGAGCTTGTGCAGACGCTTGCCATGCACAGCACACAGGCGGCGGCGGAAGCTTTACCGGAGCTGCTGGATTATATCAATGAGCGGGAAGGCACCATACTATCACTTAATGAGCTGACGGCGACCGTCACATTTTGAAATATCAGGGAAAAGAAAGCGCTTTCAGGTAAAATTCCTGAAAGCGCTTTTGGATACGTTTTCTTAAAGCATGGTACGCCGTAATTCTTCAGATGTCTTGGGGGAAAGCAGCGCCGGCGCAATGTCAAATACCGTCCGCGCACCCGTCTCACCTGTGGCAGCGAGCCGGGCGGCTGCGCGGGCATAGGCTACGATTGCACTCGCTGTAAACTGCGGATTAGAACCCAGCTTCAGGGAATATTCGATGGTACAGGCTTCACCCTGCGCCGTCCGTCCGCTTCGAATGACGAAACCGCCGTGTGGCATGCCGCTGTGGTCGCGGCGCAGTTCTTCCAGGGTGATGAAATGTACCGTGGTGTCATACTCGTCAAAATAATTGGGCATGGTGACGATCTGACGTTCAATTTCTGCCAGATCTGCACCTTCCTCGGCAACAACCCAGCATTCGCGCAAATGTTTATCACGCGTTGAAAGTTTTGGGTTTTGCCCTGCACGAACGGCAGCGACGGCCGATTCGACCGGAACCGTATACTGCTTGGCATCTATAACGCCTGGAATACGGCGAATTGCATCAGAATGTCCCTGGCTGACGCCGCGCCCCCAAAACGTATAATCACTGCCGTCCGGTAAAATGGCGCCGGCCATCATACGATTTAGAGAAAATAGTCCGGGATCCCAACCGACGCTGATGATGCCGAAATGACCGGCTGCCTTCAGCGCTTCATCCATTGAGGCATAGTACTCCGGAATTCGGGCATGCGTATCGAAGCTGTCGATGGTATTGAAATATTTTGCGTATGCCGGACCCTGCTTGGGAAGATCCGTTGCCGAGCCTCCGCAGAGTATCATGATATCAATACGGCCTGCATAAGCCGCAATGTCCGCCTCGGCTATGACGGGGACTCCGGGTGTTGTAAGCTGAATTGTGCCAGGATCGCGCCGCGTGAAGACGGCGGTCAGTTCCATGTCCGGGCAGAGGGTCAATGCCGATTCTACGCCGCGCCCTAAATTACCATAGCCTGAAATACCAACTTTAATCATTTGTACCTCCTGAAAAGCGGCGGTCTGCCGCCATATTTAGAAATAAAAGCACCGTCCATCGCGGGCGCTTTTTCGATTCACCAGACTAAATAATATCAAAAAATACGCTCTGATTCAAGAGGGAATCCGACAAACTTGCGAAAAAACGAACCGGGCAGTCTGGCAACATGGTTGCGAAAATCATATATCCGTGTTAAAATCAAAAAAACCGGCGCAGAGGCGCCGTTGCTGTTTTCTGGGGGTTTCTGTGAAAATTGCACATGTTGAAATAAAAGGACACAGCGCGCTGGCGCCAATGGCGGGCGTTGCGGATGCGGCATTCCGCCGCGTGGCGCGGGAGTTCGGAACGGCCTATACCGTGACGGAAATGATCAGTGCGAAGGGTCTTATGTATGGAGACCGTAAAACTGCCAAATTAATGCGGCTGGCGCCGGACGAACATCCTGTCGCGGTACAGATTTTTGGCTCGGATGTGGAAGCTGTGCGTATTGCCGTTCCCTTAGCTGTAGAGGGCTCCGGAGCGGATATTTTAGATATTAATATGGGATGCCCAACGCCCAAAATTGTAAACAATGGTGACGGATGTGCGCTGATGCGTGACCTTTCGCGTGCAGAGGCGGTTATTCGAACCGCAGTTACAGTATCGCGATTACCCGTAACGGTAAAATTTCGACTTGGCTGGGATGAAAACAGTAAGAATTGCGTTACGTTTGCGCGTATGGCCCAGGAAGCCGGCGCTGCGGCTATCTGCGTTCATGGAAGGACGCGTGAGCAACAGTACGCAGGGCACGCCGACTGGGAGATGCTGGCTCGGGTACGTGAAGCAGTGAGCATTCCGTTCATTGCCAACGGAGATGTACGCACAGGCATGGATGCCGCCGAGCTGCTTCGAAAAACGAGTGCCGACCTGGTGATGGTGGGACGCGGCGCACTCGGAAATCCCTGGATTTTTCAGGAAATTGAGGCGGTGCTGTCAGGCCGTGAACCACCCGCAGGACCGAATCTTTTGGAACGATTGTCTGTTGCTGCACGGCAGATTCGGTATGCTGCGGCCGATAAAGGAGAACGCGTAGCTATGCTGGAGGCGCGAAAACATCTTGCCTGGTATCTCAAAGGTTACCGCGGCATGGCGTCTTACCGAGCCCGCTTTTCGTCCGTGACGACGCTTGCGGATATGGATGCAATTATGGATGAAATTCTGGAAAGGAGGGAAAC
>URVL01000173.1 GCA_900551265.1 uncultured Eubacteriales bacterium | reverse complement strand
TAAGTGTATATCCCGACCGGAAACTTTGTGCTCCATGAAGGAGACCGCATTCATATTACGGCGCCTGCCTCGGACATTGTGCCGCTGTTTGCTTCTATGGGAATCGTACACCAGAAGATTCGCAAGGTCATGGTTGTAGGCGGCGGGCGTATAACGCTTTATCTGGTGCGTCAGCTGTGCGAGATGGGCGTTGATGTGACAGTAATCGAGCAGGATGCACAGCGTTGCCGTATTCTGTGTGAATATTTGCCGAGGGCGACCGTAATCCATGGCGACGGGTCAGACAGAGAAATGTTAAGCGAAGAGCAGATTGAAAGTGTGGATGCGTTTATCGCACTGACCGGGCTGGACGAACAGAATATCATTTTGTCCATGTATGCCGTATCCTGCGGTGTACCAAAGGTTTTGACGAAAATTGACCATATTTCCTTTCCGGAGATTCTTGCGAATGCGGGGATTGAAAACGTTATTTCCCCGGTTCGCACGACGGCTAACCAGATTATCCGTTTTGTACGGGCCATGCAGAATTCCCTGGGAAGCAGCAATATCGAGACGCTTCACAAGCTGCTGGGGGGAAGAGTCGAGGCATTGGAATTTTTGGTGAAACAAAAAGCGCCGTATTTGGACATTCCTCTGCGGAAGCTGGAGACGAGGGATAATACGCTGATTGCCTGTATCCTTCGGGGAGGGACGACCATCATACCGGGAGGAAATGATGTGATTAGACTCGGAGACCGCGTAATTGTAGTTGCCAAGGACGGGAATATACAAGACTTGAGGGACATACTAAAATGAATTTTTCCATGATCTTTTATATTGCCGGCGCCATCCTTTGTGCGGAGTCGGCTCTTATGGCGGTTCCTCTGGCGGTATCCCTGTTTTATCAAGATGGCTGTGCGTTTTCTTTCTTGCTGCCAATTGCGGTGCTTGCCGCTGTGGGTATTATATTGGTAAGGCGAAAACCGGAGAATACTGTCATTTTTGCAAGAGAAGGCTATGTCATTGTGGCGGGCGCATGGGTTGTGATGTCGCTTTTTGGTGCGCTGCCGTTTGTCATCAGCGGGGAAATCCCGAGCTATATTGACGCACTGTTTGAGACGGTTTCCGGCTTTACCACAACGGGGGCCAGTATTCTGACGGATGTAGAGGCCATGTCGCCGAGCTTGCTTTTCTGGCGCAGCTTTACGCACTGGGTCGGCGGTATGGGCGTTTTGGTTTTTATTATGGCGATCGTGCCGCTGGCCGGAGGCCGTTCCGTATATTTGATGCGTGCGGAGACCCCGGGCCCGACAGTGGGGAAGTTGGTTCCCAAAATGCGCTCTACAGCAATGATTTTATATGGGATTTACGTTTTTTTGACGGTTTTGGAGGTGATCCTGCTCTGTTGTGGGGGCATGCCTCTGTTTGATTCGCTGCTGAATTCGTTTGGTAGCGTTGGCACAGGTGGTTTTTCTATCAAAGCTGACTCCATCGCTTACTATGACAGTGCGTATATTGACATTGTAATCACCGTGTTTATGGTTCTCTGCGGCATTAATTTTAATCTGTTTTACTTAATTATCACAGGACATTTTCTTCAGGCGCTTAAAAGCGAAGAGCTACATTACTATATGGGCGTCATTTTAATTGCAACGCTGGTGATAGCGTATGATATTCTATCCTTGTATGACAGTGTTGCAGAGGCACTGCGTTATTCGGTATTCCAGGTTGGCTCGATCCTTACCACAACGGGTTATGCCACAGCGGATTTTAATTTGTGGCCGCCGTTGTCGCGAACAATTTTGGTCGTATTAATGATGCTCGGCGCGTGCGCCGGCTCTACAAGCGGCGGCTTAAAAATGGCGCGGCTGGTAATCCTGTTAAAGTCCATCGTGCGCGACGTTCGAAAGGCGTTGCATCCGCGCTCTTTCAATGTAATTCAGTTTGAGGGAAAGCCGGTTGAGGAATCGGTTGTCAGCGGGGTCGGTTCGTATTTTGCGCTGTACATGACAGTTATGATATTGTCCGTCCTGCTGGTATCTGTCAATGAGCTTGACTTTACAACGACCGTGACGGCAGTGGTTTCCTGCTTTAATAACATTGGACCGGGGCTGGAAATAGTAGGGCCTATGGGCAGCTATGCGCCGTTTAATGCCTTTTCTACTGTTGTTTTAACCATCGACATGCTGATGGGAAGACTGGAAATGATACCGCTGCTCATGCTGGTCTCACCCACCGTATGGCGGCGAGCAGGAAAAAGGAGGTTTTTATGAAAAAAGGACGTATTATTCTCGACCGGGACTATCGGGTCGCTGAAACCGATCCCCGCATATTCGGCTCATTTATCGAACATTTGGGCCGCGCGGTATATGAGGGCATCTATCAGCCCGGAAACCGGTTTGCCGACGAAAATGGTTTCCGCCGCGACACCATGGAACTCATCCGGGAGCTGAACGTTCCCATCGTGCGGTATCCGGGCGGCAACTTTGTCTCGAATTATAACTGGGAGGATGGCGTTGGCCCACGCGAGAACCGTCCGGCGCGGCTTGACCTTGCGTGGCGCACGATGGAGCCGAATACCTTTGGCCTTGATGAGTTTATGGACTGGTGCCGCGCGGCAAATACAGCTCCTATGATGGCTGTAAATCTCGGTACGCGCGGTGCAGAGCAGGCGCGCGATATCATTGAGTACTGTAATATTGAGAAAGGTTCCAAGTTTTCCGATCTGCGCCGGAGGTATGGCCATGAAAAACCGCACGACATTCGTCTGTGGTGCCTTGGCAACGAGATGGACGGCCCCTGGCAGATGGGAGCTAAGACAGCGACGGAGTATGGGCGCCTGGCGGAAGAGACTGCGAAAATTATGCGCGGTGTGGACCCGACGATTGAGCTGGTTGCCTGCGGAAGCTGCGGTGTGGGCATGAAGACCTTTGGCACGTGGGATGCTACTGTACTCGGCCATTGTTATGATTATGTCGATTATCTTTCCATGCACCAGTATTTTGATTTGTCGCAAAATGCCGATGCTGCGGATTTCCTGGCGAATACCCTCAGTATGGACGCGTTCATTTCCTCTGTCGCCTCGATCTGTGATTATGTGAAGGCAGTCAAACATTCGAAAAAAACGATTCATATTTCCTTCGACGAATGGAACGTCTGGTATCACTCGAAAGCAGCGGATGCCGCGCGCGAACCGTGGTGTCTGGCGCCGCCGCTTTTGGAGGATATCTATAACTTTATGGACGCGCTCCTCGTCGGCGGGATGCTTATTACGCTGTTAAAGCACGCCGACCGTGTCAAGATTGCATGTCTTGCGCAGCTTGTGAATGTAATTGCTCCTATTATGACCTCCGACACAGGAGCCTGGCGCCAGACGATTTACTGGCCTTACCTGCATGCAAGCCGTTATGGCCGCGGCACGGTGCTCCAGACGCTTGTCGAGTCCCCAAAGTATGACAGCCGAAACTATACGGATGTACCGTATCTTGACGCGGTAGCCGTCATGGATGAAAACCGTGTGACGATCTTTGCGCTCAACCGCGACCTCGATGAAGATATGGAGATCACCTGCGACCTGCGTCAGTTTGATGGGTACCATGTGGCGCGCCACATGGTTTTGTCGCATGATGATCTTGAGGCGGTCAATACGGAGGCAAACCCCAACAACGTAGCGCCGACAGATGACGGTAATGCCGCGTTCCGGGACGGTATTCTCACCGCGGTGCTCGGTAAAAAATCCTGGAATGTCATGGTATTGGAAAAATAGGTTTTGTGAAAAAACGCTGCGGCTGAAATTTCTCCAGCCGCAGCGTTTTACGTTTTTCTCCTTTTATCAGTGTGAACACCGCGATGCGCGCTTTCAAGAAGTCCTCGGACAGGGCCTTACGCTTATCGCTTACCGGCCTTCACCAAGAGCATCATAGGACGCCGCAGTTCGTCTTTCATTCCGGGAAGCGCCATCATCTCAGCAGGTGGAATCACCTCTTCGACAGCCTCTATTTGAAAACCGATTTGCAGCAGAGGATTTAAAATCTGTGTTAACGTATGGTGCTGCTTGATGACCTTCTCACCTAGAAAGAGAGTTTCTCTTTCGCCCGACGTGTAATAGTGATCAATAGCCCAGTATAAGGGCTTTCCGTCCTCGCCATAAATCCAGTCCTCATGGATGCCCGACGTATAAACAGGGTGTTCGATATTAAAGAGAAAGGAACCTTCTTCTTTTAACGTACGATATACCAACCGATATATGTTTTCCAAATTTTCAATATAGTGCAGTACGAGATTAGAGATAACCAGGTCATACGTGTCTTTCGGATACGAGTATTCTTCCAAATTGCATACCCGGGTCTTATAGGGACGTGATATGGCAACATAATAATACTCTTTATCTTTCGGACCTTGGTATCCCGAATATTCATATTCGTGCCTTTCCGCTATTTTGTCATTTTCGAATATCTCCTTTTTTATAAGACGACCGCCATAGTAATACATGTCGTTTCCATTATCCGTATCGAAAGGACGACTGATGTCTTGTCTGACCTGAGACTTGGGATCGAACGGGTCGTTGCGACCTCCGCCGAATATGTTCCAATAAGGCGTATCGAAAGTGTATTCTGTCCTTATTTCTGTCGAAGAGGAGGAGATTCGT
>URVL01000172.1 GCA_900551265.1 uncultured Eubacteriales bacterium | reverse complement strand
GTCCGGAGGAAGCTTCACGGAGCGGCTCTTTGAAAAATTTGAGGGAGACGATCCGACCCAGGAGGATGTGGAACCCTCACGGCGTGAGAAACGCGCTGCAAAAAAAGCCGCGCGATCGGCCGAACGTACGGAAAAGGCTGAGGAGCCTGCGGATGTGTCTGTCCCTGCACTGGAAGCTGGCGAGGAACAGGCCTCTGATGCATCAGATGACGGGGAGAAGACCGGGATGCCGGCTGAAGCACTTGCGGAGACAACCCGCTTGCCAGGCGTAAATATTGAAACGAGAGAGGCTCCCAAATCGACGGATGTGCTCTCTGAATTGCCCGAGGAACTGCATCCATATGAGGACATTATAGCCAACTTGCCGCGAGAAGTTTTAGAAGGCGGGCTTCCTTTTACTCCCGCAGCGGGCAGTACTGCGGAGAGTAAGACGGAATCTGCTCCGCAAACGCCTGAAGCGGCGGAAAAACAGACTGCTGAGGCGCAACCTGAACGGGAAAAGCCCGGCGCAACGGAGGATGTATCTACTCACGAAAATGCCGGTGCGGCCGCTGAACCGGTTCCGGACAATGGAGACGGAAACGGCCTTCCTGTGCCGGCGGCAGAGACAAGCAATAATTCTGAAAAGAAAGAAGAATAAAAACTGTATTTCAAGTAAAAAAGGGCCGCATTTCGTATGCGGCTCTCTTTACGTCCATACGGGAGACGGGTAAAAACAATACGGTATTGGAAGATACAGATATTTTACAGACATACCATGAAAAACGATAGGCAAATGTGCTATAATGCCGTCAAACGGTATTTGTTGCAAAACAAACCGGC
Organism: uncultured Eubacteriales bacterium; assembly: GCA_900551265.1. Classification (GTDB taxonomy): domain Bacteria; phylum Bacillota; class Clostridia; order Oscillospirales; family QAMX01; genus Allobutyricicoccus; species Allobutyricicoccus pentlandensis. The sequence goes on along the minus strand of URVL01000172.1, from coordinate 3,848 downwards.
ATATAGACCACGATTGGAGGTAACCATGCGTAAGACCTTTTCTTTTGCCATGACGGCGCTTTTTTTACTGCTGTTCTCTTCCTGCACATATCTCCCGGTTGAAGCGGACGCTGCGGAATTTTCCTTTGAAGAGCTTGCCCATATCTTTGCGCTGACAGAGTCGGAAATTTTCGATACCTATGGCGAACCCGATGAAGAAAATATCACAAGTTTTCAGGGCCTGAGTGCCAATGAGTTTATTTATGGAAAAAATTCATTCCGGGCAGAAGCGGCAAGCGGTTATGTTTACTATGTCTGCCTGTACGATACTGCGCTTGAGGCACCGCGTGGCGTTACCATCGGTATGAAGATTGAGGAGTTGATTCCGCTTTTTGCCTCTGCGGGCGACGATACGATGTATACGAGCCCGGACGGCGCACATTACCGCCTGCTTTACGGCACTTATGAAACGGGCGGGGACTATGGCGTGATTTTCTATGATGGGCGCACGCCCCTGCTTGTGGAATACTCCAGCGAGGGCTGTGTATTTGCCTGTGGTATCCGAAATGGAGCGGTTGACTATCTCGAGTTTTTCGTTGAATAAAGGAGTACGGAATATGAAAGTTGGCATTATTACAGGTGCGTCGTCGGGTCTCGGCGCAGAGTTTGCATGCCGGGCTGGCGCGTATGCCGGCGGTCTTGATGAGCTTTGGCTCATCGCACGGCGTACCGAAAGATTGCGTGCGTTGGAAAAGAAAATTAACGGTTGCCACGTCCGCTGTGTTTCTCTGGATCTTGCGGATTCGGTGAGTTTTGAAGAATACCGGATGCTGCTGGAAGCGGAACGTCCGCAAGTCTGTCTGTTTGTTGGCTGTGCGGGTCTTGGCTTTCTTGGAGACTATGAAAAAGTCGATGTGCAGGATGATGTTTCTATGTGCGACGTCAATATCCGCGCTTTGACCGTACTCACTGCATTGACAGTTCCCTATATGCCGCGCGGTAGTGGAATGATCTTGATCAGCTCAATTGCGTCTTTTGCGCCGACTCCGCGTATGACGGTTTATTCTTCCACAAAGGCGTATGTTTCCAGCCTTGCAAAGGGCCTGCGTGCGGAACTTTCGCCGCGAGGGATTAATGTTTTGGCAGTCAACCCCTGCCCGATGGATACGGAATTTTTAAAGATAGGAAATATTTTGGGCAATAGCCGTGCGTTTGCCCGTTTGCCGCGCTGCGAGCCCGCACGAGTGGCAGAGGTTTCTCTGCACCGCTGCGAGAAGGGAAGCGGGCAGTACACGCCGCTTGCGCTCTTTAAGCTTTACCGTGTCCTGGCAAAACTTTTGCCGCACAACCTCATCATGCAAATTTCCAAAGTATAAAAAACAGTTTGCGGGCAAACCGCCGTCCCTCCTCCAGGTGGACGGGTGCAGTTTGCCCGCTTTCCGCTGCGCCGCAGCTTACCGTTTCAACCTGACCGGTACCAGTAGATCAAGTTGCCGGAACTCTGCCATTTCACAGGTTTCCGGTGTGAGCCCTGTGTAGGCTGTTTGTGGATTCAAGTGTTCCTCTAAGGAACCGCACATCCCATGCGGTTCGCGTTCTTCGTACGCGCATACGTCGTTTTTTTGTATCCACTGCCAAAACGGTCCCCATTCTTCAAAATTTCCCATTCGGATGCAATGTGCGGCGTAAAGTCCGCCCGGCATCCGTTTTTTCTCATAAGGAGGCGGCACTTCCATATCATCCGGGACCGTCACCCAGAACTCATATCCATGTGCCTCGCTTTCCTGTGTAGGGCTTGGGTTATTAAAACCAAAAAGTCGGTAATCCGGCTTACGTGCAAAAAGATTTTCCGTCACGATAAACCGGTTGATCGCCGCGCCCGCCACATCTTCCGGCTCCGGTCCCCCGCTCTGAAATGCCGCAACGGTTGCGGGCGGGACGTAAATGATTCGTGTGTTTTCAAATCGGGTCAGTGCATCATTTGCATGCGTCAGGTCATTCATAGTCAGTGTCCCCCTACGGTTTGATCTTGAAAGAGATGAAAACTCTGAAATGCCAAGAAGATCCTCTTCTGTCAACAATTCCGGTTTAAGCGACGTTCCTGCGCGTGCCTGGATTTGTTCGCAGAGTACGGTTGTTGCATGCCGGATTGTCTCTAATGCATGAATTTCGCGCTCTAAGTGCGCGATGTTTTCCTGAAAAATCTCGACGGCCAGGGCTGTATCCCGATTCTGAAGTAATTCAGCGATATGGCGTAGTGGAATGCGAAGACAACGCAGCAGCAGAATCTGACGCAGGCGGGCTACGGCCTCTTCGTCATATACGCGGTATGCATAATTTTCCCGCCGTGCACTTTTTAAAAGGCCAAGCTCCTCATAGTATCGCAGGGTACGGGTTGAAACGTTGAAACCGCGAGACACCTGGCTGATCGTCGTATATTTCATGGTATCATCTCCTCCGTATATTAAGTATAGGCTATGACGCGACGTCAAAGTCAAGGGCATATATCTATCTTACCAAAAGTTTTTCCCCGATCAAGAAAAATAACCGGCATAGAGTCGGAATCTTGAAAAAAATGCAGTTTCGTGCTATAATATGATATTATCTTATTAGGAGATTGCATGGAAAAGAAAGATGTCTTTGTCCCGCGTGAGGCGCTTGACCGCCAGGAACATTTTATGGCGCGCGTTGCGCGGATGAACGATTTATACCGTGCTGAGACAGGACGGCAGCGGACGGCGTTTGTCGATTGCTACGGCTGCCAGCAAAATGAGGCGGATGCAGAACGTATGCGCGGAATGCTCGTACAGATGGGATACGCCATGGCGCCGGATGAGCGGGAAGCAGACGCCGTCGTCATTAATACCTGTGCCGTGCGCGAACATGCGGAGATGCGTGTACTCGGAAATGTCGGCGCACTTTCGCATTATAAACGGGCGCGTCCGGATATGATAATCGCCGTTGGCGGCTGTATGCCGCAGCAGGAGAACATGTCTGCCAGATTAAAGCGCAGCTTTCCGTATGTCGATATTGTTTTCGGTACGCATGCCCTGTGGCGTTTGCCGGAAATGTTCTATACAAAGCTCGTCGAGAATCATCGCGTGTTTGACATTGAAAATGAGGACGGTCATATTGCCGAGGGCCTTCCTGTGCTGCGCAAAGACAATATTCGCGGCTGGGTCAGTATCATGTATGGTTGTAATAATTTCTGTTCCTATTGCATTGTCCCCTACGTGCGCGGACGTGAACGCAGCCGCCGCCCGGAGGACGTGCTGGACGAGGTGCGCACGCTTCTGGCCGCGGGCTGCCGTGAAATCAACCTGCTTGGGCAAAATGTCAATTCCTACGGCCGTGATTCTGATTTTGGATGGGATTTTTCCGACCTTCTCTCACAAGTCTGCGACCTTCCCGGAGAGTTTATCGTGCGTTTTATGACAAGCCATCCAAAGGATGCGACGCATAAGTTGATCGATACGATTGCCTCGCACGAAAAAGCGGCACCCCAGCTTCACTTGCCCGTTCAGTCCGGGTCCGACCGGATTTTAAAGCTTATGAACCGGCATTATACTGTGGCGGACTACCTTTCGCTGGTTGCCTATGCACGTAAAAAAATCCCCAATATTGCCTTTACAAGCGATATCATTGTGGGTTTTCCCGGCGAGAAGGAAGAGGATTTTCTCGGCACGCTCGACCTGGTAAAAAAGGTGCGCTATCACTCGCTGTTTACCTTTCAGTTCTCTGCGCGCAAGGGAACGCCCGCGGCAGAAATGCCGGACGACACGCCGCATGAAGTTGTACAGGAACGTTTTGAGCGTCTGCTCGAAGTGCAAAATGCCATAAGCCAGGCGCTTCATGAAGAATACGTGGGT
>URVL01000171.1 GCA_900551265.1 uncultured Eubacteriales bacterium | reverse complement strand
TGTATCGATGCGACTTATGGACGCCGGACCCGTGCGGTGATTGTTACCGATTCCGGCCATGTGATTCTTTCGGCGATACAACCGGAAACCGTTGCTAACCGCCTAAGTGACCGCACAGATGTCCAGGAGGATGATCTGGAGGAAATAGAGGATTCATAAGCTTGGTTTTATGAGTTTTTAAAATACGTATTGATAAAACTGTTTTGAGGAGCAGATGACAGATGAAACATAATGAGAGCATGCTGGATCCCTCTATGGGAGAACTGAAAGCGCATATTAATAACCGTTACCTTCTGGTCAATGTAACTGCACAACTGGCACGCAGAATTTCGCAAAAGGCCGAGGACGAAGAAATTACGCTGGATAATAAGCCGGTTACCATCGCATTGCATGAAATCGCAGACGGAGATGTTGTACTGGTAAAGAATCAGGAGATGGAGTCTCAGGCCGGAGAAGAAGTGCAGCCTGATATTTTTGAAGAAGCGAATGCCGGAAAATCCGTCGTGCAGGAGCAGGATATCGCAATTGATCAGGAGCAGTCGTAAGGGCTGGTCTGAGAAAATGATCGTTCGTGTCGCAGTCGACGTTGCGCTTCCTGCAATCGACAGGCTTTATGATTACCTGGTGCCGGAAAACCTGCGCGACTGTATTTGTCGCGGCGTACGGGTTGTCGTGCCGTTTGGACGCGGGAATCGCCGCGAAGAAGGTATCATTTTGGCAGTAGTCGATGTGTCGGATTATGAAAAACTGAAACAGATTGATAGGGTCCTTGACGATGCGCCTGTGCTTGACGAGGACATGCTGAGGCTTGCCGTTCACATGCGTGAGCGGCTCAACTGTACTTTTTATGCAATTGTACGCTCCATGCTTCCTGCGGGACTTTGGTTCCGCCGCGTGGTGCGCTATGAGCCAACGGCTGAGTTGCTGTCAGAGACAGAGAACTCATCGAATGCAGACATACAGAGCCTGGCTGTATATTTTTCGGAGCATCCGGAACCGGTGCAGGAGCAGAAATTGCGTGCGGTTATGGGAACTGGTCTTGATCTTGCGGCGCTTTTAAGACGGGGCTATGTGAAGCGCACGGAGACCTTTCTTCCCGCAGCGTCGGAAAAGACGGATTTTGTTTATTTTTTAACAGACCGGGGAGAGGCTGTTATTTCAGGTGGCGTATGTACTCTCTCCGGACCTGTACGGTGTGAGGTTATTTCCTTTTTATCGCATACAGAATGTGCCGGTATGAATGAAATTACTTACTATACTGGTGCTTCCCGTGCGACGGTTACCGCTCTCTTTAAGGAGGGCTATCTTGACCGTGAGGAACGGCGCGTTTTGCGCCGTCCTGAGACAGATGTCTATGTCGGGATTCCGGTTTTACTGAACAGCGAGCAGGTACATGTTATCGAAGGGATATCCGCGCTACTGGATGCAAAAAGTTATGCAGCGGCACTGCTGTTTGGCGTAACGGGCAGTGGAAAAACGGAAGTCTATATCAGACTGATTGCGCATGCGCTGCTGAACGGGCGAGGCGTGATTGTGTTGGTGCCGGAAATTGCGTTGACACCGCAGATGACTGCGCGATTTTATCATGAGTTTGGCGATGAAATTGCCGTGATGCACAGCGGCTTGTCCGTTGGGGAACGCTTTGACGAGTGGCAGAGAATTCGCGCGGGCGACGTACACGTCGTTGTTGGAACGCGCAGCGCGGTTTTCGCGCCGGTCGCCAATTTGGGATTGATCATTATTGACGAAGAGCACGAACATACTTTTCGTTCGGAACACGACCCTCGTTACCACGCGCGCGATGTGGCGAAATATCGTTGCCGTATGGCGGACGCCGTGCTGCTTTTGGGTTCTGCAACGCCGTCGGTTGATTCCGCATATGCTGCACGAAATGGTGAATATGCGTATTTTGAATTGACTGCGCGTGCGGTGCCGGCGGGCTTACCACAGGTTCTAATTTCCGACCGGCGCGCGTCATACCGGGCCGGTTATCGTGGATGCTTGGGGATAGAACTTACGGAAATGCTAACCCACGTTTTGAAAAACCACGAACAGGCAATTCTATTTTTGAATAGACGTGGTGCGGCAAGAAGTATTTCCTGCATGGTATGTGGATATGTGCCACATTGTGTGAACTGTTCGACAGCTTTGGCTTATCATCGCGAAAACGGTAGACTCATTTGTCATCAGTGTGGATATACGGTTAAGATGCTGCAGGAGTGCCCTTCATGCGGTAGCCCATACCTGGAACCGGTTGGATTTGGAACGCAGACGCTGGAAGAGGAGCTGCACTGTCGCTTCCCGACGGCACGTGTGATACGTATGGATTCCGATACAACCTCCGGGCGTGGCGCGCATGTGGAACTGCTTGGACGTTTTGCTGCCGGAGATGCCGATATCCTGATTGGGACACAAATGGTGGCAAAAGGTCTTAATTTTCCAAATGTAACGCTTTCGGCTGTTGTGGATGCGGATATGAGCCTGTATACCGGAGACTTTCGCAGTGCGGAGCGGACCTTTTCCCTGATTACGCAGGTTGCGGGGCGTGCAGGACGCGCTGAAAAACCGGGATTTGCCGTGATTCAAACGCTCTCGCCACAAAACGATGTGATTGAAGCGGCTGCGGCGCAGGATTACTGGGCTTTTTATGAAAATGAGATTTCGCTGCGTAAGGCGCTTGGCCAGCCGCCATTTTGCCGGATGGTGCTGATTACGCTATCATCACCACTTGAAAATGATGCGCGTCAGGGCGCACGCCGCCTGGCAGCGCGGATGCGGACATTGCTGGAAGGTCCATATGCGGATTTGTCTGCAGACCTGTTAGGCCCGGCAGAGGCGCCAATTTTTAAACTCAATAACCGGTATCGTTATACCTTGACCCTGCGTTGTCAGGATTCGCGCCGTCAGCGTACATTTTTAACGGGTGTTTTATTGGAATTTGCCAGGGATCGTGAAAATCGGATGATTACGATTTCTTCAGATATTAATTTGTAGGAAAAGGACGAATTGTAATGGCTATTCGAAATGTTGTATTGCGTGGCGATATGCTTTTAAGTAAAAAATCACGTGCTGTCGAGGCTTTTGACGCGCGACTTCATACGTTGATTGACGATATGATTGAAACGATGCATAAAAAGGAAGGCGTCGGAATTGCTGCTCCGCAGGTGGGTGTGCTTCGGCGCGTGGTGATTGTGGAACCAAACCCGGAGACGACAATGACGCTTGTCAACCCTGAAATCCTGGAGCGTTCCGGTGCAGTCGAGGGAATGGAGGGCTGCCTCAGTGTTCCGGATGTATGGGGGATTGTGGTGCGTCCGGACCATGTGGTAGTCAGGGCCCAGGATCGGGATGGTAAGGAATTTAAGTTCAGCGCCGACGGTTATGCTGCGCGTATTGTCTGTCATGAAGTTGACCATCTTGACGGTATTCTCTTTACCGATAAAGCGATCCGTTTTGTGAATCCCGATGCTGAGGATGAGGAATAAATCATGAAAATACTATACATGGGAACGCCGGAATTTGCGGTTGCGCCGTTGCTGGCGCTGCATGAGGCCGGACATGATATGGTTGGCGTATTTACGCAGCCGGATCGCCCGAAAGGACGGGGAATGAAGATGATTCCTCCGCCCGTAAAGGAAAAGGCGCAGGAATTGGGTATTCCCGTTTACCAGCCTGAAACGCTGCGCGGTTATGCGGTGAAACCATTGCTGGAAGAATTAAAACCGGATCTTATTGCGGTGGCGGCTTATGGAAAACTTCTGCCGCCGTATGTTTTAAAGGCGGCCGGGTATGGCTGTATCAATGTTCACGCTTCACTTTTGCCGAAGTATCGTGGCGCGGCGCCAATACAGCGTGCAATTATGGCGGGGGAACGTGAGACGGGCGTAACAATTATGTATATGGCAAAGGAACTGGATGCAGGAGACGTGATCCTTTCGCAAGCCACTGCGATTGGAGCACAGGAGACGGCCGGCGAATTGACAGCGCGCCTTTCTGAGATAGGCGCAGGGCTTTTGGTACGTGCTGGCAGAATGCTATGGGACGGCACGGCCACACGTACACCGCAGATTGATGCACAATCGACATACGCACATCTGATTACACGTGAGGATGCGCGCATTGACTGGACGTGTCCGGCGCGCGAGGTGTGTGACCGTATTCGTGCGATGTTACCGTCTCCCGGTGCGTTTGCAACTTGCGGCGAAAACGTCTATAAGTTTGCCGACGCTGTCGTGACGGAAGGTAAGGGTGTGCCTGGCACCGTGTTGGGAATCAGTCATGGTGCTCTTGTTGTGGCGTGCGGGGATGACGCTGTCGCGATTAGGCAGATACAGGCTCCAGGCAGCCGGCGTATGCCAGTGCCAGACTATGCAAGAGGACACGCACTGCCCGAAAAGTTTGATGAGGCCGGAGCGTAATATGGCTGATGCGAGGGAAACTGCCGTCCGTGTACTTATGGCGGTGGATCGCGGCGCGTGGAGCGACTTGAAGATTGACGCTGCAATTCGGAAAGCTGGTCTGGATTCCAGGGATGCTGCCTTTTGTACGGCAATTTGTGCGGGTGTCCTGCAAAATCGGGCGTTGCTGGATTATCAGATTGCAGCATATTCTTCGCTGCGTCTCAATAAAATTTCGCCTTTTGTCCTGAATGTCCTGCGCGCTGCGGCATATCAGCTTTTGTACATGGATCGTGTGCCGCAC
>URVL01000170.1 GCA_900551265.1 uncultured Eubacteriales bacterium | reverse complement strand
ATCGAAGATTATATGGAGCGGCCTGAAAAAATGGTATTGACTGGATGCGGCGGCGCTGTCGCTTTTCCAGAGCGGTATCGCATCTATGGAGACATGCGTCGTCATTACACAAATTTTTTATCTAAAAAACCGGCACTCACCGAAAAGGTGAGTGCCGGTTTAACAATTTCATCGCGTGCTTTCTTTGAAGCAATCCAAAGCATACGTTTGCGCATATCTCAAAAGCACACGTTCATTTTATTCAGGAAGCGCGGCCTCTCTGCCAAAAGCCATCAGAAGCCGGAGCAAACTTTCGGCAGCTTTTAATACATGCCGCCCATGCCGCCCATATCAGGGGAAGCAGGCGCTGCCGGAGCGACAGGCTCCTTCTTATCGGCAACCAGGCTCTCTGTCGTCAGAATCATGGCTGCGACAGAAGCGCTCTTTTCAAGTGCGGAACGGTTGACCTTTGTCGGATCAACAATGCCGGCCTTGATCATGTCCGTATAAGTCTCATGGAGCGCATCAAAACCATAGTTGACGCGGCGGGAATTCTTAATTTTCTCAAGGACAACACTGCCGTCAAAGCCTGCATTGACCGCAATTTGCTTGACAGGCTCCTCAAGAGCTTTCATGACGATGCGCACGCCGGTCTTTTCATCGCCGTCCGTGGAACCAACCAGTTTGGACACAGCCGGAATCGCGTTGACATATGCAACGCCGCCGCCAGCCACGATGCCTTCCTCAACGGCGGCACGAGTCGCGTTCAGCGCGTCTTCGATACGGAGTTTCTTTTCCTTCATCTCGGTTTCGGTAGCAGCGCCAACCTTGATGACCGCAACACCACCGGAGAGCTTAGCAAGACGCTCTTGCAGCTTCTCACGATCAAAATCAGAAGTGGTTACTTCGATTGCATTCTTGATCTGGGTAATCCGGTTATGAATCTCTTCCTGATTACCTTCGCCGCCTACGATAATGGTATTTTCCTTCGACACCTGAATCTGACGTGCACGGCCAAGCTGTGCCAGCGTGGTCTCCTTCAGTTCAAGGCCGAGCTCCTCGGTAATAACTTCGCCGCCGGTCAGGATAGCGATATCCTGCAGCATTTCTTTCCGTCTGTCGCCAAAGCCCGGAGCCTTGACCGCTACGCAATTAAAGGTGCCGCGCAGACGGTTCACAAGGATTGTGGCAAGCGCCTCGCCCTCAATATCCTCCGCAATGATAAGAAGCTTGCGGCCAGCCTGCACAACCTGCTCCAAAAGCGGCAGGAGTTCCTGGATGCTCGAAATCTTCTTGTCAGTGATGAGAATAACAACGTCGTCATAAACAGCTTCCATCTTCTCGGAATCTGTAACCATGTACGGGGAAATATAGCCGCGGTCAAACTGCATGCCTTCAACCACTTCGGAATAGGTCTCTGCGGTTTTGGACTCTTCCACAGTGATTACGCCGTCGTGCCCGACTTTTTCCATTGCCTCGGCAATCAGCTTGCCAATTTCATCGTCTCCGGACGAAATGGCCGCAACACGCGCAATGTCTTCAGAACCGCTGATGTTCTGTGAATTTTCCTTAATGGCAGCCACAGCGGCGTCGACAGCCTTCTGAATGCCCTTTTTCATAACCATGGGGTTTGCGCCGGCCGCTACATTTTTCATGCCTTCGCGGACGATCGCCTGCGTCATCAGGGTCGCAGTTGTAGTACCGTCGCCGGCCACGTCATTGGTCTTCGTGGCAGCCTCTTTCACAAGGTTTGCACCCATATTCTCAAAGGGATCTTCCAGTTCGATTTCCTTTGCAATGGTCACGCCGTCGTTTGTGATCAGCGGAGAACCAAATTTTTTATCAAGCACAACATTGCGTCCCTTCGGGCCCAATGTAACTTTCACAGTATTGGCAACCTGGTTGACGCCACGTTCCAGTGCGCGGCGGGCTTCTTCATCAAAAACAATAATTTTCGACATAGTTTCCGATCCTCCTTATGTTAGTCCACAATAGCCAGAATATCGCTCTGGCGGACAATGATGAGTTCTTCTCCGTCAATTTTCACTTCTGTGCCGGAGTACTTACTCATAATCACATGGTCGCCGACTTCGACTTCCATCACAACATCTTTTCCATCCACAACGCCGCCGGGGCCCACTGCTACGACCTCTGCAACCTGCGGTTTTTCTTTTGCGGAACCTGCCAGAATGATGCCGCTCTTTGTGGTTTCTTCCATTTCAACCATCTTCAAAACAACTCTGTCTGCCAATGGTTTCACGTTCATTTCCTATCCCTCCTGATAAAACTGATTCATTTTTCATATCGACCGGGGTTTCAAACACCCCCGACTGGCATTTTTGGCACTCACGCGTCTCGAGTGCTAACGATATATATGATAAGCCATGAAACGCCTTTTCGCAAGCTTTCTGATCAGTGACATCCATGAAAAAAGCTTCAAAACCGGCGTTCTCTTCAAATTATCTCCTGTTTACTATATTTTATTCCTGTTTTCACAGTTTTACACATTTTTTCTTCTTCGCTCCGTATCAAAGCGCTGCCGTGCGGGAGCGCGACCGGAAGTTTCCACGGCGCAAGGCCGACCGACACATCGGCGACCCGTAAAATTTCACCGTCATAATTGCATGGTTCCGCCTTTTTACTACGCAACGTCAGGTGTTTCCCGCGCCGGTAGATCTGATAATCGGCCAACTCATTATGACGTCCCGCCGCATATTTACCGATGAGCCGGAGCAACTCCAGGTGTCTGACCTTTCGAATCAGCAGAAAGTCCAGCAGACCGTCGTCCGGTTCAGCTTCCGGGATCGCATAGAACCCGCCTCCATAATACCGTCCGGAAGAGGCGACAATGATGGCATAGTCTCCGTCAAGCCGCATTCCGTCCAGTTCCACCTCATAATACCGATGGATTCGCCCAAAAAAGTTGACGATAAGCGACAGGTCATACATCAGCTTTCCCGGAAGCGGTATCATGTGGTTATGCCTGCCAACCCAGTCGGCGACACGTGCGTCAATCCCCGCTGAACAAAGGTTAATTGCAAACTTATGATTGATCTGAATGAGATCGAGCGGTATGGTATCGGCTTCAATCAGCGCGTCCATACTGAGAAAATATTCCTGTCCTGCGAACAGTTTGATAAAGTCGTTGCCGGTCCCGCAAGGATAGCAAGCCACCTGCGCGTTCTCATGCCCCGCAGCGCCACAGACAATCTCATTCAGCGTTCCGTCTCCGCCGCAGGAATAAAACCGGCAGAGATCCGGCGCGTTTGCCTCCGCTTCCCGCGCCACGATTTGAATGGCGTGGCCTTTATATTCCGTTACATATATCTGATAATTCAGGTCATGCGCTTCCGCCGAACGGCGAATCAATTCCATAATCTTTGCAGACTGGTCATGCTTTCCAGCTTTCGGATTTACAATAAAAACATCTTTTCTCATCCGTCACGCCGCCCCTATTTGATTTTGACCGGGATTCCACAGACGCACCAATACACCTCATCCGCGCGCCGTGCCAGATGCTGGTTTACACGGCCCGCAATATCGCGGAATACACGTGAGACATGATGCTCCGGCACGATGCCGGATCCCAGTTCATTCGTTACCAACACCAGCCGGCAGTTGGCGGCATTGGCGTCGTTGATCAAAACATCAAGCTGGCGCTTCACCGCAGCTTCCGTTTCCTCCTGTACCGTGCGCGGAATGCGCTCATACTCTGCCGTATGCGTAAACATGATGTTGGAGGTCAGAACCGTCACACAGTCGAGGAGGCACCCATCCTCGCCGTGGATCACATTCGAGAGATCCCGCGGACGTTCTTCCGTCCGCCATGCCAGCGGACGCGCGTGGCGGTGCTGCTCCACACGCTGTGCCATCTCCTCGTCGCAAACTTCCGCCGTGGCGACATAAACAACCTGTTCCGCCTCTGAAAAAAATTGCTGTGCAAACATACTCTTGCCGCTCCGCGCGCCGCCCGTGATCAATATCACCATACAAATCCTCCATACTTATTTCAAACACTTCCTTAAGCGTACAGGCTGATTATGAATTCCATATGAATGGACGGCCGTTTTTCATCATATTCTTTTCTCTTCTTGTTTTCAAAGAGGTTCAGTGCCTGGAAAGGCTATTTACAAGCCGTACCGCAATGTGCTAAAATCAGATATCTTATCGAATGGACGGTTACGCCATGAAGTACATCGTTTCCTTTCTCTCCGCGCTTGGCATGTTTACCGCCATTCCCATGCCGCAGTATGAATGGGATATGGAGCATGGCAGCCGTATGACGGCGTGTTTCGGGCTGGTCGGCGCTGTACTGGGCACGCTTTCACTGTTTTTTGCCTGGATTTTTTCTCTGTTGCCCATTCCCGTTCCGGTTTTTTCCGTGCTGACCATCGCAGCAGCTTATTTTTTAACAGGGTTTCTGCATCTCGACGGGTTTATGGATGTCTGCGATGCGCTTCTGTCGCACCGTGACGAGGAAGGCCGCCGGCAAATCTTAAAAGATTCGCACTGTGGATCTTTCTCAGTCGTCTGCCTGTTATTTGTCCTCGCAGGTAATTTTGCTTCGATTTACGCCCTGCGTACGCTCCCCGTTTCTGCGGCAATATGGGCCGCCGTCTTTATCAGCATACCCGTGCTCTCCCGCTGTACGGCGGGATTGCTCCTGCTCGGGGTAAAGACCATGCCGGGCAGTACGCTCGGCGCTTTCTTCAAAACGGGAAACGGCCCTGCGGTGAAAGCCGTCCTGATTGTGACGGGAATCTCTGCGCTGGCTGTTGTCGCAGGCTGCGCCGGCATACGATACGCCATCAC
>URVL01000169.1 GCA_900551265.1 uncultured Eubacteriales bacterium | reverse complement strand
GCTTTCTTTATACGGGCTGCTTCCTTTCCTCGTATTTACAGCCGTATTGAACCCTGTATTCAACCATGAGGGTGCGACGATCCTTACCTATTTGCCGGATGGAAATCCTTTGACGCTGGAGGCCATCCTCTATGGAATTGCAGCTGCCACCATGATGGTCACGGTGATTTTGTGGTTTTCGTGCTATAGCCGCGTGATGACCTCCGATAAGTTTATTTTTTTGTTTGGACGTGTGATTCCTGCACTGTCGCTTATTTTTTCCATGATACTGCGCTTTGTGCCTCGTTTTTTGACACAGTTCAGAACTGTTGCGGATGCGCAGCGCTGCATCGGACGCGGACTTTCTTCCCCCAATTTGATCCGGCGCATGAAAGATGGAATTGTAATTCTATCGGTGATGCTTACCTGGGCGTTGGAGCAGGCGGTGACAACGGCAGACAGTATGAAAAGCCGTGGCTATGGTTTACGGGGGCGTACGGCCTTTTCCATCTTCCGGTTTGACCGTCGGGATGCCGGGATGCTGATATTCCTCCTGCTGGCCGGGATGGTCGTCGTGGGTTGTACAATTTCAGGAGACCTTTCCTGGCAATATTATCCTGTTTTTCGTGGCCAGTTATTGGCTCCGTTATCGCTAATCGCTTATGCGATATATTCTGCGCTTTGCTTATCGCCGGTTGTGCTGGACTGGAGGGAGGAACAGAAATGGAATGCTTTGAAATCCGGGATTTGACTTTTTCGTATCCGGACGCGGTATCACCGGCATTGGAGGGCGTCAGTCTTACGGTACGCGCAGGAGAGTTTGTTACCGTTGCAGGGCCGTCCGGATGCGGAAAGTCTACGCTTTTGCGGCATTTAAAAACACCACTTATGCCGTATGGTGCGCGGGCAGGAAAGGTGCTCTTTGAAGGAACGCCGTTGGAGGATATCGGCCTGCGGGAGCAAACAGCGCAAATAGGGTTTGTCATGCAGGACCCGGAAAGCCAAATTGTGACGGATAAGGTATGGCACGAGCTGGCTTTTGGACTGGAGAGTTTGGGATATGATACTTTGACAATACGCCGCCGTGTGGCAGAAATGGCAAGCTATTTCGGTATAGGGCCGTGGTTTCACCGCGATGTGCGGGAATTATCCGGTGGACAGAAGCAGTTGTTAAATCTTGCCGCCATTATGGCGATGCAGCCGTCTGTCCTGATTTTGGATGAACCGACCGCTCAACTAGATCCGATTGCCGCGACAGATTTTCTGGAGACTGTTTTTCGCATCAACCGGGATATGGGGACAACAGTGCTGATGACAGAGCACCGTCTGGAAGAGGTCCTGCCTATGAGCGACAGAGTGGTTATTATGGATGCGGGCCGTATCGTTTGTTATGGGACGCCTTCTGAAACTGGCAGACTATTGTGGAAGCAGGGACATGCGATGTTTCTGTCTATGCCGACCGCCATGCGTGTCTCAGCTGCGGCCTCGTGTAGCGACGTGTGGCCTGTTACGGTGCGTGAAGGACGTGCATGGCTTGCAGACTATCGGGATACCCATGGCTTTCACGCTGTTCCGCCGGAACCGTCGCGTCCGGCGCCTGCCGGAACGCCGGCTTTAGAACTGGATGAAATCTGGTTTCGCTATGAGAAAGAGGCACCGGATGTTTTAAGGGGATTGTCTCTGCGCGTCTATCCAGGAGAATTTTTAGCGGTTATGGGCGGAAACGGAGCGGGAAAATCCACCGCTCTTTCTATCGCGGCGGGTTTACGCCGTCCGTATCGCGGACATGTCCGTATAAATGGCGCAGAACTTGCTGCGGCAAAAAATCCGTATCGAGGGCTGCTTGGCGTTCTGCCGCAGGATCCAAGAACGCTATTCGTCAAAAAAAGTGTCCGTGAAGACCTACAGGATGTGCTGATGAAAGATTCGGGCACCCGGCTGTTTGAGGAGGTCACGTCACGTTGTCATGTTCGGGAGCTGCTGGACCGGCATCCCTATGACCTTTCCGGCGGCGAACGTCAACGTGTGGCATTGGCAAAGATTCTCTTGCTGGAGCCGAAAGTATTGCTGCTGGATGAACCGACAAAGGGCCTTGACGGAGCCTTTAAAGCGGAATTCGCGGACATTCTTTCGGCACTTTTACAGGAGGGCGTATGTATCGTTATGGTCAGCCATGACATCGAGTTTTGTGCAAAATACGCGCATCGCTGTGCCATGGTGTTTGACGGTATAGTGACGAGCGAAGGGACGCCCCGTGCATTTTTTGGGGGCAACAGTTTTTATACAACGGCGGCAAACCGTATGTCGCGCGCGCTTCTGCCCGGAGCTGTGACGGCGGAGGATGTGATCGCCGCCTGTACCGGTGCTCCTCCCGACGGCCCTAGAGGAGAGGATGATACCTCAGAGAACCGCACTCGTGAAATATGCACAGAAGCAATGGACGCACCACAAAAGACTGGGCAGTCAAATAATATGATACGGCGGCGAAACCGGTTTGATTTATCGAAACGTACGACTGCGGCGCTGCTTATCGTATTACTGTTAATCCCGGCAACCGTTTATCTTGGGATGCGTGTGTTTGAAGACCGGAAATATACGCTGATATCGTTTTTGATCATTATAGAAGCAATGCTGCCGTTTGCCCTGCTCTTTGAGGGCCGGAGGCCACAGGCCAGGGAACTGGTCGTCGTTGCCGTGCTCTGTGCGGTAGGTGTCGCCGGGCGCACAGCGTTTGCCATGCTGCCGGGCTTTAAGCCTGTTATGGCAATTGTGATTTTGTCCGGCGTCGCACTTGGCTGCGAGACAGGCTTTTTAATCGGCGCAGCCACGATGTTTGTGTCTAACTTTTTTTTTGGTCAGGGTCCGTGGACTCCATGGCAAATGTTTACAATGGGACTGATCGGTTTTTTGGCCGGCGCTTTTTTTGCCAAACGCGGTGCGCATTTGAAAAAATGGATTCTCTGCGTGTTTGGTGCATTGGCCGCCGTGTTGATTTACGGCGGAATTATGAACCCGGCATCTGTGCTGATGTATCAGCCTGATCCCTCTTGGGAGATGATTGCAGCGGCATACCTTACGGGAGTCCCTGTGGATATCGCACATGCGGCGGCAACGGTTTTATTCCTTTGGTTGTTTGCAAAGCCATTTTTGGAAAAGATCGAACGGGTGTGGACAAAGTACGGATTAATAGAATGAATAAGGTATGGGGATGGCTTGAGATCTGCTATGGAGTGTGACGGTGTGATCCGGTGTAAAGCTGCATTTTATTGACAATATTTCGCCGGGTGTGATAAAATACAAGAAAAACAGAAGGGATTATTTTTATGCTTTTATATGGGAGAACGCAGATATTGCCGCAGTATTCCTACGCGGAAGCGGTGGACTTTATTATGAATTCCGGATTTGACGGCGTGGAAATCAGTGCGTTTGACAAGCACTTTCATTTGCGCGAGGAGTTTTGTGCGCCGGGGTTTGCCGCAGCCATGCATGATGCAATGGCGCGAAGCGGGGTTCGAGGGTTTTCCGTCAGTGCGCATATGGATTATACGGAAACGCCGGAGGCGTTTGATTTAATCTGTAAATTAATTCGTGTGGCGGCAGAGATGAAGAGCGAGTATATCATTATCAATGGTGCGATCCGGCGTGAAAACGAGGAGTATGAGGCACAGTGGGAGGCCATGATTCAAAGGACACGCGAGCTTGCTCATATGGCGGGCGAGTTGGGGCTCAGACTTGCCGTTGAATATGAACCCGGCTTTGTAATCGACAATACGGAGCTGCTTCTTCGCGCATTTCGTGAGGTGGATTCGCCGGTGATGGGTATCAACTGCGATATTGGCCATGTGTTCCTATGTGATCCGGACCCTCTCTATGCCATTGAACAGTCGGCACCGTATATCCTTCAGTGCCATGTGGAGAATATGGCGCGCGGGATACATGACCATCTGGTTCCCTGGGAGGGCGATATGGACTTGCCTGCCTATATTACCAAACTGCGTGAGGTGGGATTTGACGGCGGTTTGGGACTGGATCTTTATAAATATGAGTATGCGGATGTCTGCGCCCAGTGTGCGGCATATTTCAGGAAATTAATCGGATGAAGACCGAAATCTGGACCGGCATTAGAATTTCCGGCGCGTTTTTCCATGCGGAGTGATAGACAGCCGGAGAAGAACCGATATATGATGAGAGAAAAAGACAAATGGTGAATCCATTTGTCTTTTTGTATAGTGGTTCATTTTGCATTTTACAGGGAGTTAATAACAGCTTGCAATTATGCGATGGTGTGATATAATAAATACAATATGTGAAATTTCGGAGGTAGGAAGTTTTGTCAGAGATCTCAGAAAAGATGCGGCCTAAAATGGCCGGCGTGATGGAATTGGAGTCTGTAGAGGTTGGATCGGATGAGTTTGTACAAGAGTACAGCACGAGACGTTCCAAAACAAAGGTAATTCCGGAGGGGGTATCGTCAAGGGGCATTTATCGCGATATTATACATATTGCATGGCCGACGCTGATTGAATTGACGCTGTCACAGTTGACCTCAATGTTCGACTTAATGATGGTCGGTAATCTCGGCGAAACGGCAATCGCGGCCGTCTCGCTTGCCACGCAGCCAAAATTCATTTTAAATACCATTTTCACTTCCATGAATGTCGGCGCGACGGCATTGGTCGCACGATGCAAGGGAGCCCATGAGCCAGAACGCGCAAATCACTTTATGCGGCAGGCTCTGGTGCTGAATCTGTTCTTCTCTATTGTTTCCATGGTTGTCGGCTTGATTTTGACGGAGCCGCTCATTGGCCTGATGAATCCGCCAAGCGAGGCTACGTTTGCGGGCGGTGTCGATTATCTTCGCATACAGCTGTACGG
>URVL01000168.1 GCA_900551265.1 uncultured Eubacteriales bacterium | reverse complement strand
ATGGTGACCACGGCGTTTGGGCGCGCGCACTTCCAGGCCAGACGGAATGTCTCCTCCGCGCCCGCTGCCTCCAGCACCACATCCGCACCGCCGTGGCTGCTGTTGGCCCGTACAAATTCAAGCGCATGAACCGGTTCCACCGTCAGGACCTCCGGATAATGCTCCCGTACAAAGCGCAGGCGCGCCGCGTCCTTTTCACAGACAATAACACGGGCAGGCCTTTTCAACAGTGCGCACAACAGCGTACAGATGCCTGTCGGCCCGGCGCCGATAATGAGCACGGTATCCTCCGGGCCGATTTCAGAAATGCGTACCGCCCAAAAACCCGTGGCCAGCACGTCGCCCACCAAAAGAGCCTGGCGGTCGCTGACATTGGCCGGAATCCTGTTCAACCCCTGATCGGCATACGGCACCCGGACATACTCCGCCTGTCCCCCGTCGATGCGGCAGCCCAGCGCCCACCCGCCGTTCGGATCAGTGCAGTTGTTTACATAGCCATGCTTGCAAAAAAAGCATTCGCCGCAAAACGTCTCTACATTTACCGCCACTCTGTCTCCAGGCTTTACAGCCGCTACTGCCGGCCCCACAGCCTCCACCACGCCCACCATTTCGTGCCCAACGGTAACGCCCGGCACAGCGCGCGGCACCGAGCCATGCTTAATGTGCAGATCGCTGGTGCAGATGCTGGCCAGCGTTACCCTGATAATCGCATCCCGGTCATCCTGCAAGGCAGGCTTTTGTTTTTCCTGCAATTCGAATTTTCCGCGTTCCACATAAGTATAGGCCAGCATAATTGCAATACCTCCTGAGATGTCCCGACGCCACGCGTCCTATTACTGTATTACCAATATCATACCATTTGAAACGTTGGGGTTCAATCACAGTGCGGGCGTTCTTCATGCCGCTTTCCTCAAAAGCAAGATCCCGGAGAAGCATCAGCTTACTCCGGGACCTCTTGTTTTCATCCGATCTTCATAATCTGAGGAAAAATCATTCTTCCAGCAGCGACAAGCATTTTTCCGGCTCCGGCGCAAAAAGAGATGTAACGGTTATTCGCTGCGCCAGGCCTTCCTCGCGCAGCATTTTACACAGTTCATCCATAAATATACCGTACCCCGTTGCAAGACGGGCGCCTTTCAGAGTTTGCTCCAAATCCTTCCGGCCGCTAAAGCTGCCATACCAGTTTCCCGCCGAAGTATAGTCTACGCCGCAACTCGGGCTGCCGTCGACCCCCACAACACCCAGCAATCGGAACCTTTCCGGATGCGCCAGATATTCTTTCATTTGCAGAAGATATGGCGCCAGCAGTTCACGGCAATGATTGCGAAAAAAAGGATTGTCAAACTGATTACTAACATGTCCCCAGCGGCAGGCTCCATAAAGCGTGAATTCCGGACAGGGTAATTGGACAAGCTGTATGCCACAATTGACGGCTTTTGAGAGGAAACGCCGCCGTAAAGTCTCTTCAGCAGCCATGTCCTCCTTTTCATACAAAACCACCTTGGCGGCAGTATTCAGTAGACAATGTGCCGCAAAAATAATTTTTTGCACCTTATTCTCCTTTCTCTGCCTGCCCACGGCTATCTTTCAACCAGAATGTGAGCAGCGCACTCACCGCGTATACCCCTACCGCAAGCAAAAAAAGTGCCGTATAGGAAAACCAGCTTGCAAGAGCAGCACCACAGAAAGATGTGATAACATAAAGCGGAGCACACAGCAATCCCACAGTAGCCATATAGATGGGCGTGCGCACATTTTTAGAACATGTTACGCAGGCAATGCTGCTGGACATCATGATACCGTTCACAGCAACAGCCAATAGCGCATACATCACATATGCAAGTCTATAATCTTTTATAAACGCCGCCAACAGTGCCGCAACGGCCCCGCAGATGCAGGAAACGCGCAGAACGATCATTGCCCCGAAGCGGTCTGCCAACCGCCCCATTACCAACGAGCCCACCATCTTTGCCACCAGATAAATAGTTGCCATGATGCCTACGAAGCCAGCAGGCACATTTTTCAAGCCGCTGGCGGTGATAATGTAATATGGAATGGCAAATTCTGCCGCACCTACAAGTATTTTAATAATCGTATAGTTTCGGAAGCCACGATTCTCACGTAGTATCTGCGTGCCAATCGGAAAAATATCACGCAGACGGATTTTCTCCCGTACTCTGT
Source organism: uncultured Eubacteriales bacterium (assembly GCA_900551265.1). Lineage (GTDB taxonomy): Bacteria > Bacillota > Clostridia > Oscillospirales > QAMX01 > Allobutyricicoccus > Allobutyricicoccus pentlandensis. The sequence goes on along the minus strand of URVL01000168.1, from coordinate 2,691 downwards.
CGTCCGTTACTTCCCGCACACCCACGCATACGACGACCGTCGCAATGAGCGCGGAAATCAGTCCCAAAAGGAACACGCAACGCGAGCTGAACGGAAATTCCAGGCGCGCAAGACATTGCGTAAGTACAACGGATGCCAGGACGCCGCTACATGCGCCCACCATGTTATACGCACCATAAAAGGTACCTACGTTTCGGTGAATAGACGTCCCCACCATCTGCGCGAACAACGGGTTCGACATTCCGGCGCTTCCTGCGTACAATGTGAGCGAAACAAAAAATGTCACAAGCGCCAGTTTTACATTTCCGCTGGCCAAATATGTGGATAGGAAAATCAGAAAAAAGCCGATTCTTTGCAAAAAACAAATCACCACACTGATCCACTTCGGACTTCTTGCATTCACACCGACAACACAGGAAAATACGGTTGCGCTGTACGAAATGCCATAATAAAGGGCCGAGATCAGTGCAATATAAATTGCCTTGTCAGAGAGCGACGATACATAAACAGGCAATACGTTCTCCGGAGAAAACATCGTAAGTGCGAATGCAAAAAAGAATGATTCACACATCAGACTTATGAAATTTCCTTTGTAAAAAGCTTCTTTTTTAACATAAATATATTGTGCATCCGCCTGCGGTTCGATTTTGGGTATCATAATCCACCTCTTCGGAAAATAGAACGGGAGCATGCAGAGCAAACGCCCATGCATGCCCCCGCATTGACCTGTTTATTTATATGATATTGGTCAGAAATGCGGGAATCACCTGCACTGCCGCCAAGATTCTGTAAAGAACGGCAAACACGCCCAGGAAGATGCCCAACCACTTGCAAGCCGCATCCCATTTGTAAGGAGTCAACTCACGGTAAACAGTCTTTTTGCAGCTGGAATTAAAACCCTTTGTATCCATTGCGACCGCCTGATCCTGTACCTTGATGATGGAATTCGCCACCACAGGCACAATAATGGGTATGAACGCCTTAAATCGCTGAAGCAGGTTTCCTTCGGTGTTCAGGCCACGTGCGCGCTGAGCATCACGAATCTGTTCCATATCCTTTCGCAGCAGTGTAATAACCTGAAAAGAATCCACAAAGGTAAACACAAAATTATAAGAAATCCCCGCCTTGCACATCGTAACACCCAGATCCGTCATATCAATGCTGAGAAAAATGAGAAAGAGCGCGCACATAAGAGGAATTGCACGCATGAAATAACGTGAGGCGTACGCAAACCCTTTCGCATAATAGCGGATACCGAACACCTGAAACAGGACGGGATCTGACGCCTTGTCTATCACCGGTGCCATTGCTCCATGAATGCCATACATTGAAACGGCCATGACCACCATAGTCACAAGGATCAGCTTGAACAATCCCATATGCTTCTCTTTGATGATCATAACAACGCTGACGATGATGACCGCAATGGAAAAATAAAGATTTTTAAGTAAGATATTTGCCAAAATCAACCCCAAGGCAAACCACAGCTTCGGCGCCGGTGTCAGCTTTGTTAAAAATGTGGGGAAATTACGTTCTTGCAGCATGTCAGTTCCCTTCCCATCAAAAATTTCCCGTCTCATCGGCAGAACGAGGCGTTATTTTGCTTCCTCCGCCTGTTTTTCCGGCTCTGCAGAGGCCGCTTTTTTGCCGCCGGACAGCGAGCGCATATTTTCCGGAAGCTTACGCAGAATAATCCATGCGATGAAGCAGGCAATGCCCTTGTCGAGAAGATTGACAGGGATACGGGCAAGGAATGCGGCGCCCATCAGATCCTGCCCGAACGCCTGCAGGCCCGCAATCATCAAATTGGTGCCGGTATTGCCGTCCACAAACAGCTTGGCATTGGCCACGTTCTGGGAACCAATAATGGTAGCGCTGGGAGCCAGGTTCACCTTGTCGGCAGCCTGCGTCTCAACGGTTGCGGTAGCAGCCAGAGCAGCGTCTACAAATGCACGCTCGGGAGTGCCTTCGCTGAGATCCAGCTTGTTGTCGGAAATGTCTACAGACTTAATGGCTGCATATTCACCGGAAGGCTCCAGCTTTTCAAGGCCGAGGCCCGCCAGATCAACGGTTTCCAGCGCGGTGCAGCCGCTGATGTTAACTTCCTTCAGAGCTGCGCACTTGTCCAGACCGGAAATGTCGGTGAGGGCGGTGCAGTTGCTGAAGTTCACGCCGGTCATAGCGGTCAGACGGTCCATACCGGTGAGGTCGCTGACCTCAGTGCCGGACAGATCCAGAGTGCCGGTAAACTTCTCCAGCGTATCCAGAGTCAGGCCGACCTGCTCTTTTACAGCCTTCAGCAGAGCAGCATCGGGGAAGTGCTCTTCGGTAATCAGGTTAGTAGGATCAACAATTTCGCCCTTATCAAGCACTACAACAGTAGGCTCAGACTTGTTTCCGGCAAAGTCTTCCACTACCACACTCAATGCACCGGTATAGTCGGGAAGCGTAAATTTCATGGAGTTGCCGGAAGCAGCGCCGTGCTTGAAGCTGGCAACCTGCTTGCCGTTAAATTCGGCAGTCATCTTGTACCAGTCCACAGAATCCGGGTCTACCAGACGAACATATGCGCCTGTATTTCGGATATCCTCTTTAGCGATCGGCTCGGAGTAGCTGTCGTTGGACCAGCCGCGATAGCAGATGGGCTCGCCTCTTTCGCCGTCATACACTGCGTAAATCTTCAGGTCGTAT
>URVL01000167.1 GCA_900551265.1 uncultured Eubacteriales bacterium | reverse complement strand
GCCAAACTGCAGCTTATACCGCCAGACAGGGCCGTCTGCATGCCGCCGCATGAATTCGATCCACGCACGCATACTCGCATACTGTTCTTCTAAAATCCGACGGTCACCGTAGGCCAGATACAAATTCCATGGATTCAGCACCGCAGCATCACTCCATGCAGCGGCAGAATGTGCGCCGCTTTTTAGCAACCAGTTATCACTGACATTGCTCTTTGTAGAAATAATATCCGGTATGACATGCGGCACACCTCCCTCTTCCGTTTGATCGGCGGCCAGGTCACGCAACCACTTGCGAAAAAAGACATAGGTATTCATCAGAAAACACGCAGTCGGGCAGAAAATCTGCGCATCACCTGTCCATCCCAGGCGCTCATCCCGCTGCGGACAATCGGTCGGAATGTCCAAAAAGTTTCCTTTGAGTCCCCATAGAATATTGTGATAAAGTTGATTCAGCTCCTTATTTGAGGTCTCAAACTCACAAGTCTGCTCCATATCGGAATGCACGACCAATGCCAGAAAATCCTCTGCGGCCGGTTCCCCAGGCCAGCTGACAAGTTGCACATAACGGAAGCCCTGAAAGGTAAAAAGCGGTTGATAAGTCTCGCGCTCCCCACCCTTTAAAATATACCGAACCGTCTGTCTCGCCGAACGCAGATTCTTCGTATAGACGTTGCCGTCCCCGTCAAGCACCTCAAAGCAACGGAGTACAGCCTCGTCTCCCGCCCGTCCCAAGACGGAGAATCGCACAAAACCGGTCAGATTTTGACCGAAATCAAGTACGGTTTCTCCGCGTGGCGTTTTTAAAATCTGCCGTACCGGAATGGTGTCCATTACACGGACACGACACCCGCTCTGTGCCTCCAGGCATGCTTTTTCATAAGGAACTAGCGTAACCGGCCGCCGGTTGGAAAGCAGGATCCTCGCATCATAGGTTTCTCCGTGATAAATTTCTGAAAAGACAACCGGCGTATCCTCAGCTTCCCAGGAACTGTCAGATGAAAACGTCTCATGGGAGCCATCTTCATAGTCTATTTCAATCTGGCACAGAAACGCCGTCTGGCATCCATAGTTATTGCGGTTATGTAAAAAACCCATTTCGCCCTTATACCAGCCAGCACCGAGCCACGCGGAAACATCGTTTTTGCCGGGTCTCAAAAGGTTAGAGACGTCATAGGTCTGATAAAGTAGGTGTTTCCGATAGGAGGTCCAGCCGGGCGCGAGCTGATCACGTCCAACTTTTTCGCCGTTTATGTAAAAATGATAGACGCCAAGCGCGGTTGTATACGCATACGCTGTTCGTACGGGTTTTCCAATGGGCAGGGCACCACAGACACACGTACCCTGAGAATCTCCGGCATCGGCCTCCGTTTCGGCTGAAACAAATTCCGCCTGCCACGGGCTGTCGAGCAGCGACGTGACAAAGGTTGCCGGCTCGCTCCACCCGCTATCTCTGCCGTAATTGTCGCGTACACGCACCTGCCAATAGTAACGCCGCGCCGGCAAAAGCGGCAGGCCATCCGGGACATAGTGTGCAGACTCGTTTGATACTACTTCGCCACTGTCAAAAAGTAATGATGTAAAATTTGCAGATTCTGATAGTCGAAACGCAAAAGCTGTTTGACGAACGTTCACGCCATCGCTCTGCAACACCCACCCAAAATGCGGACGTTTCCCGACGCCTTCCGCCTGAATACAATAATCCGTTTTCAACGAACCAACAGACAGCATCCCTGATACCTCCGTTATATAATTTCAAAATATCCAATCACATTTTATCAACTTATAACAAAATTCTCACAACACCACTGTAAAAGATAACGGCGTCTACAACGGAATGTTTTATTCTTCATCATTACGTCTATTTTAGCATACCATAAGATTGCTTTCAAGAAATCTTTTCTTGCACAGCCTTATGCAGACTGTTATAATAAAGTGGAAATTGATATGAAAGATGGATCTTCAAACAGTACGCGGTTCTGTGGCGGCTGCGTCACATTTCGATTGACAGAGGTGAAAGCATGCGAAAAGCATTGACAAAGGAACAAGTTCGCTCCATCGTAGGACGGCACGGCGGTTCGCCGGGTATCCCGGTTATGATGGCAAAGTGGTGGGGAGCAGGCCTGCGCGACGTATATGGCAGCCGTCTTGACGAGATTGATGCCGCATATCCAGACGACGTCTGTATGCTCTGGTATCAGCAACCTGGTTTTGCGACCTCTTCAAATGCCAATCCCGAATACCGTTTTGGCTATCGCAACGACTATGAAAACTTTGAAAAGCACAGCATCGGGCAACATACGGTGCTCTTGCCCGACTGGGACGAGCTGGATCAATTCTTGTCCCACATGCCAGACCCTAATGAACCTGGTAATTTTCAGGAAGTGACGCATATTGCCCAGTTGCATCCTGACCAATATAAAATTGGATCTTTTTGGTTTTTTCTGCATGAAAGATTCTGGATGATTCGCGGCATGGAAAATCTGATGATGGATTATTACGATAATATGGATGGGTTGAAGACGCTGGGACAGGCGATGGTAGCCTTCTATAAAGTAATTATCGATCGTTATGCGGCGCTTGGCTGTGACGCAATTTTTACCTCAGACGATCTTGGACATCAAATGGGACCCATGATGTCCCCTGCCATATTCCACGAGCTCTATTTCCCTCTCTATCAGGAAATCGCATCTTATATTCATGCGCGCGGTATGCATTTTTTCATCCACTCCTGCGGCGACAATACGCTTCTCATGGACGATATCATTGCATCCGGTGTAGACGTGCTGCATCCCATTCAGAAAGGCTGCATGGATATGGAAGAGACTGCGCAGCGTTTTGGCGGCAAGATTAGTTTTTGTGCAGGTATGGACGTCCAGCAGATTCTCATTCATGGCACGCCAGACGAGGTGCGTGCAGAAATTGCGCGGATGCGTCGCATTTTTAACCGTCCGGAAGGGGGCCTGCTGTTTGCCATGGGCAACGGAATTCTCCCCGGCACTCCGCTTGAAAATATTACGGCGGCACTTGACGAAATGTACGCCGAAGTATAAAGCAAGATGCGCCTTTGGGCGGCGCTATTTTCAGAAGCATACAGAAAGGATCTTTAGTCATGTTTGATTTCAAAAACATGTCCTTTGACGAATTATTAAAGCCGGACGGATACGACTGCACATGTGGCCGTCACCATGCAACCGGCGTTAAGTATCTCAAAATCGGTCGCGGTGCTGTCAAGGCTATTCCGGAAATGCTTGCAGCGCTGCGTGTCTCCCATCCATTTGTGGTATGTGATCAAAACACTTACAAAGCTGCGGGGGAACAGGTTGTTCAAATTCTCAAGGCGTCAGGTATCCCCTATGCGCTTTACGTTTTTGGGCATGAGCACCCTGTACTTCCCTCGGAACGAGAGCTTGGTATCCTCGCCATGCGGTTTGATCACCAATGCGATGTTGTGCTGGGAGTTGGCAGCGGCGTAATTAACGATTTATGCAAAATGCTTGGATGGATTGCAAAACGCCCCTGTGCCATCGTTGGTACTGCGCCGTCTATGGACGGCTATGCCTCCAATTCCTCCGCCATGGAGCTTGAGGGCGTCAAGTTGACCATCTACAATAATGGTCCGGAGGGCGTTATCTGTGATACAGAAATTATGGCACAGGCACCCATGCGCATGCTGCGCGCCGGCTTTGGAGACATGATCGCAAAGTATATTTCCATATGTGAATGGCGTATAGCCAATCTTGTCACGGGGGAATATTATTGCGAAGCAATCGCTGATATGATGCGTACCGCCGTTTCAAAAATTATGGCGTCAGTGGATGGAATTCTGGCACGAGATCCGGATGCCGTTGGCTACGTTGCGGAAGGTCTTGTCCTCTCCGGACTTGCCATGGCGTATGCAAATGTTTCGCGTCCGGCCTCCGGTATCGAACACCGGTTCTCTCATATATGGGAAATGATTAACATCGCACGCGGCCGCACACTTGAACTGCATGGCATACAGGTCGGCGTTGGCACAATGCTGACATTAGAGCTTTATGAATATATCAAGCGTATAAAGCCGGATTTAACACATGCAAAAGCCGCAATTGCCGCCTTTGATAACACCGCTTGGGAGGCAAAAATACGCCGCATATTTGGCGCTGTGGCGGACGAAATCTTTGCATCCGTCAAAAAATCCCGTCAAAATGATTCTGAGATCCGTCTTGCACATGCAGAGTATATTTGTGCGCATTGGAACGATATTCTGGCAATTATACAGGCGGAACTACCGGACATAGACACAATTTATGAAGCTGCAAAAAAACTTGGCATGCCGGTGCGTCCAGGGGAAATCGGTATTTCAGCGGAAGATACTATGGATGCGCTTGTTTGCACACAGGATATCCGAGACCGTTATATCTGTACATCGCTGCTATTTGATCTGGGTCTTTTGGATGATGCGGCAATATTTTTCAAGAAGTTTTTAAATTAATACGTACGGGATACAAATAGTTCGCCCCGCAGCGCAAAAACGCTACGGGGCTTTATTTATGCCTCAGGCGTCACAACAGGTTCGCCAACTAAATCATAACACATATCAACAACCATTGTCGTAATGGTGCTGAGGTAAAAATCTTTATACTGCTCATCTGGAATGTTTTTCATAACCAGATAAAAGTTCCGCGGCTCATCAACGCCATCCCACAAGGCTGTATCGTTTAATCGTAGCCGGTAGGTATCCTCACTTGTTATTCCAAAAAACGCCATGTCGCGAAGTGCCCCTTGTTCCATCAAATACGAATATCCAAACTCATCTGTAATATAGCACACAACATCTGCGTCCGACAGGGAATCCTCCAGGGTATTATACGCATTTCTTTCTGAAGTCGTAGCCGGGTCCTGCGTCAGCACAAGCGTC